>CAKRSS010000039.1 GCA_934401725.1 uncultured Eubacteriales bacterium | reverse complement strand
CAGAGGGGGCGAACCGTAGGTTAGCCCTCTCTGGGGCGATTCTTTTGGTACTTTTCTGCTCGCGGCAGAAAAGTACACTTCTTAACGTCCCGCCGACGTTCGGCGAGTGCCCCCTCGGGCCAAAGAACTTATTCATTAAAAAGCGTTTTTCGCCGAGCTTCCCGGCACGCCACCGGGTGAAGGCACCTCTTCAGCATACGTGCATATGCAATAGTACACCACATTCCCGGAGGTTTACCATGAAATCTCTCATCACCAACGCCCTGATATACGACACCCCAGCGCGGCGGTTTGTCCGCGGCGAAATGCTTTGCGGAGACGGGCGCATCCTGAATATTATCCCGGATGGACAGCCCTGCCCCGACGGCGTCGACGTGACCGTCGACGCGCGCGGCGGGTACCTTGTCCCCGGACTTGTCGATATACATACGCACGGCCGCGCCGGGGCCGACTTCTGCACGGCTGACGGCAACGCGCTGCGCCGCATGAAGCTATCCTACCTCGAGTGCGGCGTCACGACCGTCGTCCCGACACTCGCCTCGGCAACTCTCGACGACTGGTATCGCGCGGCGGAGAATATCGCGGCGCAACGCGGGAGCGCGACCGCCGACATCGGTGCGCGACTCATCGGCACCCACCTCGAGGGACGTTACCTGAGCCCGCAGAAGCGCGGAGTCCAGGCGGCAGAGCTGCTCTCGCCGCCCGACGCCGACGAGCTGCGCATGCTTGTCTCACGCATGGGGCTGCCGCTGCACGTCAGCTATGCACCCGAGCTCGACCCTGACGGCAGGTTCGCCGCGGCGGCGTCCGGGCTCGGCGTCACGCTGTCTGCCGGGCACACCGCGATGGACTACAAAACGGCCGTCGAGGCCGAACGCCGCGGCGTGAGGGCGTATACCCACCTGTTCAACGCCATGCCGCCGCTGCATCACCGTGCGGGCGGGCCGGTCTGCGCCGCGCTGACGGGCGAGGCCATGTGCGAGCTCATCTGCGACGGCCACCACATCGCGCCCGAGATGATATGGCTTGTCTGGCGCTGTGCGGGCAACCGTCGGCTGGTGCTTATCAGCGATTCTATGGAGGGCGCGGGCGCGCCGGACGGTCAGTACCAAATCGCCGGTGTGCCGGTGACGGTGAAGGACGGCGTCGCGCTGTCGGCTGACGGAACGCTCGGCGGCAGTACGCTTGACTGCTTTTCGGGACTTAAAAATCTTATGCGCTTCTGCGGCGTTTCGCTCGCCGAGACGCTGCCATGCGCAACCATACTGCCCGCCCGCGTAGTGGGCATTGAAAACGATGTCGGCAGCCTCGAGCCCGGTAAGCTGGCCGATGCCCTGATCTGCCGCGACGGCGACTCGGGGCTCCGGCTTGAGCGCGTCATCCTCGGCGGTCACGTCGCCGTGACGCGCGGGTGAGATGTCGGAAGAACGTCGGAAGAACGCCGGAAGAACGCCGGAAGAACGCCGGAAAAGTGCCGGTGAGACACCGCGCTTTGCCGGAGATACACGGCGAGCCGTCGTAGCCCGCCGCGACGCGCCAACCACAAAAACTGATAGAGAGGTACGCTTTATGACAAACGCTGAAATAGTCGACGCCCGGCGGGCGTTGTTCGCGCGCGGCGCGCGGCTGCCGTTGGTGACAGCCGGAATAATGATTCTCGGAATCGCCGCGCTGGTGTCGCCGCTGACTGCGGCGGTCTGGGCGCTGCTTGAGCGGTGGATCGAGTTCCCGGCGCAGATATACAACATCTCGCTGGCCGTCGATGCCGCAATCATATTGCTTTTCGTCACACCCATGATGTACGGGCTGAACACGCTCGGCTGGCAGCTGTGCCTCGACGAGCGGGCGGACATTTCCTGCGTCCTGGCCCCCTACCGCATACTGCCGCGCACCTGGCTTGTGCTTCTGGTGAGGCTGCTGCCTCTGGGCATTATTGCGGGAGGCATATTCGGAGGCGGCGCCGCGTGGAGATACGCCGACACCTTCGCCATCATGACGCACAACACGACGGTCCGCATGCTTGTGCACGCGGGCATCATAGTGACGTACGTGATAGTCGCGTTGTTGGCGATAATGCTGGCGATGCGCACCTACCTTGTACCGTCCTACGCCTTTCGCGGCGACATGCGCGCTTTGGAGGCGATTGCGGCGTCATTCCGGGCGTCGAGGGGACATATGTGGGACATTGCCTGGTTTATCCTGCGCTATACCGGATGGGCGGTGCTCGGTGTGCTTAGCATCGGCGTTCTGCTCGTCTATCGCCTCATACCCTGCTATTGCATCGAATACAATATCTTCGCTGACGAATTACTGAAAGGATATAAAAAATGAACAAGCCAAAGTATTATCTTACCACCGCCATCGCCTACGCCTCGCGCAAGCCGCATTTCGGCAACACATACGAGATTATCATGTCCGACGCCGTCGCAAGATACAAGCGCGCCATGGGATATGACGTGTTCATGTGCACCGGCACCGACGAGCACGGTCAGAAAATAGAGGAGCTCGCCCGCCGGGCGGGTATAGCGCCGAAGGAGTACGTTGACGGCGTGGCCGCCGAGGTGCGCGGCATCTGGGACAAGATGAACGCCTCCTACGACCACTTCATCCGCACGACGGACGACTACCACGTCGCCGCCGTGACCAAGATATTCAAGCGCTTTTTCGATCAGGGCGACATTTATAAGGGATACTACGAGGGCTGGTACTGCACGCCCTGCGAGTCCTTCTTCACCGACACGCAGGTGGTGGACGGCAAGTGCCCCGACTGCGGCCGTCCCGTCGAGCAGTCGCGCGAGGAGGCGTATTTCTTCAAGATGAGCAAGTACGCCGACAGGCTTATCGGGTATATCGAGTCGCACCCCGACTTCATCGAGCCCGAGAGCCGCAAGAAGGAAATGATAAACAACTTTCTGAAGACCGAGGGCGGTCTTCAGGATCTGTGCGTGTCGCGGACCTCCTTCAAGTGGGGCGTGCCGACGTTTGACGAGCGGCATGTCATCTACGTCTGGCTCGACGCGCTGGCAAACTATATCACCGCCCTCGGCTACGACCCCGATAAGAGCTACGCGGAGCAGTCCGACTTCTTCCGCAAGAACTGGCCTGCGAACGTCCACATCATCGGTAAGGACATTCTGCGCTTCCACACCATCTACTGGCCCATCTTCCTCATGGCGCTCGACCTGCCGCTGCCCGAGAAGGTGTTCGGCCATCCGTGGTTCAATTTCGGTGCTGACAAGATGTCCAAGTCCAAGGGCAACGTCATTTACGCGGACAAGCTGGCCGAGCGCTTCACGGTTGACGGCGTGCGCTATTACGCCCTCTCCGAGATGCCCTATAACTCGGACGGCAGCATTACCTACGAGTCCGTCATCACCCGCTTCAACAACGACCTTGTAAACAACCTCGGCAACCTCGTCAAGCGCACGCTGGATATGCAGAAGAAGTATTTCGACGGCGTGATTCAGAGTCCGTCCGCGCCCGAGGCGCTCGACGACGAGCTCAAGGCCGCCTGCGCGACGGCGGTTGAGCAGGTCATCGCCTGCATGGACAGCTTCCACATCGCCGACGCGACCGAGGCCATATTCACCATGCTTCGCCGTGCCAACAAGTATATAGACGAGACCACCCCCTGGGTGCTCGCCAAGGACGAGGCGCAGCGCGCCCGTCTCGGCACCGTGCTCTACAACCTGCTCGAGACCATACGCCTCGGCGCGGTTCTGCTCTCGCCCTTCATCCCCGAGACGGCCACCGAGATACTGACCGAGCTCAACTCCGCTCCCGAGCTTGCCGCGCTCGCCGCGACCGCGGCTGAGATCGGCCGTCCAAACGCGGGATACCTGCTGTTTGACGAGTTCGCGCGCGGCGATTTCGGCAAGCTGGCGTATGGTGGCAAGATAGGTGACTCTGGGGTGCTGTTCGCCCGCGTCGACGAGAAAAAGATGCTCGCCGAGCTCGAGGCCGAGCGCGCTGCCGCCATGGCTGAGGCCGAGGCGCGCGCAAAGGCAGAGGAGGAGGCGAACGAAGTCCCCGAAAAGCCGGAGGGCTGCGCGCTCATCGGCATCGACGACTTTATGCATGTCGAGTTGCGCACGGCAAAGATTCTTGGCGCGGAGCCGGTTCCGAAGGCCAAAAAGCTGCTGAAACTCAAAATCGACCTCGGCTACGAGCAGAGACAGGTCGTCTCGGGCATCGCCAAGTTCTACACGCCCGACCAGCTGATCGGCCGCCGCGTTATCGTCGTGGCCAACCTGAAGCCGGCGACGCTGTGCGGCATCGAGTCGCAGGGCATGATACTCGCGTCGGGCGAGGAGCAGGTAAGAGTTGTCTTCCTCGCTGACGACACGCCGCTCGGCGAGCGGGTGAGATAATGCCCCGGCTTTTCGACTCGCACGCCCACTATACCGACGCGCGCTTTGACGCCGAGGCCGACGGCGGTGCCGCAGGCCTGCTTGACACACTGTTTTCGGGCGAGGTCGGGCACATTATAAACGTCGGCTCGAATATTGAAAACTCCCGCGCGGCCATAAAGCAGGCCGCGCGGTATGACGGCATGTACGCCGCGGCGGGCATCCACCCCGAGGACATTGTGACCGCCCCCGGCGGCGGTCTTGACGCCGGATTTGCCGCGCAGCTTGACGCGCTCGAGGCGCTGCTCGCCGACAGAGCGGGGAACAAGGTTGTCGCGCTCGGCGAGATAGGGCTCGACTACCACTGGGAGCCGCTTGACCGCGCCGCGCAGGCCGAGGCGTTCGAGGCGCAGATGTACCTTGCGAAAAAATACGGCCTGCCCGTCATAATCCACGACCGCGAGGCGCACGGCGACTGCTTCGACATGATACGCCGTTTTACCGACGTGCGCGGCGTATTTCACAGCTTCAGCGGCAGCCCGGAGCTGGCGCGTGAGCTGTGCCGGAGAGGGTGGTATGTCTCGTTCTCGGGTGTGCTGACCTTCAGGAACACCCGCAAGCTGCCCGAGGTCGCGGTGACGGTGCCCGATGAGCTTATGCTCATCGAGACGGACTGTCCCTACCTCGCTCCCGTGCCGCACCGGGGCGAGCTCAACCACTCGGGACTCATGTGCCACACAGCCGCGAGGCTCGCAGAGCTGCGCGGAGTGAGCTATGAGCGCGTGGTGGAGGTCACGGCAACCAATGCGGCCGCACTTTTTGGCATAAACATCGTCTAAATAGACAAAAACGAGGGTGTCATTTTGAGCAAATCTTCAAAATTGATACAAAGCTATTGCAATGTGAAAAGGTTTATTGTATAATAATTGATGTGTGATTTGAAATTCTCCGTTGCGGGACTTGATGATCGTATATAATATTAAACATAAAAATTCACCCACCGCCCAGAGGGGGCGCGTCGGGTCAAGGAGGAACATCTAATGGCTAAAATCGAAACCAACAGCATCAGAAATGTAGCTTTACTCGGACACGGAGGAAGCGGAAAAACATCAATCGCCGAAGCTATGCTTTACATAGGCGGCGGCACAGACAGACTCGGAAAGACAGCTGACGGAAATACCGTCTGTGACTACGATGCGGAGGAAATCAAAAGAGGTTTCTCTTTGTCCACGGCCGTAGCTCCCATCATGTGGAAGGATATAAAGATCAACCTGCTCGATACTCCCGGCTACCTTGATTTCGTAGGCGAGGTGCTTCAGGCACTCCGCGTTGCCGACAGCGCCGTTATCGCTGTCGACGCAAAGGCCGGCGTTGAGGTCGGCACAGAGCTCGCGTGGGGCTATGCCTCCGATGCGGGCATCCCGCGCGCCTTCTTCGTCAACAAGTGCGACGATAACGAGGCCGATTTCGCACGCGTCTTCGGCGAGCTGCACGACAAGTTCGGCACGCCCGTCTGCCCTGTCGCTATTCCCGTCAAGAACGGCAAGGACGTCACCATCATCGACCTTATCGAGATGAAGGCGTACAAGTACGACGCCAAGGGCAAGCGCTCCGAGACTCCCATGACGTCTGAGCTCGAGGAGATCGCCGCTTCCTATAAGGACGCCCTCAACGAGGCGCTCGCAGGCACGTCCGAGGAGCTGATGGAGAAGTTTTTCGACGGCGAGGAGATTACCCACGACGAGGCCGCCGAGGCGCTGCACGAGGGTATCATCCACGGCGACATCGTTCCCGTTTACTGCGGCTCCGCCACCATGCTGTGGGGACTCGGCGTCATGCTCGACGCTATCGCAGCTTCTTTCCCGCGCTTCACCGCCCGCAAGCAGGAAAAGCTGGCTGACGGCAGCAAGATAGACATCGACAAGAACAGCTCCGTCGCAAACATTTTCGTGTTCAAGACGGTCGCCGACCCGTTCGTCGGTAAGATGTCCTTCTTCAAGGTCATGCAGGGCACGCTCAAGAAGGATATGGTTCTCACCAACTCCAACACCGAGACGGCAGAGAAGATGGCTCACATCTACACCGTAAAGGGCAAGGCTCAGACCGAGGTCGACGAGCTGGCCTGCGGCGACATCGGCATGATCGCAAAGCTCACAAATACCAACACCAACGATACACTCTGCGGCGGCGACCTCATCGCCTACGCACCGGTATGCTACCCCAACCCCTACATGATTCAGGCTATGATGCCGGCGGCAAAGGGCGACGAGGGCAAGATTTCTCAGGCTATCACCAAGATGCTCGAGGAAGACCGCACGCTTAAGTTCGAAAACAACGGCGAGACCAAGCAGATGACCATCGCGGGCCTCGGCGACATGCACCTGCAGGTGCTGGCGGCCAAGATGAAGTCGCGCTTCGGCGTTACCATCAAGCTCGAGACGCCCAAGATTCCTTACCGCGAGAAGATTACAAAGAAGGTCGACGTCGAGGGCAAGCACAAGAAGCAGAACGGCGGCTCCGGTCAGTACGGTCACGTCAAGATCCGCTTCGCGCCCGGCGAGGACGAGGGTCTGACCTTCACCGTTTCCGTCGTCGGCGGCACCGTGCCGAAAAACTTCAACCCCGCTGTTGAGAAGGGTCTGCTTGACGCTATGCAGAAGGGCGTTGCCGGATTCCCGATGGTTCATCTGGCTGCCGACCTGTACGACGGCTCCTACCACCCCGTCGACTCGGATGAAATCTCCTTCAAGACCGCAGCACAGCTGGCTTATAAGAAGTGCCTCGAGCTGGCAGGCCCCGTCCTGCTTGAGCCGGTCGGCGACCTGTTCGTCACCGTTCCCGACGCGCTGATGGGCGACATTATGGGCGACGTCAACAAGCGTCGCGGCTCGGTTATGGGTATGAACCCCGCCGAGGGCAAGAGCGGTTACACGACAATTCAGTTCACCGTTCCGAAGTCCGAGATACTGGACTACCCGATCGCTCTGCGCGCTATGTCCAAGGGACTGGGCTCGATGGAGTTCAATGTCACAGGCTACGACGTCGTGCCGAAGGAGATCGCTGCCAAGATTATCGAGGAGTACAAGAAGTCTCAGGACGCCTAATAGAAAATTTGCATAAATCCGCCGGGAGCAGTCATATGACTGCTCCCGGCGGATTTTTATGTAGTTATTCTTCCGGCTTTTCGGACTCCGCAGACTCATAGGACTCCTCTGTCTCTTTGGTTCCCTCCGATTCTTCAAAATCCTCAAGCTCTTCGAATTCTTCAGGGCCTACAAGGTCATCAAGGTCATCGATATTATGCGAGCCACCGAATCTACTGGTCTGGCTAAGCAGCTCGAGAATTTTATCCACATCCGCGCTGGGAAGGCCTGGGCGCTTGCGGGCGGGCTTATGACGCGCGAGTATGTAGGCGACCACGAGCGCGGCGATGTACCAGACGTGCGCGGCGATGTCGAGGTAATAGGTGCTGTCGGAGCAGGCAATGAGGCTTATTACCGCGAGGGTGGTGTCGAGAAGCGTCATGGCGGCGGCGCAGAGCAGCCAGCCCGGACGGCTGTACGAGCCCGCAAGGCAGACTGCGAACAGTCCGAGGCAGATGAGCGCTGTCAGCCAACCGCAGACGAGCAGACTGGCCTCGCCTGCCATGCCCTGACCCGCCATGCCAAGGGATAGCAGTCTCTGCGACGCGAGCAGACCGAAGCAGAGCGTCACAGGCTCGTCAACGGCGAGAAGCGCGAGGTCGATGAGCGTGATGAGCATCAGCAGGCTTATGTGGTGACGGCATATTTCGCGTATGATTTTTATCGCTTTTTCCTTCATTTTGGTTTTAATCTCCCGTTTCAGGTGCTGTATTCAGTATATCACGCCGCGCGCGATTTGTCAATAACGCCGCGGGCGACCGGGGAATAATTGTGCGGTGCGGGTCACTGGTAGAACAGCAGCAGCGCCAGCATGAGGATGATGTCGCTGTCGCGCTGGCTCTGCGAGAGCAGCAGAATGAGGCCGGTCAGAAGCAGCTCCTCAAAGCCGAGACCGTTGCCGTGTGCCGAGTCAAGGCCGGGCGGGATGAGCGCGCTGAGCAGTCCGTGAGCAGGGGATGGTGGTCGGTGCGACCCGGCGGAGGTCTCGGCAGATGCGGAGGTCGTCACCGATGCGTCGTCGGCTTTTGAACTGTCGTGGTGGTCGGTGGCGCGTGTCGACTCCGTCTCGTTTTGCTCCGTGGACGGCTCTGACAGGGAAGCCTCAGCCGTTGGCGCGGATTCCCGCTCGGGGCATGACTCCGGCGGAAGGTCGCACGATGAGGACGGTGAGGGCGGGTTCGACGGCGTTGACGGCGCGGTCAAGTAGGGCGAGGCCGGGTAGGGCGCTGTATAGGGCGCGTCCCGGCGCGTCTCGGGGGCTGTATTCGTGGCGGTCTCGCTGACTGTATCGCGCACCGGCTCACGGAAGGCCGTGCCACCGTAGTTCCGCGGCGGCGTGGGACGACGAAATTCTTTTGCGTACATGCGTTTTCTCCTTTCGCTCAGCGTATGCGGCGTATTATGTCACCCATGCGGTTCATCCGGATGAGGTAGTCGATGGCCTCGCACCGCCGCGGACTCATGTAGGGCTTGAGCGCCGAGAGCAGGGCGATGCAGCGGTCGCCGTCCCCGCGGCCTCCGCCGTGTCCGCCGCGTGCTCCGACGGGGACGCTTTTGCCGTCCTTGCCGGATTTGCCGCCGTCCCGGCCGTCAGAGCCGCCATTGCTGCCGTCCTTTCCGCCGCTTCCGGCACTCCCGCCGCCCCCAGACGACAGCATGGACAGCACGCCGGGGAGCTTTGCCATGAAGTCGCTGTCGGTGAGCAGCGAGGTGAGCCCGGCAAGTCGGTCGGGAGGGGCGCTCGAGGAGGCGGCTGAGGGGGCGACGGAAGAGGCGGTGGCTTCGGTGGCGTCTGGCACGGCTGAAGCGCCGGAAGTGCCCGGAGCGCCCGAAATCCCCGAAGCGTCCGAAGCGTCGGGAGCACCGGCTGCCGAGGCGTTGACTCCGGACTCGCCCGCCACGACGGAGTCGGCCTGCACGGCGGGGCTGTTATCTGTGCCCTGCGGCGGTGAAGCGGGCATGCCGCCGAACAATGCCGTGAGCAGGTTGAGGTCGGGCACGGGGGGCGGAGGTGCGTTGGAGTGGGAGGAGTCGGGCGGTGCGGTGTCGTTGCCCGCCGCCGATGACTCGACCGCGCGGGTTTTGGCCACTATCTGCGAGACGCGCTCGAGCAGCTGTCCGTCGGAGAGCAGCGCGCCGAGCAGATCGCCGGGTGCGCCCGTGTCGCCGGAGACGTCCCTGGCGCGTCCGTCGTCCATCAGCGGCCTCCCCGCTTACCGCGGCGAAGCTGCTCGGCGGCAAGCTCGAGCTGTTGGTCGGTGGCGTTTTTGAGGGCGTTTCGGATAGAATTTATGTCGTTGCCGCTTATATTGAAGGTGGAGAGATCGAGGCCGTTATCGACGGCCAGCTTTGTTATCACGTATTTCAGCTGCGTGTCGCTCATGGAGAGCAGACGGTTTAGCGCGTTACGGTCAAGTTGCATGGCTAAGCTTCCTTTCAGAGAATTATTTCCATGAGCATTATATGATCGCGCGACGCGTTTTGCCCCTTGGTGCGAGAATTGTGTGAAAAATAGCTTTTGGACGTTGAAAAACGGGCTTGAGTGTGATATAATTAAGTGTTAAGAAATAATTAAGGCCGCCGACCTGGGTGGCTTTACGAAAGAGGTCCCACATGAAGCACTGTTTTATAATCAATCCTGCCGCGGGCAAGGGAAAGGCACAGTCAGGCCTTGAGCAGGAGATACGCCGTGTCTGCGGCGAGATGGGCGAGGATTGCACCGTTTACTACACCGAGCGTGAGGGTGACTGTGAGCGATACGTGCGCCGACGCTGTGCGATGGGGGACGATGTCCGCATTTACGCCTGCGGCGGCGACGGCACGCTGTGCGACGTTGTGAACGGCGCGGCGGGGTTTCCGAACGTAGAGGTCGGCATAATACCGATTGGCACGGGCAACGATTTTGTCCGCAACTTTTCGCCGCGCGAGCGGTTCATGGACATGGCGGCGCAGCTGCGCGGTGTCACGCATCCGATCGATCTCATAAAATATAACGGGCGCTACCTTATCAACATGCTCAACACGGGGTTTGACTGCGAGGTGGTACGTCAGGTGGCGCACATCAAGAACAACCCGCTGGTGCCGGGCAAGCTGGCGTACATAATCGGGGTTATAAAGGTGCTGATAAAGAAGCCGGGCGTGCGCATGCGCGTATCTGTCGACGGCGGCGAGCCCTGCGAGCGCGAGCTGCTGCTGACCTGTGTCGGCAACGGCGGTTTTTGCGGCGGAGGCTTCCGCTCTGAGCCCTACGCCTCGCCGTCGGACGGGGTGATGGACGTCAGCTTTGTCAAGAACGTTACGCGGCGCAAGTTTATCTCGATGCTGTCGTCCTACAAGAACGGGAGCTACCTTGCGCGTCGTGACGCGTCGGAGATTGCGGATTTTGTGCGGTGTTCGCGGCTTGACATCGAGTTCCCGGCGCCGCAGGCTGTCAGCATTGACGGCGAAATTGAGGACTGTGTGCGTCTTGAGCTTAGCGTTGAGCGCGGGGCGGTTCGGTTCTGCGTACCGGAGGGCTGCACGCAGCTCGAGCCTTTGCCGATGACGACTGCCGAGACGGCGACTGTATGAAGCTATTGGTTTTATCCGACTCGCATGGTCGGGCGGACAACATACGCTTAGCTCTCGAGCGTCAGGCGACGCGTCCGGACACGGTATTATTTCTGGGCGACGGGTTGTCCGACTTCCGGTACGTGGATTTAGGCGACATACCCCTCATTTCCGTGCGCGGCAACTGCGACATGTTCAGGTTTGACGGCGGCGAGCTGCCGCCGAGCGAGCTTGTTGTAAATCTCGACGGGCGGAACATTCTGATGCTTCACGGCAACACGCGGGGTGTTGAGCGCGGGCTTGACCGTGCCATCATGCGTGCGGTCGAGGCCGATGCGGAGGTGCTGCTCTACGGGCACACGCACGTGAAGTACCAGGCCTTCATCCCCGCGGGGACGAAGCTTGGTCTCGTCACTCTCGCTCATGATCTTTACATTTTCAATCCCGGCTCCATCGGTGCGCCGCGCGACGGCGGCGCGCCAAGCTTCGGCGTCGTCGACCTCTGCCGCACAGGTGTTCTGTGCGGGTGGGGAAGGGTGTAGAGTGCGGCACGTGTAGAGGAGTTCCGCCGTCTGCGGACGGCGACCAACGCGGGGGATTCCGCCGTCTGCGGACGGCGGCCAGCGCTACGCGGCGCCGGACCCGCGCCGCCTCCACAAAGGCGGGCGAAAACTTTGAAAAAAGGACGGGTTAAGGTCTGCGGGACGCCCAAAACCCAACGTTCTGGCTGCCCTCAGCCCTTGACCCGTCCTTTTTCGGAAAGTTTTGCGGGCCCCGTGGGGCCTTTTCTCGGGGGCTTTTTCAAAAGCCGCCCGAGCGGGGTTCGGGGCTGGCCCCGAGAGCGAGCGGTTTTTGCTTACTCTATCCCATCCGCCATCCCCTTTTTCAAAGTTTTTGCGGGTTCCGAGGGAGCTTTTTTCAAAAAGCTCCCTAAGCGGGGGTCGGGGCAGCGCCCCAGATTCTCGTCCCATGAAAAAAGCCGCCCGGAGGGCGGCCTGGGTGCTTGTGGTTCCGAATTACTGAACTTCAGTGACTTCGGGCTCTGCCTCGGCGGCTTCTGCGGCCTGCTTGGCAGCGGCCAGCTCGGTCTCGTAAGCGCCGATGACGGCGGACTCAAGAACACCTCTGAACTGGGCGTTGATTGGGTGAACGATATCGCGGTAGGTGTCATCGGGGTTCTTGCGGCTGGGCATAACGATAAAATACTTCTCCCGCGCGTAGATGACCTTGATGTCATGAACCGCCAGCTGACCGTCAAAGGTCACTGAAACAATAGCCTTCATGGGGCCTTCGTCGAACAACTTTCTTACCTTAATGTCTGTGATCTGCATTTGCATTTACCTCCTGTCGGTTTTTCCGGCTTATGATTTTTTAATTTCTCTGAATGACGGTTCCATATTACCGTCAGGTATAAATAACCAATCTTCGAGTATTAGTATAGAATAACAATGTGACGGTTATTCAACGACATTGAAATTTTTATGTGAAAAAACGCGCGTGAAACTTCACAAATCGCGTTTGCACGGGCAAATTCCCTGAAAGGAACCATTTTTCATGCTGACAGAAAATACACACTACGGCCCCGAAGCCATCCGCGGGATAATGTCATCCTGCCGGGGAGTATTCTTTATAGGTATCGGCGGCATCAATATGTCGTCGCTGGCGCACCTGACGCACGCGGCGGGGTTTTATACCGCAGGTTCCGACCGTACGCGCAACGCGCTGTGCGGCAGGCTCGAGCGCGAGGGCATAAAAATAGCCTACGAGCACCGCGCCGAAAACATCGAGGGCTGCGACGTCGTGGTCTATACGGTCGCTATCTCGCAGGACAATCCCGAGTACGCCGCCGCGCGCTCCGCGGGCCTGCCCTGCATCTCGCGCGCTGACTATATGGGCTACCTCATGATGTCATACACGCGCCGCATCGGCATTTCGGGCATGCACGGCAAGTCGACGACCACGTCAATGTGCGCCGCGCTGCTCATGGACGCGGGCTGCGACCCGACAGTGCTGTCTGGCGCCGAGTACAACAAAATGGGCGGTGCTTACCGCGTCGGCGGGAACGACTTCTTCGTGTTCGAGGCCTGCGAGTATAAGGACTCCTTCCTCGACTTCAACCCGACCGTGGCCGTCATACTGAACATCGAGCCCGACCACCTCGACTACTTCTCGGGCATCGAGCAGATAAAGCAGTCGTTCTGCGAGTACGCGCGCAGACCGGGCTGCGAGTGCGTCGTTGCGAACGCGGACGACGAGAACGTCCGCGGAGTGACGGTGGCCGCCGGTCGCCCGACGGTGACGTTCAGCCTGCACAGCCGCAGCGCCGACTTCGTGGCCGCCAACATCGCGACCGAGGGCGGCATGTACACCTTCGACGTGCTGAAGCGGGGCGAATTTTTCTGCCGCGTGCGGCTGGGCGTCGCGGGGATGCACAACATTTCGAACGCGCTCGCGGCTATCGCCGTCGCCGACATCTGCGGTATCGCGCCGGACGTCATCGTGCGCAGCCTCGCGGGCTTCCGCGGCGCAAACCGACGCATGGAGTTCAAGGGAATGCTCAACGGCGCGCGCGTCTACGACGATTACGCTCACCACCCCACCGAAATTCGTGCTGCGCTCGACGGCTTTAGCCAGCTGATGTCGGAGGGAGAGGGCGAGCGCGGTGAGCTTATCTGCGTCTTTCAGTCGCATACCTACGACCGCACCGCGGCGCTGTTCGACGAGTTTGCCGCGTCGTTTGAGGCGGCCGACCGGGTCATTGTCGCCGATATTTACGCCGCGCGCGAGGGCGACGACCACGGCGTCAGCGCCGAGAAGCTGGCCGAGGCCATCGGTGAGCGCGCGCAGTACGTCGGCGACATGGAGCACATTGCACAATATCTTAAGGAAAACGTCCGCCCCGGCGACATGCTCGTCATCATGGGGGCAGGGGACATCTGCCGCATTTTTCCTATGCTGGGGTTGTAAGCAACTGTCCTCGCAGTCATTTTATACAACTCCGTCCGCCGCGTGAAAATAAATAGTGTAAATTTTCTCAAAGCTCTTTACTTTGATGAAAGAAAGTATTATAATATTATCATGCTACCATACTAAAATATGAGGTGGACTGCCAATGAAAAGTAAATTCAAGGACGAGCAGATAGACTATCTGTTCCGCAGTATTATGACACTTGATACGCTCGAGGAGTGCTACAATTTCTTCGAGGATCTGTGCACAATGTCCGAACTTCAGGAGATGGCGAAGCGTATGCACGCCGCAAAAATGCTGCGTGAAAACTACATATACACCGAGATCGCCGAGAAAACCGGACTCAGCACTGCGACCATCAGCCGCGTCAACCGCTGCATGAAGTACGGAAGCGACGGCTATATCACAGTCATCGAGCGCATGGAGCGTCGCCGCCGCAACGGCGGGGCGGAATGACCGTGGCACGCGAGAGTTCGGAAAACCAGACCGCCGACAGCGGCGCATACGGGCAGCTCGCGACGGTCTACGACCGCCTCAACGCTGAGCTTGACTATGCAGCGTGGGCGGATTTCATCGTCGAGTGCTTCGGACGGTACGCCGGGCTTACGCCCTCGATAATGCTTGACCTTGCCTGCGGAACCGGGCGCATGACGCTTGAGCTTGCGCGCCGCGGCTACGACATGATAGGTGTCGACGGCAGCGGCGAGATGCTTGCCGAGGCCTCGAAGCGTCGGCTGAGCTTTACAAACCCGCTCTATCTTATGCAGGACATGCGCGCCTTCGAGCTTTACGGAAGCGTCGGCGGCGTGGTGTGCTGCCTCGACAGTATAAACTATCTCACCGGAGAGGGCGACCTCTCCGGGTGTTTCGCATGTGTGGAAAATTATCTGGAGCCGGGCGGGCTGTTTGTCTTTGACGTCAGCTCGGAGCATCGCTTCCGGCACATTTTTGCCGACAACGCCTACGTGCTCGAGGATGAGGGCGTATATTGCGGCTGGCAGAATTATTACCACCCGCGCAGGCACGTCTGCGATTTTTATCTCAGCGTCTTCAGTCGGGATAAAGACGGGCGGTATTCGCGCTTTGACGAGCACCAGGTCGAGCGTTATTACAGCGTCGATGAGCTCGGTGCGGCACTGCGCGACGCCGGGCTTGAGGTGATGGGAGTGTTCGGCGGCTACGACTTCGCCGCCCCCAAAAAGAACGACGAGCGGTGGTATTTCGTCGCGAAAAAGCCCGTTGCAGGGGTGAAATGAGCGCTTTTAGCGTCTCCGCAACCAATAGTTGCGGAATTTGCAATGCAGAATAGGTTGTACGCAACCGCAAAATTTGATAGTATAAGTCTGTGACACGCGGGAAGTCCTGCGGAAAAAATTCAAGGAGCAGTCATATGAATATCAGAATAGCAAACAGGCTTCTCGAGTACCGCCGTGCCAACGGCTACTCGCAGGAGGAGCTGGCAGAGAAGCTGGGTGTCAGCCGCCAGGCTGTGTCCAAGTGGGAGCGGGCGGAGGCCTCTCCGGATACTGACAATCTCATAGCGCTCGCTGCGCTTTACGGCGTTACAATCGACGAGCTGATAAACGGCAAGGACGCGCCGACCGGCAGCAAGGCTGGCGATGAGGGCGCGGATGCGTCCGATGGCCGCGGCCGCGAGGACGGCGAGGGCAGCGACGACAACGACGACAGCAACTGCCGTCAGGATGCGGGCGATCATGTCAACATCGGCCCCGGCGGCATACATATCGACGACAAAGAGGGCAACCACGTGCACATCGGCTGGCGCGGCGTCCATGTCGACGACACAAAAGGAACCCATGTTCACGTCGGAATCGACGGGATAAGGGTCGAAGAGTCGGAAGGCGAGAACGCGAACGTCAACATCAAGGACGGCAAGCTGTACGTGGACGACGAGTACGTCTGCAACGTCAAAAAGGGTGACAGCGTGAACGTGCGCGGCGGGCATGTATACGTCAACGGCCGCGAGCGCCGCATGGCGAACGAAGCGTTCAACTGGCTGAACGCCAGTGTGCCGCTGCTGACGGTGATTGCGTACCTTGTTATGGGCTTTGTGTTCCCGTGGGGCTGGCGGATCGGCTGGCTGGTGTTTTTCCTGATACCGATTATACCGTCCTTTGTTTCGGCGGTGCGCCGCCGCAAGGCGAGCCGTTTTTCCTACCCCGTTCTTGTGGCGGGAGTCTACCTGCTGCTCGGTTTGTGGCGCGGCATGTGGCATCCGTGGTGGATACTTTTTCTGACGATTCCGCTGTACTACATTATTTGTACGGCGATTGAGCACAGTGCGCGGAAGTGATAGGGTAGTTTGATTTAATGATTTTGCGGTTCTCGCAGGTGGCGACCTGCGGGAGCCGCTTTTTTGCAGGGGGTTCCTGCACCTCTATTGGTGCTCGCCGGAGAGTTCGGCGAAAAGCGTTTTTTAAAAAAGAGTTCTTTGGCCTTGGCGGGCTGCCGCCGGAGTATTCTCCGACGTGAAGAAGTGTACTTTTCTGCCATACGGCAGAAAAGTACCAAAAGAACGTACCAAAGGGGCCGAACCTACGGTTCGCCCCCTCTGGACTCCCCCACTCCCGTGGGGATGGCTTAAGGGAGCGGAATCCGCCTCATTGGCGCACGGCACCGGCGCGGCTCGGTCAGAATCGCTCTACCGCGCCTTTGCTGAAGTACGGCTTTGTCCCCGGTTGTACGTTGTCCGGGGGACTTGCTAAACTGTTTTTCAGCTGGCAGAGTACTCGCGCTGCGCGCAGGATTGCGGGGTTAGCCGGAAACGCTCGCTTTGCGGATTGCTTTGATTTGTGGCGCACTCGTTCGCATTACGTCTTGCTTTGATGTGTGCCGCTCCCGCTTGTTTTAGCCATTTCCGCCCACCTTTCCGCTTAATTAGCCCTCATGAGCGGCGAAGCCGCAATATGACGGCGCGCATAGTGGGACACTTCCGCCCACCTCTCCACCTAATTAGCCTTCATGAGCGGCGGAGCCGCAATATGACGGCGCGCGTAGTGGGACACTTCCGCTCACCTCTCCGCCTAATTAGCCTTCATGAGCGGCGAAGCCGCAATATGACGGCGCGGGTCGTGCGGCGTGAGCTATCGGTTCTATCAAACCTCATCCGAGCGGTGAAGCGCTCTCCGAAAACTTCATTCCAGCGGTGAAGCGCTCTCCAGAGACTGCATTCCAGCAGCCATTTGTACCGCAGACGCTCCCACCGAGACGCACTTAAGGCCGCCGGGGCGGGGCGTCCAATGGTTAGCCTGCCCAGCGCGGGTTACAGTGCGCCTCATGGCGA
>CAKRSS010000038.1 GCA_934401725.1 uncultured Eubacteriales bacterium | reverse complement strand
TCTGTTGCATAACAGAAAAGTACACTTCTCCACCGTCGGTGGCCTTCACGGCGTGCGCCTGCCAAGGCTAAAGAACTTATTTTTCAAAAATCGCTTCCCGCCGACGTTATGGCGCGCCTTTCCAAGGTCAAAGAACTTACCTTGCATACAGGCATATGCCAATACGCCTCACCCCGGCGCGCCTGCCAAGGCCAAAGAACTTATTCATAAAAAAAGCAGTCCCCGCAGGTCGCCACCTGCGAGAACCGCAAAATCAATTTAATCAGCGTAGCCGCATATGCAATCAGCAGTATTCCTCCGTCTCCCGCTGTATTTCCTGCATCCGCACCTCCATGTCGGCGAGCTCCTCGGAGCAGCTTTTCATCTTCTGGTGCAGGTCGGGTGGGACGCTGCCCTCGTTCTTGTATTTCAGACGGTGCTCCAGCGTCGCCCAGTAGTCCATGGCGATGGTGCGGATCTGTATCTCCGCCGGGACCTTCACAGAGCCCTCCGACATGTATACCGACACGTTCACTATGAGGTGCAGACTGCGGTAGCCGCTCGGCTTGGGGTGCGCGATGTAGTCTTTGCGCTCCATGACCTCGATGTCGTTGTGCGCGGTAAGCAGGTCGGCTATGCGGTAGGCGTCGTCAATGTAGTTGCAGATGACGCGGATTCCCGCGATGTCTGTCAGATTGTCGTGTATCGACTCCATGGTGACGGGAAAACCGCGCTTGGTCAGCTTGTTGAATATGCTGCGCGGAGTCTTGAGCCGCGTCTCGATGTGGTGAATGGGGTTGTAGTCGTTGCGCAGGTGGAATTCGTCGTCAAGTATCTCAAGCGTCGAGCTGATCTTCTTGATGGCCGCACCGTATAGCAGCATCTGCTCGGAAAAGTAGTTTATGTACCTTTCCATGTTGTTCTGCTTCAGAAGACTTATTACGTCCTCGGGACTCGTTATGTTGATAGCCGTGGCGGTGTCCTCCTTGATTCTTCGTTAAATATATTGTACCATACTTCTGTGAAAAAGTGAAGACTGTTTTGTGAATATTGTCAGATTTGTGCCCGCCGGAGTTCCACTCGCGACGCCCCGCAACGCAAATGTGCACAAAATTATTAAATTACCGTTGACATTGCCTTTAGAATGTATTAAAATAATCATATATTGACTACAATTAAGGTGAGAAGCTATGTTCAACAGCATGACCGCCTTCGGGCGGAGCCGTTTGTCGCTTGAAAATAAGGATATTACCGTCGAGATGCGCTCGGTCAACAGCCGCGGACTCGACTGCTCGGTGCGCATTCCGCGCGCCCTCTCGGCGCTCGAGGAGCGCGTGCGTCCCTACCTCGCCTCCCGCGGAATAACGCGCGGAAAGGTCGACGTTTATATCACCGTCGAGAACACGCAGAGCGACGGGCAGGGGACGCTGGTGCTCGACGAGAGCTACGCCCGCGCCTACATATCCGCGCTTGAGCAGCTGCGCGATAAGTTCCGCCTGCGCGACGACATAAGCGTCATGAGCGTGGCGCAGAACCGCGACGTCTTCCGCGCCGCACTGCCCGAGGAGGACCTCGAGCGCGACTGGGAACAGCTGTCCGCGGCGCTCGCCGAGGCGACTGACGTCTTCCTCGCCGCCTCCGCGGCCGAGGGCGCAAGACTCAAGGCCGATATGCTATCCAAGGTCGGGCACATCGCGGGCAACGTCGAGAAAATTTCGGCGCTCTCCGCAGGCGACATCGCAGGCGCGCGCGACCGCATTGAGGGCCGCATACGCGAAATTCTCACCGATAACCGCATAAGCGTCGACGAGGGTCGCCTGCTGACTGAGTGCGCCATCATGGCCGACCGCCTTGCAATCGACGAGGAGCTTGTCCGCCTGCGCTCGCACATCGCGTTTTTCCGCGAGATATGCGAGTCGCCTGAGCCCGCCGGAAAGCGGCTCGAGTACCAGCTTATGGAGATGAACCGCGAGGTCAACACCATCGGCTCCAAGTGCCAGAATACCGACATTTCACGGCTGGTCGTCGACACAAAGAACGAGCTTGAAAAGATACGCGAGCAGGTGCAGAACATCGCCTGAGCGCCCGGAGATAAAATATGAAATTCATTAACGCGGGTTATTCAAACCTGATTGCCGCAGAGCGCATAGTCCTCATTGCGGCGCCGGATTCCGCGCCGGTCAAGCGCCTGATGCAGGACGCCAAGGACGCCGGTCGCGCAATCGACCTTACCTGCGGCAAGCGCACGCGGTCGGTTATCCTGACCGATACCGAGCACGTCATTCTCTCGGCTCTGCCGCCCGAGCGGCTCGGGACGCGCGCCGACGAGGGCGAGAGCGGTCACAACGCCGGGAAGGATAGCAGCCATGACGGCGCAAACGATAACGAGTAAACAATTCAACAGATAGTGAGGAAAATAAAATGCTTTATCCGACAATAGCCGAGCTTACCAAGGGAAAATTCAACCGTTACGAGCTGGCGCTCGCCACCGCAAGGTGCGCCCGCCTGATTACGGACGAGTACGTACGGCAGAGAGAGTTCGCCGAGAAGTCCATGACCGGCAACAAGGACACAGACAAGCCGCTCATGGCGCTTATCGACAAGGAGCTGCGCGACCAGAAGGCCGTCAAGACGGCAATCAACCGCATTTATGACGGCGAGTACGAAATAGTGGAGCGCCCCGAGGGCTACGTCCCCGAGAGCCACGAGGAGACCGCCGAGGCCATCGCCGAGAGCGACGAGGACTCACGCGCCCAGGCCGAGAACGCCGAGGAGACCGCCGAGAGCGACGAGGAGTACGCCGAGGCCGAGGAATTCAAGGCTGAGGTCGAAGCTGCCATTGAGGCCGAGCACAAGGCATACGAAAACAACTGAGTCCGAAGGAGGGCGTCATGGCATACGAGTATGCAAAGGTATGTCTGACCGACGACATACCCTACACATTGGACCGTGAGTTTGATTATTATATTCCTGCTCAAATGCGTTCCGGTGTCTGCCGGGGCGCTTTTGTTACAGTGCCGTTCGGGCGCGGCAACCGCCGCCGTCTCGGCATTGTGACGGGTATTTCCGAGCAGTCGGCGACACCCGAGAGCAGGCTGAAGCCCATAGACTCCGTCTGCCCCGACAGCATGTCATTGAGTGAGGAGCTGCTGGGGCTTTGCCGTTTTCTCAAGGAGCAGACGCTCTGCACCATCGGCGACGCCGTTCACGCCATGATACCGGCGGCGGCCATGTCGCGGCTGGTCGAGTTTTACCGGCCGGTGCCCGAGGAGTTCAGACCGGCCTCCGAGCCTGCGCGTTCCTCGCGCGAGGAGGAGGTTCTTGCCTTCATCCGCGCCCGCGGACGCGTCACCGAGGCGGCGCTGCGCACGCAGTTCGGGCCACGGGCGTCCGAGAGCGCGGCAAAGCTGATAAAATCCGGGCATATCGAGCGCGGCGTCGACATAAAGCCGGGCGTGCGCGCCGCTTACCGCGAGACGGTCTCGCTCGCGCTTGACCGCGAGTCGGCGCAGGCGGCGCTCGACAGGCAAAAGGGCGCTGTGCCGCTCCGCTCGGAGGGACAGCGGCGTGTGGTAGAGCTTTTGATGGGGGATGCTGACGGCGAGCCCGAAGGGCGCACCGTGTGTGATGAAGCTGCCCACATCACCCAAACCACCGAGCCCCAAAAAAACACCGAACTCCCAAACAACACCGAGCCTCAAAAAAGCACCGAGCCTCAAAAAGACACCGAACCTCAAAAAAGCACCGAACCTCAAAAAAGCACCGGGCCTCAAAAAAGTACCGAGCCTCAAAAAGACACCGAACCTCAAAAAAGCACCGAACCTGCCGGGCGGCCGGAATCCCTCCCCGAATACGACCTCTCCGCGCTTTGCGCGGCGGCGGGCGTCAACCGCGCGCAGCTCAAGGTGTTGATTGAGCGCGGCGTGGTCAAGCTGACAAAAACCGAGGTCTACCGCGAGCGCTACGCCGGGCTTGAGGACAACTCCGCCGCCGCACAGTCGGCACGCGCGGGCTACACGCTCAACGACGAGCAGTCGACGGCGCTCGAGGGACTGTGGTCGCTGGCATCGTCGGGCAAGGGCGCGGCGGCGCTGCTGCACGGCGTCACGGGCAGCGGCAAGACCTGCGTCATGGTGGGGCTTATCGACCGCGTGCTCGCGTCGGGACGGTCGGTCATACTGCTGTTGCCCGAGATTGCGCTGACGCCGCAGTCGGTGTCCATATTCTGCGCGCGGTACGGAGACCGCGTGGCGCTTATCCACTCGGGGCTGTCGGCCGGTGAGCGGCTGGACGCCTACAACAAAATCCGCCGCGGCGAGGCTGATCTCGTCGTCGGAACGCGCTCGGCGGTATTCTCGCCCGTGCGCAATTTAGGACTCATTATCATTGACGAGGAGCAGGAGCACACCTACAAATCCGACTCCGACCCCAAATATCACGCCCGCGACGTTGCGCGCTACCGCTGCGCGCACGGCGACGCGCTGCTGCTGCTCTGCTCGGCGACGCCGTCGGTCGAGAGTTACCACAAGGCGGTCGAGGGCAAATATTCGCTGTTCAGAATGACTCACCGCTACGGCGGCACGGCGCTGCCGCGCGTCGAGCTGGCCGACATGCGCGAGGAGGCGCAGGTCGGTAACATCGACCCGCTGGGTCAGGTGCTGACGACGCGCCTGCGCGAGACGCTTAGCGAGGGCGGACAGGCGGTGCTGTTCTTGAACCGCCGCGGCTACAACAATTTCGTCTCCTGCCGCACCTGCGGCGCGGCGATAAAGTGCCCGCGCTGCTCGGTCGCGCTGCATTACCACGCGACGCCGGGGCACTATGACGACGGCGTGCTGGTCTGTCACTGGTGCGGGCACCGGCAGAAGCAGCCGGCCGCCTGTCCCGAATGCGGCTCGCCGCACCTCGTCCGCATGGGCTACGGAACACAGAGGCTCGAGCGCGACCTCTCCGAGCTCATCCCCGAGGCGCGCGTGTTGCGCATGGACGCCGACACGACGGGCGAGAAGTCGGCCTACGACAGCATGCTGACCACCTTCCGCGCCCACGGAGCCGACATTCTGCTCGGCACCCAGATGGTGACGAAGGGGCACGATTTCCCCGACGTCACGCTGGCGGGCGTGCTGCTGGCCGACGCGTCGCTTTACCTCGACGACTACCGTGCCAACGAGCGCACCTTCGCGATGCTGACACAGATCGTCGGCCGCGCGGGGCGGAGAAGCAAGCCCGGCGTCGCCGTTATACAGACCAACAACCCCGACAACGACGTCATACGCCTGGCATGCGCGCAGGATTACGAGAAATTTTTCGAGAACGAGATAAAGCTGCGCCGCCTGCTGGTCTTCCCGCCCTTCTGCGACATCGCGCTGCTGACGCTGACGTCGTCGGACGAGAGGGAGCTGCTTGAGGCCTCGAACAGTCTCGCCGCGCACCTCGCAGAGCGGCTCGGCGGCGACTATTCGGACGTGCCGACGGTGGTCTTCGGCCCGATGGAAGCGCCGGTTTACCGCGTCGACGGCAAGTACCGCACGCGCATGGTTATAAAATGCCGCCTCAACAAACGCTCGCGGGCGCTGTTCGCCGAGCTTATGACGGCCTTCTCGGGTACCGGTGGGCCGACGCTGAGCATAGATTTCAACCCGTCCGGGTTGTGACGGGGACAACAGGCAACAAACGAAAGAGGAATAGAAATGGCCAAACTGAAAATACTTAAAAACAACTGTCCCGGACTGCGCTGCCGCTGCCGCACCGTCGGCACGATAACGCCCCGCATACTCACGCTGCTCGACGACATGGCCGAGACCATGTACGCCGCCGACGGCTGCGGACTCGCTGCGCCCCAGGTTGGCGTGCTGCGCCGGGTGGTCGTCATAGACGTGGGCGAGGGGCTGATTGAGCTCGTTGACCCGCAGATAATTTGCGCCGAGGGTGAGCAGGAGGAGACGGAGGGCTGTCTGTCGCTGCCGGGAGAGTGGGGAGTTACCCGCCGCCCCGCCCGCGTGACCGTCCGCACCATGGACCGCACGGGCAAGTCGTTTGACATCACGGGTGAGGGACTGCTCGCGCGCGCGCTCTGCCACGAGCTCGACCACCTCGACGGCAAGCTGTTCACCGATCCCGGAATCCTTGTGAGACGGGTGGAGAACGACTGATGAAAGCTTTTATCATAAGGGGGAGTGACACATGAGAATACTTTTTATGGGCACGCCATATTTCGCTGCGACGTCGCTGCGCGCGCTGTGCGAGGCGGGCGAGCAGGTCATCGGCGTTGTGACGCAACCGGATAAGCCGCGCGGCCGCGGCTATGTGCTGACGCCGCCGCCCGTCAAGGTCTACGCGACGGAGCGGGGAATTCCCGTCTACCAGCCGCTGCGGCTGCGCGACGGCAGCTTTGACGCGACGCTCGCAGAGCTCGACCCCGAGCTTATCGTCGTCGTCGCATACGGCAAAATACTGCCGACAAGCATTCTTGAATATCCCAAATACGGCTGCATAAACGTCCACGGCTCGCTGCTGCCCAAATACCGCGGGGCTGCGCCCATTCAGCGCGCCATCATCGACGGCAGGCACATCACCGGCATCACCACCATGCGCATGGCCGACGGCGTCGACACGGGCGACATGCTGCTGCGCGCCGAGCTTGAGATCGGAGAACAGGACAACTTCGAGACGATACACGACCGCCTCGCCGTCCTCGGTGCCGAGACGCTGCTGCGCACCGTCGCAGAGCTTAAGGCGGGCACGCTTGTCGCCACGCCGCAGGACGAAAGCCTCGCCACCTACGCGCCCAAAATCGACAAGGCGACCGACTGCGTCATCGATTTCAACCGCGAGGCGCGCGTGCTGCACAACCAGATACGCGGGCTCTCGCCCTTCCCGCTGGCATTTTGCCATCTGCCGAGCGGAAACATGCTCAAGGTCACGTCGGCAGAGGTGGCGGAGGAGCACGGCCGCGGCGAGGAGAGGCCGGGAACCATCCTCTCGCTTGACGACGGCATCGTCGTGCAGTGCGGCGACGGGCGTCTGCGCCTAACGGGCGTGCTGCCCGGCAGCAAGGGACGCATGAGCGCAGCCGACTTCATCAACGGCCGCCGCGTCGCCGTCGGCGATATTCTTGTTTAACGGAGGTGTGCTATGCCTTTTAATCTGTACTATTTTTCATATCTTTTGCTCATTCCCGGCGTGATTTTCGCCTTCTGGGCGCAGATAAACGTTTCGGCGTCGTTCAGACGCGGCAGCCGTGTCCCGACCGGTCTGTCGGGCGCCGAGGCCGCGCGCCGCATTCTCGACTCGAACGGACTGTCGCAGGTCCGCATCGAGCGCGTCGCGGGCGACCTCACCGACCACTACGACCCGCGAACCAACGTCATCCGCCTCTCGGACAGCGTCTATGACAAGCGTTCGGCCGCCGCAGTCGGCGTCGCCGCGCACGAGGCGGGGCACGCCGTGCAGTACGCGCAGGGCTACGCGCCCATCAAGCTGCGCAGCGCCATTATTCCCGTCTGCAATATCGGCTCGAACATGGCCATGCCGCTGTTTGTCATCGGACTGCTCGTCTCGTCGATGTCGGAGGGATCCCTCGGTTACGGGTTTATGATGGCGGGCATTTTCGCCTTCTCGGCCGCAGTGCTGTTCCAGGCCGTGACGCTGCCCGTCGAGTTCGACGCCAGCCGCCGCGCGCTGAAGGCGCTCTCGGCCTCGGGCGAGATGGAGATGGAGGAGCTCGGCGTCGCGCGCCGCGTGCTTAAGGCCGCCGCGCTGACCTACGTCGCCGCGCTTGCCTCGTCGCTGCTCAGCCTGCTGCGCCTCATTATTATAGCCTCGGGCTCGAGAGGCCGCCGCAGATGAATGCCCGCTGTGCCGCACTCCGGACGCTATGCCGCATGCAGGCGTCCGGAGGCTACTCAAATCTCACACTTGACGCCGTCCTGAGACGGGACGACATACCCGACCCCCGCGACCGCGCCCTGCTTACGACGCTAGTCATGGGGGTCGTTCAGCGTCAGACGACGCTGGACTATTACATCGACCGGCTGATAACGCCCGGAACCCGCCTTGAGGACGAGGTGCGCGTCATACTGCGCCTCGGGCTGTACCAGCTGATGTACCTCGACAGAATTCCGGCGCACGCCGCCGTCAGCGAGACAGTCGACCTCGCGCCGCGCCGCGCGGCAGGGCTTGTCAACGCCGTGCTGCGCGCATATCTGCGTCGCGGAGCGGAGATAGCGCTGCCCGACCCCGCGCGCGACGGAGTCGCGGCGTGGCTGGCGGTGAAATATTCGTTTCCCGCGGTGCTGTGCGAGCGGCTGCTCTGCGACTACGACGCCGCGCGGCTCGACGCCATGCTCTCGGCAATGAGCCGCGAGCCGGAGCTGACGCTCAGAGTCAACACGCTGAGATGCAGCCGCGAGGACTACCTCGGGCGGCTGCGCGAAGCGCTCAGGGGCGGCGGGGAGGCCGGAACAGGCAGAGCCGCCGGAACAGGCAGAGCCGCCGGAACAGGCGGGGAGGCCGTGATGGGCGGAAACGCCCGCCCCACGCCGCTCTCCGACGCGGGAATACTGCTGCCGAGCACCACCGTCCCGGCGCTTCCGGGCTTTGAGGAGGGCGATTTTATCGTCCAGGACGAGGCGTCGCAGCTGTGCGTCGCCGCGCTCGACGCGCGCCCCGGCATGCGGGTGCTCGACATATGCTCCGCCCCCGGCTCCAAAAGCTTCGGGGCCGCCATGTACATGAAAAACGAGGGGCGCATCACCTGCTTTGACCTGCACGCAAGCAAGCTGTCGCTAATTGAGCGGGGAGCCGCGCGACTCGGTATCGGCATCATAGACACCGCCGCGGCGGACGGGCGGGTGTTCATCCCCGAGCTTGAGGGAGCGGCCGACCGCGTGCTGTGCGACGCGCCCTGCTCGGGCTACGGCGTCATGGCCAAAAAGCCCGAGATACGCCACAAAAACCCCGCCGACGCGTCCGGGCTGCCGGATATTCAGCTCGCCATACTCGAAAACAGCTCGCGCTATGTGCGGGAGGGCGGCGTGCTGGTCTACTCGACCTGCACAGTCCTGCGCGCCGAGAACGAGGGCGTGCGGGAGCGTTTTCTCGCCGCGCACCCCGAGTTTGCGCCCGAGCCGTTTTGCCTCGGGGAGGGCGGGGAGGTCGACGCGCCGTCGGGCGACATAGCGCTCGCCCCCGACACCTACGGTACCGACGGCTTTTATATCGCTAAATTCAGACGGCAGACGTCAGTTTGACGGCCGTCGGGGAGAAACAATGCCAGAAAAAATGTCAGATAACGTGATAAACAGCTCATTTTTGCCCGTCAGCGCCGCCGAGATGGCCGAGCGCGGCTGGGACGCGCCCGATTTTGTCTACGTCTGCGGCGACGCTTACGTCGACCACCCCTCGTTCGGCGCGGCGCTCATCTGCCGCGTGCTTGAGAACGCGGGTTTCCGCGTCGCCATGCTCGCGCAGCCGAATTTCCGCTCGGCTGACGACTTCCGCCGTTTCGGCTGCCCGCGGCTGGGCTTTCTCGTCAGCGCCGGCAACATCGACTCCATGGTGGCGCATTACACCGTCGCCAAAAAGCGCCGCGGCTACGACTATTACTCGCCCGGCGGCAAGACGGGACTGCGTCCCGACCGCGCCTGCATAGTCTACACCAACCGCATCCGCGAGGCGTGGGGCGACGTGCCTGTCATTCTCGGCGGGCTGGAGGCGTCGCTGCGCCGGTTTGCCCACTACGACTACTGGGACGACCGCGTCCGCGCCTCGGTGCTCGTCGACTCGGGCGCAGACCTCTTGACCTACGGCATGGGCGAGAACATAATTCTCCGCCTCGCCGAGCTGCTCGACCGCGGTGTCCCGATACATAAAATCCGCGACCTGCGCGGCACTGTCTGGCTCGGGCGCGAGGGCGACCGCGTGCACTACCCGCTCGTCGAGACCTTTGATTTCGACCGTCTCGCCCGCGACAGGCAGTACTACGCGCGCGCCTTTGCCGTGCAGTACAACAACCAGGACGCCGTTTACGGTGGTGCCATCGCCGAGCGCTATTCGGGCGGGCGGCTGCTCGTCGCCAACCCGCCCATGCCGCCGCTCGAGCGCGAGGAGCTGGACCGCGTCTACGCGCTGCCCTTTGTGCGCGACTACCACCCGTCCTACAAAAAGGCGGGCGGCGTGCCTGCGATTGAGGAGGTCAAGTTCTCGATTACGCACAACCGCGGCTGCTTCGGAGCCTGCGCGTTTTGCGCCATCGCCTACCATCAGGGACGGTCGGTGCGCTCGAGGAGCATCGAGAGCTGCGTCGCCGAGGCCGAAAAGCTGACCCGGCTCGAGGGGTTTAAGGGGTATATTCACGACGTCGGCGGCCCGACGGCAAATTTCCGTCAGCCTGCCTGCAAAAAGCAGCTGAGCGCGGGCGTCTGCCCCGGCAGACGCTGCCTGACGCCGAAGCCGTGTAAAAATCTTGTCGTCGATCACTCGGAGTACGTCGAGCTGCTGCGCCGTATCGAGGCCGTGCCCGGCGTCAAGCGCGTTTTCATCCGCTCGGGCATACGCTACGACTACATGATGCTCGACAAGAGCGACGCTTTCTTCCGCAAGCTGGTGCGCGACCACGTCAGCGGTCAGCTCAAGGTCGCGCCCGAGCACTGCTCCGACCACGTGCTCGCCTGCATGGGCAAGCCGGATTTCTCGGTCTTCAACCGCTTCCGCGCCAAGTATTTCAAGCTGTGCGCCGCCGCGGGCAAGGAACAGTACCTCGTGCCCTATCTCATGTCCTCGCACCCCGGCTCGACGCTTGAGGACGCGGTCGAGCTGGCGTATCAGCTCAAGCAGGATCACGTCGCGCCCGAGCAGGTTCAGGACTTCTATCCCACGCCCGGCACGGCGTCGACGGTCATGTACTACACCGGAATCGACCCGTTTTCGGGCGAGAAAATCTACGTCGCCGACGAGCACGAGAAGCGCCTCCAGCGCGCTCTGCTCCAGCCGACGCGCCCCGAAAACGCGCCGCTCGTGCGCGAAGCGCTCCGCCGCATCGGCCGCGAGGATCTGATCGGCTACGACAAGGACTGCCTGATAAGGCCGTCCAAGGACGACGAGCCGAGCGGAGGCAGAGGGGGAAGACAAGGCGGACGGCAGAGCCCGAGCGGACAGCGAGACGGCCAGCGGGGCGGACGGCAGAGTGGGCAGAGGAATGATAGGCAGGGTGCCCGGCAAAACGGACGGCAGAATGCCCGCCGCGACGCAAACGCCAAGCCCAATTCAGGCAAGCCCGGCACCGTAAGTGCAAATGCGAGAAAGCCCGGCTTCTCGAAGAGCGGCGGACGCAAAAACGGCGGCCGACGTTGAAATATCAGGAAATCGGCAGGTGGTACGGCACAAAAACGTACCCCTGCCGTGCTTTTACGGTCAGAAATACATCCGCAATGCAGATCTGAGGGACAGATGCGATTTTTTTGAATTTTAGTATTGACAACTAAAAAAAGTTGTGGTATTATATTAGAGCGGTTTTGGAGCCGTCGTATGCGAGTGTAGTTCAATGGTAGAATTCCAGCCTTCCAAGCTGGCCGCGTGGGTTCGATTCCCATCACTCGCTCCATATGTGCCTTTAGCTCAGTTGGATAGAGCAACTGCCTTCTAAGCAGTAGGTCGAGGGTTCGAATCCCCCAAGGCACGCCATCTTATATCTGGTGGGATTAGCACAGTTGGTTAGCGCGTCAGGTTGTGGCCCTGAAGGTCGTGGGTTCGAATCCCATATCTCACCCCAAAAAATAACAGGCAGCACGTCAGTGTTGCCTGTTATTTTTTAGCGTGAAGGGGCATGATTCAAACCCCGCAGATTCCCGCGGGCGGGAATCTGTCACGCGTGCGCCCGGTGGGGGGCCGGTTATAGCGTACTTTGGCGCACGCATGGGTTCAGAATCCCAATCCCCCGGAGACATTCAGGCCTCCGGGGGATTCTTTTTGTTTGAAAGGAGTTTTTTGGTCTTGGCAAGGCGTGCCGGGCTGGGGAGGCGTATTGCATATGCCTGTATGTTGAAGGCGTGGTTTCAAACCCGGTGGCGCGCCGGGACGGGCGGCGGGAAACGTTTTTTTGAAAAAAGTTCTTTAGCATTGGCGGGCACACGCTATAACGTCGGCGGGACGTGTTCTAACTGTACTTTTCTGCCGCGAGCAGAGAAAGAACAATTTGATTATGCCGAAGGCATAATCAAATTCAAAAGAGTCGCCCCAGAGAGGGCTAACCTACGGTTTGCACCCTCTGGACTCCCCCACTCCCGTGGGGATGCGTCATGGGGACGTGCCCACCCTTGCCGAAGTCAGCGTCCGGCGGAAAGACGCCTTTTGGAAAGCTCACTGCGTCCGCGTTCATACTCGCCATGCAGTGCACCGGTATTATGGGGATGGGCAGGCTAACCATTGACGCCCCGCCCCGGCGGCCCCCCGTGCGTCCCGGCGGGAGTGTCTGTGGTACAAATGGCTGCTGTTATTTCAATTGCGAAAACTTAACGAGCGGAACCGCCCGCCATCAACCAAGCTACTTTGCCAGCAGAAAACCGATTTAAGCTGAACCCCCGATAGAGTACAACCGGGGACAAAGCCGTACTTCAGCAAAGGCGCGGTAGAGCGATTCTGACCGAGCCGCGCCGGATGCGAGCCTCATGGAGGCGAATTCCGCTCCCCTAAGCCATCCCCACGGGAGTGGGGGAGTCCAGAGGGGGCGAACCGTAGGTTAGCCGCCTTTGGTGCATTCTTTTGGTACTTTTCTGTTGCACAACAGAAAAGTACACTTCGATATCGTCGGAATTCGCCACGGCGGCAGCCTGCCAAAGGCAAAGAACTCTTCTTAACAAAAAAGCGGCTCCCGCAGGCTTCCCCGCGAGAACCGCCAAAAACAATTTAATTTAACCGCGCAGGGCATATGCAATACGCCTCCCCCGGCGTGCACCCGCCAAGGGCAAAGAACTATTTGCAAAAAAGCGACCCGCAGTCACTCCCTATCCCGGCTCTCAACTATGTACACCGCTCCGCGGCGGACGGAGACGAGCGCGCAGTTCTCGACGATTTCGTTCGAGACCGCAAACTGAAGCCGCGAGCGCAGCGTCGCGTTCTTCAGGGGGTACTTGCAGCCCTCGACTGATACGCCGCGTACCTTGTCCCCGGCGGCGAGCAAAGACAGATATTTGTACCCGCTGCGCGGCAGCAGCGTGCTCGTCGATACCATGTAGCGCACGCGGTTGTAGCCCGAGACCGCAAGCGCGCGCAGACCGCGCAGGTGCGCGTCCTCGAGTATGCCGAGAACGGACAACGTGTGGTCAAGCCGCCCGTCAAGGCCGCCGACGAATATCACTTCGTCCGCCCCGCGCACGACGGCCGCCTCGAGCGCCAGCTGCGCGTCGGTCAGGTCCTTCTCGGGCGGGAAGGTCAGCCGCTCGGCTCCCTCCGGCAGCTTGACGTCGCCGAGCGAGTCGAAATCCCCCAGCACGATGTCAACGCGCTCGCCGAGCTTCAGCGCGTTGCGCAGTCCCGAGTCCGCGGCGATGGACAGATCGTCCGAGCGCGGGTGCTCGGTTATGTTCTCCGGCAGAATGCTGCCGCCAAGGTATATAAACGCTCTCATTGTTACGCGCCCTCCTTCGGTTCGTCTGCTTTGCCTGCTACGGCTGAGTCGGGGATGTCGGCCTCCTCGTCATCTGCGGCGTCGCTTATTTCGATGCGCAGCAGCGTGCGCGCGTGAGAGGTGCGGCCGATCTCGGTCGTGTAGTCGACCTCCAGCCAGCCCTCGTCAAGCAGACGGTTGTCGAGCGAGTGCGTCGTCAGCATAAGCTCGAACGGCATCACCGGCGTGCGGTATTTGCAGACGTGCCGCATGCCCGGAACAAACACCATGGTCGCCGTCGCCAGACCCGAGCGCTGCATGGTGAACACGTCCGGCTCGGTTGGGTTGAAAATGAGGTGCGTGCGGCTGCCCTCAAGCCCCGTCAGCTCGCCCTCGTTGTAGACTATTTCAACTTTCTCCTTGGTCGTCTTCAGGACGGCGCTGGTGTATATCTTCAGCTCCTGCGGCTCGGTGTCGGACGTCGGCTCGCTGTTCATGGCCGCAGTGTCCGCCTCGTAGCGGGTGGAGATAATCTTAAGGTCTATCTTTTTTTTCACTTCGGTTTGTATCCTCTGAATAAAAATTTCTCACCAATATTATATAACTTGATTACAGCACTGTCAAGCCTTGACTTGACAAGACGGTGCGAAAATAGTATAATTACACTGATTAAATTTTTTTAGAAGAGGTTATAAAAATGGATCTTCAGAAAATGCTTCATGACCTTGAAAACTGCCCCTGCGGCAAGAAACATACGCTCGTCACCCGCGTGGTCGAGATTTCGAGCGGCGCTACGGCGCGCGTCGGCCGGATACTGACCGATGCAGGCTTCCCGAAGAAGCTGCTGCTCGTCGCCGACGAGAACACCATCCGCGTCTCGGCGGGTCTGCTTGAGTCGCTCAACGACGCAGGTTTTGAGACAAAGAAAATCATCTACAAGAACATGATGTACGCTAAGGTCGAGCAGGTCAACGAGCTCAAGGCTCTCTGCTCCGACATCGACGGCATTATCTCGGTCGGTACCGGCTCGCTCAACGACATCTGCCGCGTCACCGCGCACGATATGGGCAAGCGCTTCTGCATCTTCGCCACCGCCCCCTCGATGGACGGCTTCGCCTCCGACACCGCGCCCATCATCACCAACAACTTCAAAAACTCGTGGAAGGCCGAGCAGCCCGAGGTCATCATCGCCGACACCAAGATTCTCGCCAAGGCTCCCGTTGAGCTCAAGGCCGCCGGCTTTGGCGACATGGTCGCAAAGTACATAGGCATCGTCGACTGGCGCATCTCCAACCTGCTGACCGACGAGTATTACTGCCCCGCCGTCGCAAACATCACCATGGAGGGCGTCAACAAGGTCGTCTCGCTCGCCGACAAGGTGACGCTTGAGGACGAGGATGCCGCAGGCAGCATTATGGAGGGGCTTGTCCTCTCGGGCTTCGGTATGAAGCTGGCTATGTCCTCGCGCCCTGCGTCGGGCGCTGAGCACGTCGTCTCGCACTTCTGGGAGTGCTACAAGTTGGCGCGCGGCATCTGGCCCGAGTTTCACGGCAAGAAGGTCGGCGTCGCGACGGTGCTCATCAACCGTATCTACCGCAACATCGCCGAGCGCGTGACCGAGGTCAATCCCGTCCCGGATCACCCGGATTGGGAAAAGATTAAGGCGCAGTTCTCGCCCGAGCAGATTCCCGAGCTAATGAAGCTCAACAATCCCACCGTCACCGAAGGCCTCGACCTCGAGCGCATTCGCCGCTCCTGGCCTGAGATACGCAAAATCATCCTCGAGGTTCTGCCGACTGACGAGGAGCTGCTGCGCATGATGAAGGCGGCGGGCGCTGTCACCGAGCCTGCGGACGTTCACGTCTCGCCCGAGCTCATGGAGACCGGCCTGCGCTATCACAGCTACATGCGCCACAGAATTCTGCTCACCCGCCTTATGCCGATGCTCGGTATCGACATAATGGACTACCTCAACTGAGTCCGTGGGCAACAAACGTAAAAAGAACGGGCGGCCGGAGAGCCGGTCGCCCGTCACGGACGCGCCCGGCGCACGCAAGCCCTTCAACTGGCGGCTGCTGCTCATTCTCGTCGGCAACACGGCGGTGATTTTCGCCGTCTACCGCGTCTCGATGAACTTCCGCATATTCCCGTGGGTGCTCGGCGTCTACCTCGCCGCCACGGCGGGGCTGGCCGTCGCGTTTACAGTTTACAACCGCGGCTTTTCGCGTCGCGGCATTACGGCCGACATGCTGCCCGACACCATGAGCGCCGAGGAGAAGTGCGAGTTTATAGCCGACGGCGAGCGCCGCATGAAAAAGTCCAAGTGGATGCTGACGCTGCTCATTCCTTTCCTCGTCACCTTCACCTACGACCTGCTCGAGCTTTTTGTGTTCGGCTATTTCGCGGCGCTGTTCGGGTGAGCCGCGCACTACTTTTGAACGGAGAAACACATGTCATATCATATCTGCTCGCTGTATTCGGGGTCGGGCGGCAACTCAACGCTGATACAGGCGGGCGGCGCGACGGTGCTCGTCGACGCCGGCAAAAGCGCGCGCACGCTGTGCTCGGCGCTGACCTCGCTCGGCCTCGACATAAGCGGCGTTGACGCGATATTCATCACGCATGAGCACACTGACCACGTCGGCGCGCTCGAGCAAATATCAAAAAAGCACGGCATTCCCGTGCACATAACGGAACGCTCGCTCGCGGGTATGCCTGCGGGCGAATTTCTGCTCGGCACGGCAGTTCCGCACCCGCCGGAGTTCAGTGTTCGCATTTCAGGACTAACCGTCACATCGTTTGAGACGTCGCATGACAGCGCTTGCAGTGTCGGCTACCGCTTTGAATTTGAGGATGAAGCCACCAGGCATCTTCTCGGCTTTGCGACCGACACGGGCGTTGTGACCGAGGGCATGGTGCGCGGGCTCTGCGGCTGCGAGTCGGTGGTGCTCGAGTGCAACCACGACCCGACCATGCTGATGTTCGGCCGCTATCCCTACCAGCTCAAGCGCCGCATCAGCTCGCGTGTGGGGCATCTTTCGAACGAGGACTGCGCCGCATTTGCCGCGACGCTGGCCGAGTCGGGGACGCGGCACATACTGCTCGCGCACCTGAGCAAGGAAAACAACCACCCGACGCTGGCACTCGCGGCGGTGCGCGGCGCTGTCCCCTCGCCCGAGGTCGACATACGCGTCGCCGAGCCGTCTGCGCCGGTCGTGCTTGTGTGAGGCGGGTATGCTGAACGTAAAATTCGTGGTTGTCGGCAGCCTCAAGGAGTCCTACCTGCGCGAGGCGGTCGCGGAGTACATGAAGCGCCTGACGGCGTTCTGCGCGCCGGAGATAGTCGAGCTGAAGGAGGCGCGGCTGTCCGACTCGCCGTCGTCGTCCGAGATAAGCGGGGCGCTTGCCGACGAGGGGCGGCGCATACTTGCAGCGTGTCCTGCGCGGTCGGTGAAGGTGGCGCTGTGCGTCGAGGGGAGGCAGATGTCCTCGCCCGCGCTTGCGGAGTACATCGACTCCGCGGCGGCGCGGTCGGGCTGTCTCTGCTTTATCATCGGCGGCTCCTACGGCCTTTCCGGCGACGTCAAGCGCGCCTCCGACACGCGCCTGTCCTTCTCGGAGCTGACCTTCCCGCACCAGCTGATGCGGGTGATACTGCTCGAGGCGGTGTACCGGGGGTTCAATATTTTGAGGGGGACGAAGTACCACAAGTGATGGGGGCTACTGCAATCAATGAAGCGCGGTAGCACTTCATTGATGTTGCCCGTATGCGGTTAAATTAAATTGTTTTTTGCGGTTCTCGCAGGGGTGGCCTGCGGGAGCCGCTTTTTTGATGAATAAGTTCTTTAGCCTTGGCAGGACACGCCGCAACGTCCGCGGGACGTTAAGAAGTGTACTTTTCTGCTATGCGGCAGAGAAAGAACAATTTGATTATGCCGAAGGCATAATCAAATTCAAGAGAACG
>CAKRSS010000037.1 GCA_934401725.1 uncultured Eubacteriales bacterium | reverse complement strand
CATTGACGCCCCGCCCCGGCGGCCCTCCGTGCGTCCCGGTGGGAGCGTCTGCGGTACAAATGGCTGTTGGAATGAAGATTGCACAAGTTTAACGAGCGGAACCGCCCGCCATCACCCAAACTACTTTGCCATCAGAAAATCGATTTAGGCTGAACCCCCGGAAAACGTAAAACCGGGGACAAAGCCGTACTTCAGCAAAGGCGCGGTAGAGCGATTCTGACCGAGCCGCGCCGGATGCGTGCCTCATGGAGGCGGATTCCGCTCCCTTAAGCCATCCCCACGGGAGTGGGGGGATCCCCAAGGGGGGCGAACCGTAGGTTCGCCCCCGCTTGGGTGCGTTCTCTTTGGTACTTTTCTGCCGCATAGCAGAAAAGTACACTTCGAACACGTCGGAATTCGCCACGGCGTGCGCCCTCTGGGGCAAAGAACTTATTTATCAAAAAAGCGGTCCCGCAGGCACCACCTGCGAGAACCGCAACCTCAAAATTCAATTAAAACCGCATACGGGCATATGCCAATACGCCCACTCAGAGAAACCGCCGGGCTTGCTCGAAATTCTTCTCCTCAAACCCGATAATCTCCCGGCATAGCTTCAGCATGTCCTCGGAGCAGTTGGAATTTTCAAAATTCCGGAGCGTGCGCGTCGTCTCGCAGATGCCCATGACACAGCCCTCCATCAGAAGCTCGGCTATGTGGCTTGAGGTCGAGTCGACCATGGTCTTCATGCTCATCCCCATCCTGGCGCCCATCTTGGCCATGGCACCCTCCTCGCGGGGCTCAATCCCTTCGTCGTCAAGTACCTTCCTGGCACGTCCGGCGAACAACTCGTAACCGTCAAGCACGCTCGTCATGTGGCTCTTTATGGCGTCGTCGTCGCTCTTGGGCAGAAGATTTATTATCGCGTCTGCCCCCATTTTCATGTTCTTGTATATCAGCCCGGCAAGCTCGCCGGTCTTTGTCAGCGTTTCGGTTGTGGACATTTTTTGACCTTTCTGAAATAAAAAGTGTACGCCACTGTGTGACGCATTCCGGGTGTCTCACGTCTGCGTGACCCGGAGTGTATCAATATTATGGCATACACTTATGGTTTTTATTCCTTTCAGTCTACACCGCGAGATCGCGATAACGCCTTTATTTTTTGGACAGCTTCTGCGCGCGCACGTCGCGGCCGATAAACCGCAGTGCCCTGTATTCACCCAGCAGACGGCTGACAATGCGGTCGGTGTACCGCCCCTTGAGCTCTGCGGGGGTCAGGTTGGTGCTGATGACCGTGCTCCGCCCCAGATTCAGCCGCGTGTTTATCACGTTGAACAGACAGGAGACGGTAAACTGGTTTGTCACCTCGGTGCCGAGGTCGTCGATTATAAGCAGGTCGCACTCGAAATAGCGCCCCGTGTCCTCGCCGCCGCCCGGAACCGAGCTGTTGCCGAACCGCTCGCGCTCAAAATCCGAAAGCATGCCCTGCGCGCCGGTGTAATAGACGTCGTAGCCCGCCTCGATTATCTCGCGCGCCATCGCCGAGGACAGATGCGTCTTGCCGAGTCCCGTACCGCCCATGAGCAGCAGATTTCCCGAGCCAACGCCGTGAAATGACTGCGCAAAACGGTGCGCTATGGTCAGATTGCGCTCCATCTCCTCGCGCTCGCCGTTGACGGCGTTGTAATACCCCAGCGAAAAATTCTCAAAGCTCTGGTCGCGCATGAGCTGTCCGAGCCCCGAGGACTCACAGCCCGCCAGCACCAGCGCTTTTTTCATGCAGGAGCACATGCGGCCGTCCACAAAGCCGCTGTCCGAGCACTTTTCGCAATCGTAGTGCACGTCGGAGTAGTCGACGGGGTAGCCGTGCGCTCTAAGCAGCTCCGCGCGCTTCTCCTGAAGCTCGGTGTTTTTGCGCCGTATCTCCTCGACCTGCGACTCGGTCGCCTTGCCGCCTGCGAGAATAGCGCCCATTATCTCAAGACCCGTGCGGCCGAGCTTGGCATCAATCTCACGCACGCCCGGCACCTTCTCGGACAGCTCCTCGCGGCGCATGTCGGCCAGCTCGCGGGCGCGGTTGAATTTGTTTTCATATTCGGCACGTATGCGCCGGTAGTTTTCAGCGTTGTAGCCCATAGTGGCCTCCCTTAGTTATCGGAATAACTGCGCCGCAGCGCCGCCTCGAAGAATTCGTCTGTGTTGAAGCTGACACCGTCCCGCGGCGTCTTTTTCTGCGTTCCGTTGTGCGCCTCGGCGTCCGAGCGGACGGCGTCCGGAGTCGTGATGCCGTCGGCGTACCAGCGCTCGAGTATGCCGTTCATGTAGGCGGGATTGTACTCGTGGCAGCGGTCGACGGTCAGGTCGTACGCCAACTCGACCATTTCAAAATCATACTTCATCTCAAGGCACCAGCGGTTGATGAAACGGCTCTCCTTGGCGCTCAGCCTGCGTCCGCGCGCGCCGACCATGGCCTTGAACCGCCCCTCAAATCCGGAATACAGCTCGCGATCCGCCAGCTTCTGACGCAGCGCGTCGGCGTCGTGAATGCCCTCGTCGTATATACCGAACGCCGTTGTCTCGACGTAGCGCATGCTCGTCTTGCCGACGTGCGCGCAATGCTCGAGAAGTATGTAAAGAAACTCATTGGAAAGCTCAAGATAATTTTTCAGCCCGACGAGTATCGCCACCTCACGCGTGTTGAACATGCGGCCGATGCGCCGCTGTCCCTCGTCGACCAGCGCCATCGCGCCGACGTCGCTCTCGAGCATGTGACCGAGCTCCTCGGCGGAGTAGTCGGGGATTTCGGCGGCGCGCTGCAGCTTAGTCTTGCGCACCGGGCGCGACTGCGACTGACTGCCGCCCTCTGCCTGTGCGCCCCCCCTGTTTTTATCGGAGGACGCGGCCGCGTCGCTGTCGGCTCCCGTTCCGGTTACAGCGTCTGTTACCGTATTGATTCCCGTGTCGGTGCCCGTCGCGGGCGCGCCCTTCTCTGCACCGGCGCCGGCCTGTCCGCCGGTCTGCGGGGACAGCTCCGGGCTGTTCCCGACGCCATCCGGCGTCGTAGCGGACGGCGAGGTCTGCGCGGTCGATTCTGTCGATGCTGTCGGCTCGGACGTCCCGGACGGCGTGACCGCGGCGTCCTCCGCCGTGTCGGCCACGCCTGCGCCGCACCAGAAGGACAGCGCGGCGTCAAGTCTCGCGCGGTCGCAGCCGAGCAGCGCCGCCACGCGGTCGGCCTCAGTCTCATAGTTCTCCCGGACGCTCGCGTCCGAGGCAAGTATCATCAGAAAACGCAGCGCCGTGTCGGACGCACGCCTGAGCCTGCGAAACGCGGGCGCGGGAATGCTGACGGCGCCGTCCGAAAAATCAAGCAAAATTTTCATCTGTCTCCCTCCCCGTCGCCCTCGCGACGGCACAGCTCATAGCACAGCGTCATAAGCGAGTCGCCGAGGTGGACGTTCTCGACGACGATGTCCGTGCCGGTCGTGTCCAGCTCGCGGCCGCTGAAATTCCAGATTCCGCGTATACCGGCCGCCGCCACTATCTCGAGCGTCGCGGCCGCCGCTTCCTTGGGCAGCGTCAGAACGGCAATGTCAACGTGATTGCGGTGGCAGTAGTCGCCGAACTCCCGCATGTCGTATACCCGCGCCTCGCCGATATTGTTTCCGATAACGGCGGGGTTGTTGTCAAACAGTGCGATGACGTCGACACCGCGCTTTTCGAACATGGGGTTGCGCACGAGCGCCGTGCCAAGGTTGCCCGCACCGATAACAACGGCTCGGTAGCCGCAGCCCACGCCGAGCAGGTCACAGATTTTGGTGTAGAGATAGTTGACGTTGTAGCCATACCCCTGCTGGCCGAAGCCGCCGAAGCAGTTGAGATCCTGACGTATCTGAGAGGCGGTGACGTGCATAATGTCAGACAGCTCGCCCGAGCTTATGCGGCTCTTGCCCTGACGGATCAGCTCTCTTAAATATCTGAAGTAGCGCGGCAGGCGCTTTATGACTGCAGGCGACACGTTTGCACGCGCGCCGTTTTTATCGTTCAGCTCCGAGGAATCCGACTGAATTTCGGTCTCCCGAAGCTCATCATGGTTTTCCATATGTTCGACCTCCCAAAAGTGAGCACAAAATCATATATCCGACACATTCCGAACACAGAATTTACGGATCGGTGAGGTTTTCCACGTAGTTTTCCATATACCTGTGGAAAACTGCCCGTGGAAAACCCCCGAGTTTTCCATATGCCTGTGGAAAAGTATTGTGGAAAACTCGCCTTGTTTTTTTGAATTGTGATATTTATGTGGCGGACGCGTTGAGCTCCGTCCCGACAAAATGCCCGTCGAGGTAGTCAAAATATCCCGCGGTTGCCACCATTGCGGCATTGTCACCACACAGCGAGACCTGCGGCATGGACATAAGCACCCCGTGTCGCTGGCACATACGGTCGAGCGCCGAGCGCAGATGCGAGTTTGCCGCGACGCCGCCCGCGAGCACGAGTCTGTGCTCGCCGCTCGCCTCAAGCGCGGCCTCGGCCTTCTTGACTATCGCCGCCACGATAGCGTGCGTGTAGGAGGCCGCGAGGTCGGCACGGGGGATGGGCAGCCCCTGCTGGGTACGCGAATTTATGTAGTTGAGCGCCGCTGTCTTGATTCCGCTGAAGGACATGTCCAGCGTGTCGCCGGGCAGCGCCGGGGAGGGCAGCGGTATGGCGTGCGGATCTCCCTCGTAGGCGAGGCGATCGATGGCCGCGCCTCCGGGATAGGGCAGTCCTATGACGCGCCCGATTTTGTCGAACGCCTCGCCCGCCGCGTCGTCGCGCGTGGTGCCTATCTCCTCGAAGTCCGTGTAGCTCCTCACACGGTAAAACGACGTATGTCCGCCCGACACAACGAGCGCCAGAAACGGCGGCTCAAGCGAGCGGTCGGCAAGGTAGGCGGCCGCGGTGTGCGCCTTTATGTGGTCGACTGGCACGAGCGGAATGTTGTTCGCATAGGCGAGCGACTTCGCAAAGTTGACCCCAACCAGCAGCGCGCCGATAAGGCCTGGGTGCGACGTCACCGCCACCGCGCCGATGTCGGCGAGCGTGACGCCCGCCGTCTCAAGCGCCTCGTAGGTTATGCCGCTGATGGCCTCGATGTGCGCGCGACTGGCTATCTCGGGCACAACGCCGCCGTACAGCCTATGCGTCTCGATCTGCGAGGCAACAATATTTGAAGCGATGCGCCGCACGCCGTCGCCCATCTCGACGACAGCCGCCGACGTCTCATCGCACGAGCTTTCGATTCCCAAAATGTACATTATTATATATCAACCTCTGTCCGTTATTGCAGGCTGGTCGCCCAAGGTTTTCTGCATTACTATCGCGTCCTCGCGCGGGAGCGCGTAAAAGCCGCGCCGTCGCCCGACCTCGCGGAAGCCCTCCGACGCGTAAAGCGCGCGCGCCGGAGCGTTCGACTCGCGAACCTCCAACGTCAGCGTCAATATGCCGCGCGCCGCGGCGTCCTCGCACAGCCGCGCGAGTGTCCGGCGTGCAAGTCCGCGCCGACGAAAATCGGGGTGCGTGGCGACGGTGACTATCTCGCCCTCGTCGAGCACGTATGTCATGCAGGCGTAGGCGGCGAGCCGCCCGCCCTCAAGGCAGGCGACGCCCATTCCGCCCTCACGCGTAAACATGGAAAGTCCCGCCCCCGTCCACGGCTCGGAGAAGCACATCCGCTCGATCTCCGCCGCAAGGGCACAGTGAGAGGACGAAAATGTTTCAAGCGTCATCAGCGCACCGTCAGTCAAGCGAGCCGTCAAGGTAGCCGCGGATGATGTCGCCGGCGGGGATGCAGCGCCCCGTGTCGCGGCAGTAAAGATAGGCTCCGTCCGAATACTCGACGTAAATCAGGCTGAAGTAAAGGAATGGGTACTTTTCCGAAACAAACTTTATGCGGTAGTGGCTCGACGGCGTCATGCCGGTGTACTCGGTGCTCTCGCCGGTCTCCCACAGCGCGGTGAGGGCGCTTATGTGCTCGGCAGACTTTATCTCAGCGACAGCGTACAGCGCGTCGCCCTCGACGCAGATCAGCACCTCACTTATCTCCATCTCGGAGAGCTCGGGCAGCGTGACGTGGTCGACGTCGTAAAAGACAATCCCACCCTCCTCGGTCAGCCAGAGCCGCGGGTCGGCGCCGTCCATGGTGTAGAAATCGACGGTGGCGTAATCGTTTTTCCAGGCGGCATACTTGTCGCCCACCTCGCGCGACTCGTAGCAGGAGGGCGCGTCGGTGTATCGGACGCCCGTCTTTTTGTCGGTGAATATGTTTTCGGTCTTATCGTAATTCAGCGTGTTGACGCAGGAGCACAGCACAAGCAGGCATACGAGCGCCACGGTCAGCAGTTTGAAGGCTCTCATTTTATCTCCCATCGGACATCAATAACCGAAGTTTCCGGAAAGCGAGTCGTCGTCCTCAATCCAGTCGTTGACGTTGACGACGCGGTAGTCCTCGTGCGTGTCGCGTATGACGACGCGGCTGATACCTGCGTTTATAATCTGCCGCTTGCACATCATGCAGGATGTGGTTCCGGGGACGAGCGAGCCGTCCTCGGGCGAAACGCAGGCCATATAAAGAGTCGAGCCGAGCATCTGCTCGCGCGGGGCGGCGATTATGGCGTTGGCCTCGGAGTGAACCGAGCGGCACATCTCATAGCGCTCGCCGCGCGGTATGTTCAGCTTATCGCGCATGCAGAACTGAAGATCGTTGCAGTTTTTGCGGCCGCGGGGCGCGCCGTTGTAGCCGGTCGAGACTATGACGTCGTTCTTGACTATAATCGCGCCGTACTTTTTGCGCAGGCAGGTGCTGCGCTCGGCGACCGTCTCGGCGATGTCGAGGTAATAATTATCTTTGCTGACTCTTTTCATGGCAATCCTCCGGTTTTGATAATAACTCTATTATATTATAATATACTTCGCACCAAAAATCAAGACACTTTGCCCCGATTTTTGCGATGCCAAAAGCAGGGCAGACGCGCGTCTGCCCTGCCGGGGAAAATACGGTTATTCCTTATAATACTGCGCCTGCGCCACCCACAGCTCGGCGTATTTGCCGCCGCTCTCGGCGAGCAGCGCCTCGTGCGTGCCGTGCTGAACGACGCTGCCCCCGTCAAAGACGAGTATCTCGTCGCAGAAGCGGCAGGAGGCGAGGCGATGACTGATGTATATCGCCGTTTTGCCACCCGAGATGCGGTTGAAATTGCTGTACACCTCGTACTCGGAGACGGGGTCAAGCGCCGCCGTCGGCTCGTCGAGGACGATGAAGGGCGCGTTTTTGTACAGCGCGCGCGCAAGCGCGATTTTCTGCGCCTCGCCGCCCGAAATCTCGACGCCGTCCTTGGAATATTCCTTGTAGAGCGGCGTGTCGAGGCCGTCCGGCAGGCTGTCGAGGCGCTCGCCGAAGCCCGCCTTAGCGAGACAGTCGCGCACGCGGTCGGCGTCGTACTCCGCCCCCGCCGCCACGTTCTGCCCGAGCGGGAAGGCGAACAGCCGGAAGTCCTGGAAGACGACCGAGAAGATGGACATGTACTCGTCATAGTCGTACTTGCGTATATCGACGCCGTTGAGCAGTATCTCGCCCTCGGTCGGATCGTAGAGGCGGCAGAGCAGCTTGATAAAGGTGGTCTTGCCGCTTCCGTTCATGCCGACGACGGCCAGCTTCTCGCCCACGCGGAACCGCAGGCTCACGTGCCGCAGCGCGTACGCCTCGGTGTTCGGATACCTGAAGGACACGTCGCGAAACTCGACGTAATACTCGTTATCGTCCCGCTTTTCTACCGACAGCGTGCCCTTGTACATGTCGTTCGGGATGTCGAAATAGGAGAAATAGCGCTTCGAGTAGTCGTGGTTCACCGCGGACAGCTGCGCCGCGGTGACAAGGCCGGAAATCGCCGTCATCATGAGCATGACACAGGAGACGTACTTTGCAATCGAGCCCACCGTCAGCCCGCCGGACAGCGCCGCGCTGATGAGTATCATGTACACCCCGAATTTCAGCGCGTAATTCATGACCTGCGCCACGAGGTTCAGCCCCGCCGCACGGAAGCTCATCTTTTTCTCCTCACTGCACACCCGGCCGAACATATCGGAGGCGAAGTCCGCCATAAGGCTCTCCATGCCGTAGAGGCGTATGTCCATGCCGCTGGTGTAATCGTCGACATATTCGCTGTGCTTTGAGAGCATCAGGTTTATGGGCGTGACGTCGGAGTAGAATTTCAGCTGTATTTCAGCCGATTTTTTGTTTATCAGCGTGCGCACTGCCACCGTCAGTATGACGCCGCCGACAAACGCCAGCTTCATCCACGTCTCAATCGCCCCCGCGGCAAAAAACGAAACCGTCAGCGCAAGCGAGGCCGCGATGCTCACTATCGACGACACAGCCTTGGTGATGCATTCAATGGGATAAAAAAGCGTGTACCCCGTGTTCGTCTCGGACTTTACCCTCTCGCACAGCAGCGAGACGTCGCGGTCCTCGATGGATGAATAGGCCATTTCCATGGCTTTCTCGGCATACCGCCACTCGTTTCTCCGCACGCCCTCGCTCTCGCCGGTGTTTACCTGAACCGTCAGCCAATGCTTAATCACAAGCATAGCGGAGGAGAGTCCCACCGTCAGCGAGGCGTAAAGCACGAGCCGTCCGAGCGGCGCACCCGACACCAGCGCGTCAATGAGCAGCGCGGAAAAGTATATCGGCACATAGGGCTTGAGCGCCGTCACGACGCTGCGAATGATCGTCGCCCACATATGGCGGCGGCTGAGCGAGTATTGCAGCTTTATCAGCCGCCGACTGATATTTATATGTTCCTTAAGCTTCATCACAGCTCTCCCCCCTGTAATCGTCGCGATACCAGCAGCTCTGTATCTCGAAAAGCCTTGCGTATTCCCCGCCCCGCGCTATCAGCTCGTCGTGCGTGCCCTCCTCGGTGATTTTTCCGTGATCAAGGTAGAGGATGCGGTCGCAGAAGCGCGTGGACGCCAGCCGGTGCGATATGAACAGCGAGGTTTTGCCGCCGGTCATGTCGCGGTATTGCATGTAAATTTCGTTTTCCGCGATGGGGTCGAGCGCCGCCGTCGGCTCGTCGAGGACGAGCACGGGCGCGTCCTTGTAGAGCGCGCGCGCCATCACAAGCTTTTGCGCCTCGCCGCCGGACAGCGCGATGCCGTCCTTGTTGACCTGCTTATCGAGCTTTGTGTCAATGCCATCCGGCAGCGAGTCCAGCTTGCGGCCCAGTCCCGCGCGGCGCATACACTGCTCGGCGCGGGCGCGGTCGACTCTGTCGCCGCCCGCCGCGGCCACCGTCTCGGCAAGCGAGAAAAACGCGGTTCGAACGTTCTGAAAGACGGGTGAGAACAGCCGGTAGTAATCGGCGCGGTGAAAGTCGTCCACCGGTACGCCGTCTATGCGTATCTCGCCCGACGTCGGCCGGTACAGCCCGCAGAGCAGCTTGACAAGCGTCGTTTTGCCCGCGCCGTTGATGCCGACCAGCGCCACCCGCTCGCCGGGATGAAGGGTGAGGGAAATATCGCGTATCGTGTCCTCCTCCGCGCCGTCGTAGCGGAAGGAGACGTGGTCAAACGTAATCTCGGGCGCGTACGAGATGTGGTCGTCGGCACAGGCGCGGCCGGAACCGTCCTCCTCCGGCAGATCCATGTACTCGCGGAAGTCGCAGACGTTGAGGCTGGCCGCATGCATATCTATCCACGACGAGAGAATGTCGCTTATATGACCGGCAAAGCCCGATATTGCCGCAAAGTACATCACAAACTGGTCGACGCTTATTTTTCCCTGCACCGACATGGCGATGAGCACCGCGTACGCCGCGCCGTCGCGTATGAGTATGACGCAGAGGTCGGGCAGCCGGGACAAAAATTTGCGGATATTGAGCCGCTTTTTCCATTCTATATCCTGGTCGAACAGGTCGTCAAATACCTGACGCAGCCACCCAGACATACCGTAAATTCTTATGTCCTTGGCGGCGGTGAAATCCGCAGCGCGCTTTGACACGTAGCTTCTCTTACGGTGAATTCCCGCGCGCTCGCCCCTTGTGCTGTACTCATAATTCTGATACGCCCGGACAAAAAACCAGTTGACAACCGGCGTCACCGTCAGAAACAACGCCAGCCACGGGCTTGCGAACGAAATTATAGTCCCGAACAGGCCGTAGCAGATCACGCTCTGAAGCAGCCTGACGCTCTGCTCCGGCACCTCGAGCAGCTGCACGCGGCCGTATGACATCATGTTTGCCTGAAATGCGCGGTCGGCGAGGTCATGCGTCGACTTTTTTTCGTAGGTCTGATAGAAGCAGGTCATCGATTTTTCCTGCAGCCGTACGCACTGGCGGTAGCGGTATTTGCTCTCGTACGCGCCGACGACCGTCGAGATAAAGTCACCGAGCACGTCGGACAGCAGCAGCGCGCCGATGAGTGCGCCGACAACCGTCGCCGCATGCACAAACGGCTGCCCCGTCACCACCTCCGACACGACCAGCGCCGGCAGCTTTATCTTGGCCCAGGCGGTAAACACCGCAAGCGGCACGCCGAGCAAAAGAAGCCAGAAGGCCGCCGGCGTCTGGCGCAGCATTTCACGAAAGCTCCATATCACGTTGCTCCACACGCTGCTATACGGCTTTTTCTTTTTCTGTTTGTCCTTCAAGGTTTGTCGCTCCCTTCTCTGTTGTGAGCACAGTATACCACGCCCGCGTCGAAAAAACAAAATTCGTGCACCAATTGCATTCACCGGTGCACGAATTGCATTTAAGCACCATCGGAATTGCGCGATGATGCCTTAATTCACGGCTGGCACAAGAAATTCGGACGTGAACGCGCCCTGCTCGCTGTTGAACTTGACCCAGCCGCCGTGCGCTTTCAGTATCGCCTCGGCGCGGTGCAGGCCGAAGCCGTGCGCGCCCGTCTTGCCCGTTCTGAACAGCGAGCCGACCTTGCGCTTTTTGTTGCCCGCCGCGTTGAGCAGGTAGAAATACATCATCTTTCCCTTCATGCGCACAGTGAGGCGGATGAATTTCCCGCCCGTCGCCTCGCGGCAGGCCTCGATGGCGTTGTCGAGCAGGTTGCCGATGACGATGCTCAGCTCAAGGTCGGACAGCGCCAGCCTGTCCGGCACGACGGCCTCGACCGTGACGGCAATCCCGTCCGCCTTTGCCTGCGCGAGCTTGGCCGATAGAATGGCGTCGACGGTCACGTTGCCGGTTTTGAGCAGCGTGTCGACGTTTTGCAGACTCCGGTCAAGCTGTTCGATGTAGGAGAGCGCTCGGTCGACCTCGCCCGCCTCGAGCTGCCCCTTCAGCGCCTGGAGGTGGTGGTGAAAATCGTGCTTGTAGCCTCTCATCTCGGCGTGTATACTGCGCACCTCCTCGAGATGCCGCCGCGCCTGCTCCTCTTCTATTTCGACCAGCTTAAGATAGGTTCGTTTGAGCATTTTGTACCTCAGTTGCGCGCGATGAACGCGCGGTTTATCTCGTCATATTTGCCGCGTGCGAGCGGAACCGCAGCGCCGCCCTCGAGCGTCACCGACGTGCGGTCAATGCGCACAACGGCCTTGAGATTGACAATGTACGACCGGTGCGCCCGGAAAAAGTCCTCGCCGACTCGCGCCGCAAAGGCGGAGATGCTCTCCTTTGTACGTAGGTTCCTCCCCGCCGTGTGTATCACAATGTCGTGCAGAAACGACTCGACGTAAAGAATCTCGCTCTCATACAGCTTAACCGTCCCGCCGTCGCAGGACAGCACGACAAAGGGCGGCTCCACGGCCAGCTTCTGCGCCGCGCGGTCGAGCACGGCGCAGAGCTTTTCCGCCGACACCGGCTTTTGCAGGTAATGCAGCGCGTCCACCTCGTACCCCTCGCCGACAAACTCAAAATGCGAGGTTATGAACACAATCTCGGCGCGGCAGCCCTCCGCGCGCAGGCGACGGGCAAGCTCGATGCCCGTCATGCCCTTCATCTCGACGTCAAGAAGCAGAATGTCGTACGCGCTGTCGTCCTCATAGGCAAACCGGAAGGCCTCCGCGCTGGGAAAGACCGACACGCGGCACTCCGCGCCTGTCATTCGGCCCCATCCGTCAACAATTTCGCGGAGCGCCGACGACTGCTCGGGCTCGTCGTCGCATATGGCGATACGGTAGCTTTTCATGACTCCTCACCCGCCGCGCCGTCGGGCCTTGAAAATATCAGCGGCAGGCAGAGCGCGCCTGCGCAGGCGAACAGCGCCACGCGCACCCACCACGTGACGTTCATGAGCGTAAACGCCGGATCCGGCGCGCCCGAATCCAGGCCGAGCAGCGCGTATTTTACAAACATATATTCGACCAGCCGCACGTAGTTCGACCGGCACGCCGCCGCCACGGCGAGAAAGACGCACCCCGCCGCAAAGGCGATGCGCCACGCCGTCGTCCGCCTCACCGCCGCCACCACGGCCACAACCGCGACGGCCAACGTCAGCACCGCCGCGAGTATGTCCGGCAGCGCCTGCAAAAGCCGCTCGGCGGAGAAGGCGTAGCCGCTGTAATACGAGCCGTCCTCGGCTCGCTCGAGGCTCACGAAACAATATTTTATAGCGTCCTGCAACAAATAAAGGAAATACGCCGCTGCTATGCCAAAGCAGACCGGCGATATTACCGCAAAAAACCTGTTTTTCTTCATAAACACCTCACAGCATCACGAAATACGGATATGACTTTAGAGTACCATATCAAATGTCATTTGTCAAGTGCCCCGCCGAAATTCCGCGCCCACGCAAAAAGCCCCCGCAGGGGCTTTTTGTCAGAATGTAAAAACATGCGGCGGAGTATAGTTATCCGACCCCGACACCACATCGCGCGGCTGGATTACGACCACATTTGCCGCGGGCTTGGTATAAATTTCTTTGTTTTCTTTCACGTCGTTCTCCTCACTTTCCCGCATACCGGCAGGCGGAATCAGAGTATCTCATCATCGCCGCACACAGTCCGGCGAGGGGTTCGTTCCCTCCTCCAACCATCGCCGCGGCGTAGGTTTCGACACTGTAATGCAGGCGGGCACTCGCGGTTTTCCCGTCGACATAGGCCGTCACGTATATGTCCGAGCGCATGAGCCGCGCGGGGATTGCGCCGATGTTGACCTTCCTGTAAACGCGGCCGCCAAGGGTGTACTTTTCATAATCTACAGGCACCACCTGAACCTCCCCCTCGCCACGCGCTCCGTCTCCGTCGGCATCGAGCCACACCTCGAACGAAATACGCCCGTCCTCCGCCTCGGAGTCGAACATACACACGACACTCACATCGCCGTCGAGGCTGAGCATGGCCGAGACGAATTTCACCTCCGCCGTCGCGGGGACGTCGTCGAGCGAGAGCTTTGAGGTGAGGTTCGGCATCGTCGACGTCGCGAAGGTGCGCTGCTCCGTTGTCATCTGCGCGTCGGCGAGGTCGTCGGTGCGGTAGCCGAAGAATTTTTGCGCCGCCGTGCCGTAGCAAAGGAGGTCGGCGCACAGTGTGCGCAGCTCGTCGTCATCGCTGTTATGGAGCTGGTACATGCAGTAGTCGCGGACGCTGTACTCCAGCGTCTCGCCGGGGTAGTCCGCGCCGTCGAGAGTTCCGATTACGCGCACGGTCAGCGTATCGGTCATCTGCTTTGCCGCGATGCCGGTGTATCGGAACTTTATGTAGGGCTCCCCGCTGACCGTCGTGACGGCCGCATTATCCAGCTCGCACGTCCCGCCGCACATTTCGACCGTGAGGCGGACACTGTCGTAAGGGCTTGCATCCCCCGACCGCACGAACAAATTGAGGTTTATGTCGCTCACAAGCTCGGGCGCGGCAGACGCGACTCCGAGAGGTGTCAGCTCAACCGCCGGAACCGTAATGCACAGCGGCTCGGACGGCTCGCTCGCGTAGGTATCAGTCGTTCGCGCCACGCGGCAGTAAAGCGTCAGCTGCTGGCCCGGCGTCACGTCCGCAAACTCTCCCGACGCCTGCCAATTCACCCCGTCCGCGCTGTACTCGCGACCGCTGAGCGCACGCAGCACCACTCTGTCCGGCGCGGCCTTGGCAAACGTGGGGCTCTCCGGCGCGGCGACGTGCCTCCGCTCGCGGAAGACTATCATGACGTACCCATAAACCTGCGAGCCGAGCACGGTGTACTCCTCCGAGCCTGTCAGGGGGAGGATGGAGCCGAAGGCGTTTATGTCCTTGCTTACAATATATATGAGGCTGTCCGCGCGCATAGAAATTGCGTTTTGGGTGAACTCATCGAGTGAGGCGCCCTCACTGTCGAACCCATCTAGATATCCCCCGCAGACGCGGTAGTATTCGTGCGACGTGTCGTCCGAAAACACCCCGTCCTCAAGCGCGACAAAGCCGCCGCTCTCGAGCGTGTATGGCACGTGCGACTCAGAGAAAACCGAAGATTGGGTGCAGAAATAGTCGTAGACGGAGTAACCGAAGCGGGTCTTGTCAAAGCCGTCAATCGTGCCGATATCGTCCCACGTGACGTCGACGAGATAGTATTCGCCGTCGATTTTCACGGCGTTCCACGCGTGCGCGCCGAGGCTGCGGCGCACGCCGCCGGAGACGTCGAAGCCCTCGCCCGAGATGGTGACGGCGTCGATCCCGCACCGGTTCAGCATATACTGAAATGTCTTGGCATACCCATTGCAAACGGCTCCCATTCCGGTCATTACGCCGACGATGCTGTGCGCCCATTTGCTCGTCTCGGGCGTGACGCCGTCAGCGGCGTAGGCATAATCGGTCTCGCGGCAGATGAGGTCGTGGAGAACACGAACCTTTTCATAGTCGGATGAACAGCTCTCAAGAATCCCTGCCCAACGCGCCTCGGTCGCCCTGATAGCGGCGGCCGTCTCAATGCGGACGGTTGCGGAATAGTAGTCCGGCTCGACGTAAAGCGTGAGCGTCGTGCCAGATGCCGAGGTGGAGTACGCAAAGACGTTGCTGACCCAAAAATACTGCGGGTGGTCGGAAAAGTAGGCCGCCACAACGAGCTGCACTGCTGCCATTGTCAGCTCTCCCGACGCCGTTGCGGTGAGAACGGTGTCCTCCGAGAAATCGTCAAAGGCAAACCCGGCGCTTCCCTCAAACCCGGTCACAGTGGTGTCAATGGCGTCGTACAGACCGCGCTCATCTTCGCCAAGACGCATGCGGCAGAAGTCGGTGCTTCCGGAGGTGGCAGTGGACGAGAGTGTTGCGGCAGACGGTTGTCCCGTCGTGATGGCTGGCAAATATGCCGACTTAGCCTCCGTTTCGCCGCCTTTCTCGGCGACCACGAGGGCTGTAAATGTCGTCAAGACCAGCACCACGCTCAAAAGCATCGCCGCCGCTCTCGACAGAATTAATCTCTTCATGACGTGCCTCCCGTAAATTTCACAATCAACTACGAGTAGTTACGTAAAAATTATACCCGCCACCGCAGTTTTTGTCAAGTCTAACACCCCGGATTCAGCATTTTCGACGAAACCGCGGCGGCATTTATGTGCATGTTGACGGAACACCGCAAACCGATTGACACCGCCCCTGCATCCGTGATATAATGAAGACAATACCAACAAAGGGTTTTCCCCGACCGCTGAAAGGATACTTCACCTATGAAAAAAGTCCTGTCTTTGATTTTGTGTCTGCTCCTGATCGCCGCGGCACTCTCCGCCTGCAACGGCACGACTCCGGACACTCCCACCCCCGGCACGTCCGACACTGCGGACACTGCGGACACCTCCGGCAATCCGTCCACATCCGGCGGCGCGTCCGACACCACACCGGCCACGCCCGGCGGCGACGGCGGACTTGAGCTGATTTCCGCCGACCGCACGACCACCTACACCATCGTCCGCCCTGATGAGGCCTCGGACGTGCTGACCTCCGCCGTCAGCAGCATGGTCAAGGCGTTGCGCGGCATGGGCGTCACCATTAAAATCGAAACCGACTGGGAACGCAACGAGGTTCGCGAGCACGAAATTATCATCGGCGAGACCAAGCGCGAGTCCACCGACTTTTTCGAGGTCGACCGCCTCGCGCTCGGCTCGGGCGGCTACATAATCAAGGCCGTCGGCGGCAAGCTGTTCATCACCGGCGGCAATGACGACAGCACCCGCGCCGCCGTCGAATATTTCACGTCCATAATCCCCGCCGAGGGAAGTTTTAGCCTGCCGGAGGACTATATGTATTCCTATTCCCCCACCGCGACGCTGTTTGACCTCAGATACGGCGACCGCAAGCTGAGCGATTTCACCATTTCCGTCCCGTCCGGCGACGAGCTGTGCCGTCGCGCGGCAGTGACGCTGCGCCGTCAGCTCTTCGCGGCGTGCGGAGTTATGCTGGATGCGCCGGTTGAGAACGTGACCGGAAGCGGCTACATTTTCATCTCGAGCGGAACCGGCTCGAGCGTCTCGCTGCTCGCCCGCGACGGCAACATTTACATCAAGGGCTCCGAGCGTGCCGGCATCTCGCGCGGCATACGCGACATAGTCGAAATGGCCTGCGCCGAGGGCGGCTCGGGCATGGTTCTGCGCGACGGAGACATGTTCAAAGTCGACTACGGCACGGGCGTGCGCTACGAGGACTTCGGAGCTAAAGGTGACGGCAAGACCGACGACACCGAAGCGCTCCGCGCCGCGCACGAGTATGCCAACGCGAACGGTCTGCCCGTGCTTGCGCGCGAGGACGCGATCTACTACATCGGCGGCGCGGACTGCCGCATCGTCATCCAGACTGACGTTGACTGGTCGTGCGCCGAGTTCATCATCGACGACACAGACGTCGCCGTTGTCGGGCGCGAGGTGTTCCTCGTCCAGCCATCGACGGCACTGATACAGCTGTCCGACCTCAAGTCGGTCAAGGCGGGGCAGGATAAGCTCGACGTAACGCTGCCCGGCAGCTGCCTTGTGACGCTTGTCGACACCAACACCAAGCAGTACATCCGCTACGGCAGCAATCAGGACAGCGGCGCGGCGCAGACGGACGTGATTATCGTCAGCGCCGACGGCAAAATCGACCCCTCGACGCCCGTGCTCTGGGACTTCAACCAGCTGACCGGGGCGACCGCGCGCCTTATCGACGAGCCGCTTTCCATCCGCGGCGGCGTGTTCACGACCATCGCGAACGCCAACTCCAACAAGTCCTACTACTACCGTGGCATACGCGTCTACCGCTCCAATGTGACGTTTGACGGGCTTATCCACTACGTAAAGGGTGAGGGCAGCGTCGGCGCGCCCTACTACGGCATTCTGATTTTTAACGGCTCGGCGAATTCCGTCATCCGCAACTGTGTTCTGTCCTCGCACAAGACATACACGTCGACAGGCTCGGCGGGCAAGACGGTCAGCAACGGCTCCTACGACATCACCGTGACCTCCTGCCCGAACTTCACAGCCGAGAACTGCTACGAGATGACGGACATTCTCGACACACGCCGCTGGGGTGTTTTTGCCTCCAACTACGCCAAAAACATAACCTTCATCAGCTGCCGCTTCTCGCGCTTTGACGCGCACCGCGGCGTCTCGGGTGTGACACTGCGCGACTGCACCTTCGGGCATCAGGGCATCAACCTTATCGGTCACGGTACGGCCGAGATTGACAACTGCCGCATTTACGCCAAAAACGTCTGCAATCTGCGTTCCGACTACGGAAGCACCTGGAACGGGGATCTCATCATACGGAATGTTGAGTTTATTCCGCTCGCAGCCAAGTCGGACGTGGTGCTGATCGGCGGTTCCAACCCCGGCTCGCACGATTTCGGCTACACCTGCTACCTGCCGCGCAACATAACCATCGATGGCCTGAAGATTGACGACTCCAAGATCTCCTCGGGCTACAAGGGTCCGACGATATTCGGGATTTTCAACTCGAACCACGCCTCGGCGTCCTACGTTGCGAAATATCCGATAGTGCTTCCCGAGTCCATCACGGTATCGGGGCTCACCGTCGCCTCCGGCAAGGCGCTGACAGTCTCGCCGGCGAAGTTTATGTTTAATGGGATCAGTATATCGGAGAAATAAGTAAATGAAGTTTGCGGTTCTCGCAGGGGAAGGCCTGCGGGAACCGCTTTTTGTGTGGGAGTGGGCGTATTGCATATGCCTGTATGCTGAAATAGTTCTGCACCTTTGGCGGGTGCCTGCCAAGGCCAAAGAACTTATTCTGCATACAGGCATATGCAATACGCCTCGCCACGGCGGCAGCCCGCCAAGGCTAAAGAACTATTTATAAAAAAGCAGTCCCCGCAGACTTCCCTGCGAGAACCGCAACCTCAAAATTCAATTAAAACCGCATACGGGCATATGCAATACGCCCCACATCTCCCCTACACCTCAAACAGCTTAATCGCCTTAATCGCCGTTCCGTCGGGGTATTCGGCGACCTCGCCGAGGGCGAAGAAGTGCGCGTCTGCGGCGTATAAACGCACGCGGGTGCCGAGCGGGAGCGCTGTCCCCAGCTTGCGCTGGTAAATTTCACAGCCCGAACGGCACAGCCGCTCGAAAAACGGCGGCAGCACCACAACCGGGCAGTCCGCGAAAAGCGTCTCGGTCGGAAGCAGGCGTGCCTCGAGCTCTGCACGCGTCATTGAGTCGAACGCCACGGGCGACAGCGCGTCCGACACGTCAAAATTGCCGACGCTCACGCGCCGCAGCCCCGCCATCACGCCGCCGCAGCCGAGCTCGGCACCGATGTCGGCGCATAGCGTCCGGATGTATGTCCCCGCCGAGCAGTCGACCGAAAGACGGTAGTCGGACGGCTCCCCGGTCGGCTCGCAGTCAAGGCCGTAAATCGTGATGGGGCGCGGCTGGCGCTCGACCTCGCCGCCCGCCCGCGCGATGTCCATCAGCTTGCGCCCGCCGACCTTCAGCGCGCTGTACATAGGCGGCACCTGCATTATCTCGCCGCGAAAATGCCCGCAAACCTCCTCCACGCGCTCGGGTGTGGGGAGCGCGCCCGCGTGCTCTGTCAGCGTCTGACCGGTGACGTCCTCGGTGTCGGTCGTAAGCCCGAGACGCAGCACCGCCTCGTAGCGCTTGCGGTGGCAGACTATGTACTCCGCCGCCTTGGCCGCGCGCCCGACGAGCACGACGAGCAGTCCCGTCGCCATGGGGTCGAGCGTACCGGTGTGGCCGACCCGCCGTATCCCGAACGCCCGGCGCACGCGGTTGACGACGTCGTGCGAGGTCAGCCCCGACGGCTTGTCGACAAGCAGGACGCCGGAGCTCTCGGGGGCTGTATCTGTGCTTTGCATTTTTTCCTTCATTAAAGTATAATGTCCTTGAGCAGGCGCTTGGGGACGTAGTGGCAGCCGTCGGCGCGGTAGTAGGCGACATCGTGCCCCTGCGCCTCGACCAGCTCGACGCGCTCGTCCGGCTTGCCGAGGGCAAGCACCAGCATTATCATGTTGGTCTCGGGAATGTTCAGCGCGGCGTGCAGCTTGTCGCGGTCGAAGCTGCCGACCATGCAGCCGCCGAGTCCCGCCTCGGTGGCCGCGAGCAGTATCGTCTGCGCCACGATGCCGACGTCGCGCAACAATGTCGTGATGGTCTCGGCG
>CAKRSS010000036.1 GCA_934401725.1 uncultured Eubacteriales bacterium | reverse complement strand
CCCCCACTCCCGTGGGGATGCGTGAGGGTGGCGGGCTCACCCTTGCCGAAGTCTGCATCCGGCGGAAAGACGCCTTTTGGGAAGTGAACTGCGTCCGCGTTCATACTCGCCGTTGTGTGCACTGAAACTTTTCGCTGGGCAGGCTAACCATTGACGCCCCGCCCCGGCGGCCCCCCGTGCGTCCCGGTGGGGGTGTCTGCGGTACAAATGGCTGTTGGAATGAAGTTTTCAGAGAGCGCTTCACCGCTGGGATGAGGTTTGATAGAACCGATAGCTCACGCCGCACTACCCGCGCCATCATATTGCGGCTTCGCCGCTCATGATGGCTAATTAGGCAGAATTTCTTTCGGAAATGGCCGAAACGAGCGGGCACGGCGGCGGTTTAGCTGCTGTCGAGCGGAAATCGCAAGCCCGCGCCCCTCTATGCGCGCCATCATATTGCGGCTCCGCCGCTCATGAAGGCTAATTAAACGGATATTTTTTCGGAATCGGCGCACCAATCAGAGCAAAAACTAACTTTTTCAAGCATTTCACGCCTTGCCTCATCACTATAAGCTGCCATCCGCACGCACGCACCGGTCGACCCCGAAAGACGTCCCTATAAGTTTAGAACAAACGCCTTTAGAACCCCTCCGGCGAGTCCGAGCGGGGACAGGGCCGTGCGTCACCAAAAGGCGTGATGCCGGAGCCGTGCGCCAATGAGGCCACTGTCCGCCACCACCAATCCATCAAGGGAGTGGGGGAGTCCAGAGGGGGCGAACCGTAGGTTCGTCCCCTTTGGGGCGACTCTTTTGGTACTTTTCTGCTCGCGGCAGAAAAGTACACTTCTCCACCGTCGGTGGCCTTCACGGCGTGCGCCTGCCAAGACCAAAGAACTCTTTTTTCAAAAAAACGCCTTCCGCCGACGTTCCGGCGAGCACCCTCGGGGGCAAAGAACTATTCTTAAAAGCATACAGGCATATGCCAATACGCCTCCCCCCGTCCCCCGACTTCACCTTGATTACTTAAGGCATCGCCGCGCAATGTCCGAGTGGCACACTTGCTTGCATCTTTTCCGTCATATTTCACAAAAATCCTTGTCTGTAGCGCTGCTACAGCCTGCGGATTTTTGTTTCATCTGACGAAAAATCTGACTGCGCAATTGCGCCATCGGAATTACGCGGTGATGCCTTAATAAGTAATATACCTTCTCCCCAGCCGTCGGCAGTAGTCCTCCGCCGTGGACCCGGCAGCAACCTCAAGTACCGCGGGGCAGTCGTCAAAGGCTGAGTCTGAGATGTGCTCGAGTGAGGCGGGCAGACGCACGCGGCGCATCGAACGCGCACGGTAAAAGGCGCAGGCCGCGATACTACGGCAACCGTCCGGAATGTCAAGCTCCTCGATGGCGCACTCGGAGAAAGCGCCGTTGTTTATCTGCTCGATTGTCGCCGGGAGCGTCACGCGGCGCAGATTGTAGGCCCCGTAAAACACATAGTCCATCATGACCTTGACGCCGTCCGACACCGCGTATTCCTCGCGCTTGTCATAGATGGGGTAGAATGCGAACCGCTCGCCGCCGTCAAGATACAGCGGCTCGTCCGCCGGACGGTGCTCCGCGTCGCCGTAAGGGCAGGGGTCGAATACGTCGTTCTCGCCGCGCCATACACGCCTGCGGTATATCCAGTCGCGGTCGGCGCGTGAGACGGGCGGGAAGGTGTCCCCGATTGACTGCATGTGCGCGTCAGTCCAGGCGCGCAGACGGTTCAGCAGCTCGGCGTGCGCCGGGTCGGTGGCGAGATTGTGCATCTGGTACGGGTCGCGGACGTTGTCGTAAAGGTGCTCCTCCGCGTCGCGAAGCCAGATGCCGTAGGTGTAGTTTTTGTTGCGGATGGCGCGCCATTCGTAGCCGTCCGCGTAGATGGCGACCGAGCCCGTGCCCTGCATAAAGGCAAATTCGGGCGCCTCGCCGCCGGCCTCGTTTAATAATGAGGACAAGTCGACGCCCTCTGTCTCGTCTGGGATTGGCAGGTCCATAAGTCCCAGCAGCGTCGGCATGACGTCGACGGTCGAGATGGGCGCGTCGCACTCGCGCGCGTGCGCGCCGCCCGGCAGGCGTATGAGAAACGGAACCCGCGCCGCCTCGTCGTAAAATACGCTCTTCTGCCGCCGTCCGTGCGAGCCGAAGCACTCGCCGTGGTCGGACGTGAACACCACGATGGTGTTGTCCGCAAGCCCGTATTCGCGCAGCGCCGCCATTATGCGCCCGACGTTGTCGTCGACGTTGGCAATCATGGCCTCGTAAATGCGCCGCCATTCGGGCAGCCGCGCCCGCGTGTCGTCGGACAGGTGCGCCCAGATGTCGCCGTGCGGGTCGTCCTCGACAGAAAAGTTGGGCGGGGCGGGGAACTCCGCGCCCTCGAGCCGGTCGTAGCACTCGCGCGGGACGTTGTTGCGGCGCCACGGCCCGTGCGGCGTGCTGTAGGACAGAAACATGGCGAAGGGCTGCTCGGGGTGCTCGCTGTAATACTTCATGCGGTCGATGCAGAGGTCGGTCTGCACGTCGGGCATGTAGCGCTCGCCGGCGCAGATGCGCTCGGGCGTGTCGAGGTGGTAGAAGGCGAGGTCACCGTAGTAGGCGTGCGAGAAGCCGTAGGCCGCCCAGTAGTCGTCAAAGCCGAGACGGTGCTCGCCGGGCGGCGTGAAGGAGTTTTTGGGGTCGTAAAAGTTGCGCAGCTCGTCGCTGTAAAGATGCCACTTGCCGATGTAGGCGGAACGGTACCCGTTCTCGGTGGTGACGTGCGCGAGACAGCGCTGGTGCGGGTTGAAGCGTATCTCGTTGATGACCATGCCGTTCGAGGTGCAGTTGCGTCCGGTGAAGAGGCAGGCGCGGTAGGGCCCACAGACCGGGTTGGACGACACCGCCTGCGTCATGTTGACGCTCTCGGCGGCGAGCGCGTCGAGGTTGGGACATATGTGATGAGTGCCGCCGGCGTAGTCGGGGATGTCGTAGCGCATCTGGTCGGCGAATACGTACAAAAGGTTGTAGCGTGGCATTTTTGACTTGTTGCTCCTTGATTTAGTGGCCTGTAATACAGGTATATAAACATTGTATCATAACCGCAGGGCAATGTCAAACAAAACAGAGGCCGGAATTCACGTCATTTTCACTAAAAAACACGCCGTTGCGCTGTGCAAACCGACGAAATGACGACTTTTCTATTAATAAATGCCTGTCCGGGGATTGACACAACACCGGGTTGATGTTATAATCACGGTGCAACCTGTAAAACAGGTATACAGCTGAAGGGAGACCCTGCCCGTGAAAGACGTGAAAATTCTCGCGAAAATTGCGGCGGTGCTCTGCGTTGCGGCAACACTGCTCACCTCATGCGTCGGCGGCAAAAACCCCGCCGAAACCACCCCGTCAGACACCACGCCCCCTGTAACTACTCCCGGCGATACCTCGGATATTACATCGCCTGATGATACCACCTCCGGCATGGCTCCGGAAACAACTCCGGACACCGCTCCGGGCACGACTCCTGCGGACACCACCACCGCGCCGGTCAATCCGGGACTCGGCGCGGCGGCGGCCTACCGCCTCGACGGACTGCCCTGTGACAAGGTCGTCCAGCAGTTCGCAATGCTGCACGACGGTGCCGGGCTGTGGATTTTCACCGTCCAGCGCGTAGGCGACATGATCTATCTCTCCCGCCTCAAGGTCGGGAGCGACGGCAAGGTCGCAAGCATGGTTGATTTCGCCGTGCTGCCCGGCTACGGCCACGGCGAGTCGTTTGACCTCGCCGTCATCGACGGAAAGGTCTACTTATATGTAGCGAGCGACGCCAACCCCATCAACAGTTATGGCTGGGCGACATCCGTCACCCGCCTGCGCTATGAGGCGGGGCAGATTGTCGACGAGCGCGTTATCGTCGGCATGGAGCGCGCCACGGCGAACGGTCAGCTGCTGCACTCGGACGCGCAGCCTTTCCGTATCAACTTCGCGCTTGACGCCGAGGCCGACATAATTTCCTTCTACATCCGCACCGACAAAAACGGCACCGGCAAGAACGGCTACCACTACCTCACCGCCTACCGTCTCTCTGCCATCAACGCTATGCTCGACGCCTCGCCCATGATTTCACTTGCGGACGCGACAGGCGCGTTCCTCGGCACGACCGGGCAGAAGGCGCTCGAGGACATTTGCTACAACACCAGCTTTCAGGGCATGGAGGTGTGCGCCGACGGCAGCATCTGCATTATCGGCGGCACGCAGAAAATCAAGCCCCGGCTCAGTCGTTTTGAGCTTGCGGACGGCAAAATAAGCCGCCGCCGCGTGCTGAGCTTCGAGGGCATCACCACGGACATTCTCCGCAGCCGCAACTGGACGGCGGCCACATCCTTCATCGAGATCGAGGGTGCGTGCTGGTTCGAGGGGGCGCTCTACTGCTCCTTCAACCCCGCAAACGCCAATCTAAGCAGCTTCGACTCAACCGAAATCTTTATAATAACGGAAAAGTGAGACATGCAGAATAACTTCAATACCGAAATCAAAAAAGTAACCATGTACGAGCAAATCGCGGACCGGCTCGAGGAGATGATACTCTCCGACCGCATCAGCACCACCGACAAGTTGCCCTCCGAACAGGCGCTGGCGACCAGCTTCGGCGTGTCGCGGCCTGTCATTCGCGAGGCGCTCATGCTGCTCAACGCCCGCGGGCTTATTTCACAGAAAAACGGCGAGGGTGCTTACATTTCGCAGCCCTCCACCGAGGACTTCAGCCGCACCGTCGGGCGGATGGTCAGAATGTCGGATATAGATATGTCGTCGCTGTTTGAGGTGCGACTGGTGCTCGAGGTGCTGTCGGCGCAGCTGGCGGCCAACAACGCCATCCCCGAGGACATCGACGAGCTCAACGCCATAGTCGACGAGATGAGCCTCAACAAGGACGACAGCGAAAAGTTCGCCCGCGACGATACGCGCTTCCATTCGCGCATAGCCATGATAGGCGGCAACCGCATGCTCTATCTCTTCCTCAACTCGCTGACCGAGCAGATAGCCGCCATGATCGAGCACAACCTGACTCTCGACGGCGCAAACGAGGACGCCGAGCGCTATCACCGCAAGCTGATCGAGGCCATCGCCTCCGGCTCGCCCGAGCGCGCGGCCGACGTCATGCGCAGTCACATCATAATGTCCATGCGTAACGCCGAGCTGACACGCAAAAAAGTTAACAAAAAGCATTGACCTGAAAGGCAAAAACGCAACCCATGAAAATTCTTAGCAATGAGTACATCTACCCGCTGGACGACGCGTCCTGCCACGCGAGCCACTTTGTGCTGCTCGAGGGCGGGGACATATTCGCCGTCTGGTTTCACGGAAGTGCCGAGGGCGCGGACGACGTCTGCATTTTCGGCGCGAAAAAGAGCGGCGGCAAGTGGGGAGAGCCCCGCAGACTGACCCCCGAGGACGGTCAGCCGCACTGGAATCCCGTGCTTCACCGCATGCCGGACGGCCGCATCTGGCTGTTTTATAAGGCGGGCAAGCCGATAGCCGAGTGGCGCACCATGGTCATGGTGTCCGACGACGAGTGCGAGACATTCACCGAGGGGCGCGAGCTGGTCGAGGGCGACGTCAGCGGCGGCCGCGGCCCGGTGAGAAACAAGGTCATAGAGCTTGCCGACGGCACGCTGCTCGCGCCCGGCTCGACCGAGGCGGGCGAGTGGAAGTGCTTCATCGACCGCTCGACCGACGGCGGTGCAACCTGGTCGCGCAGCGGCGACATCACCATCCCGCCCGAGTTTATCGCCTACTGCGAGGACAAAACGGCGCACGGTCTCATTCAGCCGACGCTGTGGGAGAGCAAGCCGGGGCAGGTGCACGCGCTCATGCGCTCGACCGAGGGACGCATTTTCCGTTCCGACTCATGTGACGGCGGCGTCACCTGGAGTCCCGCTTATGCCACCGAGCTGCCCAACAACAACAGCGGCATCGACGTCGAGAGGGCAGGGGAGCGGCTGTATCTTGCCTGCAACCCCGTCGGCAACCGCCGCGACAGCGTCTGGGGACGCCGCACGCCGCTGAGCATTCTCGTCTCCGACGACAACGGCGAGCACTGGTCGAAGCTTACTGACCTCGCGACCGGAGCCGGAACCTTCGCCTACCCCGCGCTGCGCTACGTCGACGGCAAGCTGTACATCACCTACACCTGGAACAGAAAGCTCATCATGCACATGTGCATAGAGTTATAAGGCATCACCACGCAATGCCCGAGTGGCACACTTGCTTGCATCTTTTCCGTCATACTTCACAAAAATCCTTGTCTGTAGCGCTGCTACAGCCTGCGGATGTTTGTTTCGTCTGACGAAAAATCTGACTGCGCAATTGCACCATCGGAATTACGCGGTGAAGCCATAATTAGATAAGGACGGCAACACAATGTATAACATTGAAAATCTTAACAGAAAAAAAGAGAACGGTGAGATAATTCTCGGCTCGCACGTCTTCTGCGGCGCGCCTTCACTCACCGAGTGCATGGCCGAGACCGGATTTGACGTGCTGTGGATAGACATGGAGCACACCGCCATCGGCATCGAGTCGCTTCAGAACAACCTCATCGCCGCACGCGCAGGCGGCACGCCCGCCTTCGTCCGCATTCCGTGGAACGACATGGTGCTGGCGAAGCCCGTCATCGACATGGGGCCCGAGGGCATCATCTTCCCCTACATAAGAAGCGCTGACGACGCCCGCCGCGCCGTCGAGTCGTGCGAGTACCCGCCTCGCGGCGTCCGTGGCTACGGCCCGCTGCGCGCGCTGGACTACGGCACTATCCCGCAGGTCGAGTTCGTCGACCACACCTACCGCAAAATGTGGCGCATACTCCAGATCGAGCACATCGACGCCGTCGAGCACCTCGAGGAGATTGTGCAGGTCGAGGGTATTGACGCCTACATCGTCGGCCCGAACGACCTCTCGGGCTCGGTCGGCCACATCGGCCGCGTCACGCACCCCGACATGATGCCGATTTACGACCGCATCGGCGAGGTCATGAAAAAGTACAACAAGCTGTTCGGCGTTTCGATGGGCTTTGTGCCCGAGGTCATCGACCAGTGGCTCTCTCGCGGCGCACGCCTCATCTTCGCCGGAAACGACGTCGGCTACGTGCACGACGGCGCCGCCGACGTGCTGAACGGCCTGCGCGGACGCATAAAGTAAGCGAGGCCGGACACCCGGTCAACAACATATACCCATACCAAGGAGAAAAACCATGAAAAGATGCATAAGGCTGCTGGCACTCGTGCTGGCAATGCTTTCGGTCGCGCTGCTCGCGGTCGCCTGCGCCAAGCCCGGCGATTCCGCAGACACCACCACGCCTAAGGACGCCGCCACCACCCCGACGCCCGGTTCGTCCGACACCACCGCGGCCGTCACCGACGCGAACGGAAACGAAGTCGGCGGCGACGGGGTCGACGACAACGGCTACATCAAAGATGCCCTGCCGCAGGACCTCAACTACGGCGGCAAAAAGCTGACCTTCCTCGTCTGGGACGGTCAGACCTACGAGGAATTCGACGCCGAACAGAGCGGCGAGCCCGTCGAGAACGCGCTTTACGAGCGCAATCTCAACGTCGAGACCCGACTCGGGGTTGAACTCGCCTTTATCAAGACCAAGGGCGGCTCCTCTGACGTTTCGGCCTTCACCCAGAAGGTCAGCGCCGACATCGCCGCCGGAACCTCCCGCGAGTACGACATGATCGCGGCATACAGCCGCACCACCGCCATGTGCGCCTACAACGGCTACTGCCAGAACCTGCTCGACACCAAATATTTTGATGTCGACAAGCCCTGGTGGCCGGATACGCTGATGAATCAGTCGGCGCTCGGCGACAAGCTGTATTTCTGCTCGGGCGACATCTCGCTCTCGCTCTTCCACAACCTCGACATAATCTATGTCAACAAAAAGCTGGCCGCCGACGCGGGTACTGCCGTCGACAAGATGTACCAGATGGTGCTCGACGGCGAGTGGACCATCGACAAAATGATAGAGCTGACCCAGGGCGTCTACTTTGACGCCAACGGCGACGGCGTCTCCGACAACGGGGACAGATTCGGCTTTATCGCCGCCAACACACAGTCCCAGCCGCTTATCTGGGGCTGCGGTATCACCGCTGTCGACGTCAAGGACGGCAAGATGGTCATCTCCGACTCCTTCACCGGCGAGAAAATGCAGGGCCTGCTTGAGAAGGTGTTCGGCTGGCTGCACGGCTCGCCTGATACGCTGTTTGCCTCCAGCACCGGCGTCGGCAACACCGCCTTCGCTGACGGTCGCTGCCTGTTCTTCTCCAACATAGCCTCCTACACCATGTCCAAGTTCAAGGTCGACGGACTTGAGTTCGGCATCATGCCGCCTCCCAAGTACGACGAGAGACAGAAGGACTACTACTCCGTAATGGGCAACGCCTTCTCGCTTTACGCCATCCTCAACAACGGCGCCGACGCCGACATGTGCAGCGCCGTGCTCGAGTGCATGGGCTCCGAGGGCTACCGCGTGCTGTCTCCCGCTGTTTTCGAGTCGGCTATGAAGATAAAGTATGCCTTTGACGACACCACCTCCAAGATGTACGACATCATCCGTGCCGGTGCTATCTTCGACAACGGCCGTATCTTCTCCGCCGTCTTCGAGGATAAGTTCACCAAGACCTACAACGACGCCGTTAAGGCCAACAACACCGGTTGGATGTCCAAGATGGCCGAGGTCATCCCCACAATTCAAAGCAAGATGGATGACATCAACAAGAAGTTTGCTGAGATGAAATAAGAGGAACTACGCATATGAAACCGCAAATGAAAAAAGTATTCGTTATCGCGCTCGCGCTGGCGCTGCTGCTTGCAGTGACGGTGCTGCCCGCGTCCGCTGCCTACCTTTCCAACGGCAATTTCGACATTCTCATCACCGAGATATGCGTCAGCCCGTCGCAGGAGCTCGCGGGCGGCTTCGGTCAGCTGATCGAGATATACAACAACACCGACGGCGTGCTTGACCTCAACGACTACGAGTTCATGATAGTCAGCGGCCGTGCGACAAACAAGCAGTTCGTCGAGGGCGAGCAGTTCAAGGGACTTATAAAGCCCGTGCTTGAGGGCGGCAAGATTACGCTGTCGTCCGGCGAGCTGGCGGTTATCTGGGTCGTGTTCAACGACGCGCAGAAGTCGGCCACCGAGGAGACCGTCCGCACCGCTATGAACATTCCCGCCGCCACGCAGATCGTGCGCGTCGACACCACCGATTCCGCCTATTTCTACGGCGAGGAGAACCACCTCGCGACCGATACGCGCTACCTCATGGTCAACAAGCGCGGCAGCTTTGACAAGAACAAGGGTCAGGAGCTGGGCGCTTACGCCGACGGTGAGGACACCGGCCGCGGTGCTTACGTCCGTGTCTACGGCGTGGACGACGGAACCTCGCAGTTCTTCGGCACGCCCGTCAACGCCTCCAACACCAAGGTTCTCAACTGGCAGAGCGACGGCGCGACGGCCAAGTCCTACGACACGCCGAACTTCGGCAGCCTGACCAAGAACGACAACATCAATCAGTACGAGCAGATCAAGGGTGTCCCCGGTGTTGACTACAACGCCCCCGACACCACGACACCCGCTCCCGTCGAGACCACCCCGGCTCCTGCCGAGACTACTCCCGCGCCCTCTGAGACCACCACCGAGGCTCCCGCAACGACCCCCGAGGACACCACAACTGAGGCTCCTTCCGAGACCACCACTCCCAAGGATACGACCACCGCGGCTCCCAAGGACTCCACCACGGCTGCGCCCGAGAAGGGCGGCTGCGGCTCGTCAGCAATGGCCGGCGGCGTTATGACGCTGGCGTTTGCTCTGGCGGCCTACGTCGTTGCCAAAAAGAAATAATGCATCAAAGGCGCATCACCGCGCAATTGCGCCATCGGAATTACGCGGTGAAGCCCAAAAAAGCCGTATCGCACTTTGCGGTAGGGCTTTTGAATAGGAGCAATATGAAAATTTACGTGAGAATTACCGCGGCGCTGTGCCTGTGCGTGATGTGCGCTGGACTGTTCGCCGCCTGCTCGGGCGGCGGCTCTGACCCGGCGGACACCACGCCGGCCGGCACGTCCGGAACGCAGCCCTGCGACCCGACGCCCCCCGAGACCACCGCGCCCGACGACGGCAAGGTGCACATAATCGAGTCCGGCAAGGTGAAATACGACCTGATTTACCCCATTCTCGCCGACAACGCCACCAAAGAGACGGTCAAGCGCCTGACCGAGGCCTTCCGCGAGGCGACCGGTCTGAGGTTGCGCTCGTTCGACGACTACGTCGAGGCGGGGCAGACGCGCGACTCCGAAACATACGAGATACTGCTCGGCAAGACCGGCTACGACGAGAGCGCGCAGGTGTTCGCAGGCCTGCGCTACAACGACTACCGCGTCACGGTGGTCGGGCACAAGATAGTCGTCGCGGCCTACCGGGCGGAGACCATGAACGCCGCCGTCGACTGGCTGCTTGAGACTATGAAGTCGGGCCTTCGCGGCAGCGGCGAGAGCGCCGCGCTGACGCTCGATTCGCTCGAGCACAGCGTGACGTCAGCGGAGTACGCCGTGAGCAAATTCACCATCGCGGGCAACGAACTGTCGCTCTACCGCATGGTGTATTCCGACGCCTACATGCTCGACACGCTGCAAACGCTGCGCGACGAGCTGGCCGAGAAGACGGGGTACGTCCTCGACATCGTCAAGGACAGCGAGCCCGCGGGCGATTACGAGATAATTTTCGGCGACACCAACCGCGCCGAGAGCGCCAAGGTCGGCGCGCAGGACTATCTGCACTACCGGCTCGAGTCGGTGGGGAGCAAGCTGGTTCTCCGCGCGGGCGGACTGCACTCGTTGGCAAAGACGGCGGCGTCTCTTGTCACTGACCTCATAGGTGAGGCGAGCGAGGTCGAGGTGCCGTCCGGCTACCTGCTCGAGGGCAGCTACATCGACGACCCCTACAACAACACGACCATAGCCGACGGCGCCGACGTGCGCGTCATGAGCTGCAACATTCTCGCCGAGTACGAGAATTACAACGGCCGCATTCCGGTCGCCTTCCGCAAGGAGGTGTTTTTCGCGGCGCTCGACTACTATCAGCCGACCGTGATCGGTATACAGGAGTTCTCGCCGGCGTGGTACGCCTGCTTCTCCGAGTATCACGACGCGGACAAATACGACATTTTCAAGGTCATGTCGCCGAACGGCAAGGACTATTATTTCACGACGATTCTTTATCGCAAGGATTTGCTCGACGTTCTCGACAGCGGGACGCACAAATATTCGGTCGGAAACAACATCCGCGGGCGCGCGCTTGCGTGGGCGACCTTCCGCGTCAAGGCGACGGGCAAGGTATTCAGCTTCACAAGCACGCACCTTGACGGCTTTGACTCCGAGAGCACCGACGTACAGATTGCGGAGTGGGCGGAAATAGTGCACAAGCTCGACAAGCTGGGGCCGGTCATGTCGACGGGCGATTTCAACACGACCGAGGGCACGCAGGACTACGCCGACATGCAGTCGGCCAACGGCATGCGCGATTTGCGTTACGACTGCGAGGTACGTCTCAACGAGGAGGGCTCATACCACGACCTCGGCAACCCGATGAGCGGCTACGGCCTCGCCCTCGACCACATCTTCGCGACCAACGATGCCATCTGCAAGCGTTTTGAGATGCTGATTTTCAACGAGCAGATCTGGGGTTCGGATCACTCGTGGGTGTTGGCAGACGTGAAGCTGGGGTGAGTGTGGGCTATTGCATATGCCTGTGCGCTGATTAGTTAAATTGATTTTGCGGTTCTCGCCGGAACGTCCGGCGGGGACTGCTTTTTTATTAAGAAGAGTTCTTTGGCCTTGGCAGGCTGCCGCCGTGGCGAATTCCGACGTGTTCGAAGTGTACACGCCGAACGTCTGCGGGACGTTAAGAACTGTACTTTTCTGCCGCGAGCAGAGAAAGAACAATTTGATTATGCCGAAGGCATAATCAAATTCAAAAGAGTCGCCCCAAAGTGTTGGACATCCCCCACTCCCGTCATGCGTCATGGGGACGGAATCACCCTTGCCGAAGTCTGCGTCCGGCGGAAAGACGCCTTTTGGGAAGCTCACTGCGTCCGCGTTCATACTCGCCGGGACATGCACTGGAACCGTTTTCTGGGCAGGCTAACCATTGGACGCCCCGCCCCGGCGGCCCTACGTGCGTCCCGGTGGGAGCGTCTGCGGTACAAATGGCTGTTGGAATGAAGTTTTCGGAGGGCGCTTCACCGCTGGGATGAGGTTTGATAGAACCGATAGCTCACGCCGCACGACCCGCGCCATCATATTGCGGCTTCGCCGCTCATGAAGGCTATTTAGGCGGAAGGGGGCGGAAGTGCCCCACTATGCGCGCCATCATATTGCGGCTTCGCCGCTCATGAGGGCTAATTAGGCGAGATAATAGGGCATGGCGGGCGGAGAATGGGGCTTGCAGGCAAAAAAATGAGGCTCGCGGGCGGGAAACGGGGCTTCCGGGGCTCGGCGAGCGTTCAATTTTAGCCGTTTTTCTGCCCCAAACTAACCCCCTCAAGCATTTCGCGCCCGGCCTCACCACTGTAAGCTTCCATCCGCACGCACGCACTGGTCGACCTCAAAAGACGTCCCTATAAGTTTAGAAAAAACGCTTCCCACAGCCTCCACGGCGAGTCCGAGCGGGGACAGGGCGTGCGTCACCGAAAGGCGTGATGCCGGATGCGTGCGCTAATGAGGCCAGCGCCCGCCACCACCAATCCATCAAGGGAGTTGGGGGTTGTCCAAACGTTGGTGCACTCTTTTGAATTTGATTATGCCTTCGGCATAATCAAATTGTTCTTTTTCTGTTGCATAACAGAAAAGTACACTTCGAACACGTCGGAGTTCGCCACGGCGGCAGCCCGCCAAGGTAAAAGAACTTATTTATACAAAAAAGCGGTCCCCGCAGGCGTCACCTGCGAGAACCGCAAAAATCAATTTAATCTAACAGCATACGGGCAACATCAACGAAGTGCTACCGCACTTCATTGATAGCAATACGCCCAATCAGTGCTTCTTACGGCACACCACCACACCCGCAGGCAGCAGGCAGGCAATGAGGCCAAGCGCTACGACGGAGCCGCAACCGCTCTTCTCGGGAGCAGCCGTGATGGAGTCATCCGGCTTTGCAGTGGTCGTGTCCTTGGGAGCTGCGGTCGTGGTTCCGGCAGGCTCGGGAGTCGTCTCGGGAGCCTCGGTCGAGGTCTCAGTGGGCTCAGGGGTGGTTACGGGAGTTTCGGTCGTGGTCTCGACGGGAGTGGTGTCCTCGCTCATCTGGGGCAGATCGTCGATTGCCATGCCGGTTCCGGCGTAGATGGCGATGTTGTCTATGTAGACGTCAACGCCTACACCACGGGAGGTGAAGCCGAAGCCGCCGTCATACCACAGCGGAGCAACCTTGTCGGCGTCTCTCCACTCCTCGCCGCTCTCCTTGATGTAACGCTTGCCGTTGACATAAACCTTGGTAGCGCCGTCCTCAACCTCGATCTTGATGCGGAATGTGTCGGTGTTCATGTCAGCCATCTTGGATAGAGTGGTCTCGTCCTGGAAGTGGCCGCGGTACTTACGACCCCACTGGCCGTTGATGACAGTGCCGAGATGTTCGGTTCCGTTGACGTGCGACAGACCGACGTAAATGCCGTTGGTGGCGTCCTTGATGCCGAACAGGAAGTAAAGCGTGTGGCCGGGGTTGTTGGGCTCGGCGGAGCTGATGTACTTCCAGTCGTAGACGACGGTGAACTTGTCAAGTCCGGTCACGTCGTCGACGGGGAGACGGTAGAAAGCGCTGCCCTTGAAGCACAGCAACTCAAGCTTGCCGTTTGCGACGGTGGCTTCGTAGTTGTCATTTTTGTCGGTGTAGTCGAGGGTGGGGTTGGTGAAATCCTCGGAGTAAATGAGCTCACCGTCGGTATAAGCGGCGGTGGGGACGATGAAGGCAGCGCAGAGCAGCGTCAGCACCGCAAGCATCAGACAAAGCTTTTTCATGGGTATTATCCCTCCTTAAAAATTTTTTCGTGTTGAGCCGACGCCTTACGGAGTCAGGCGGTTGGGACCGCGGAACAGGAACTCGGCTTCCTTGATAGAGAGACCGAGGAAGAGCATGGTCAGGCGGTCAAGTCCGAGGCCGAAGCCTCCGTGGGGTGGGCAGCCGTAGCGGAAGAACTGGAGGTAGAACTCGACGTCCTTGTCAAGTCCCTTTTCCTCGGCCTGGCGTTTGAGAACCTCGTAGCGGTGCTCACGGACAGCGCCGGTCGTGATTTCGCAGCCGCGCCAGATGAGGTCGTAGCCCATCGGGACGCCGTGCTCGTCGCGCATGTGGTAGAAGGCGCGCTCGCGGGCGTCGTAGTCGGTGACGAACAGAAATTCGGATCCGTACTTTTCCATAGCGAACCTGGCGCACAGGTGCTCGGCGTCGGTGGTCAGGTCACCCTTGGCCTCGTCGGCGACGGTATAGCCGTAGCGCTCCTCAAGCTCGGCGTAGAGGTCGCGCAGCCTGATGCGGGGGAAGGGAACGGTCGGCACGATGACCTTTTTGCCGAACAGGCGCTCGATGTCCTCGCCGTGGCGTTCAGCGACGCGGGCGAAGGCGTAGGCGAGCAGCTCCTCCTCCATGTGCATGACCTCCTCGCAGCTGGTTACGTAGCTGAACTCGAGGTCGAAGCCGGTGAACTCGGTGGCGTGCTTATTGGTATATGACTTTTCGGCGCGGAATACGGGGCCGGACTCGAAAATCCGGTCAAGGCCCGCGGCCATGGCCATCTGCTTATAGAACTGAGGCGACTGCGCGAGGTAGGCCTTGGTATCGAAGTACTTGACCTCGAACACCTCGGAGCCGGACTCGCTCGCCGCGCCGATCAGCTTAGGTGTGTGGATCTCAATAAAGTTGCGCTCGAGCAGGAAGTCGCGCAGGGCGGCGGTCAGCGTGGTCTGCATTTTCATCATGAGCTGGTTCTGCTCACGGCGCATGTCGATCCAGCGGAAGTCCATGCGGGAGTCGATTTCGGAGTCGTCCTTGATGGGCAGGGCGTCGGCGATGGAGTAGACCTCGAGCGCGTCCGGCAGCATTTCGATGCCGCCCATTTTGACGTACTCGTTTGCCACGACCTCGCCCTCGACCGAGATGACCGAGTGTATTGTGAGCGTGTCGACCTTAGCGGCGAGCTCGGGGTATTTTTCCTTTTCGAGCGTGACCTGCAGCTTGCCGGTTATGTCCTTGATGACAAGGAAGGCCATAGTGCGCTTATTGCGGAGGTTTTCGACGAAGCCCGCAATACGGCAGCGCGCGCCGGGCTTTACGTCCTTGATGTATGTTCTTTCCATTGATTTATACCTTTCTTGGGATTGATACTTTGGTTCAGTCGAGCGGGTTGCCGTCGTGGTCGAACAGCGGGAGCGGCTCGAGGTAGGTGATGTCGGAACGTCCGCGCGCGTCGCCCTCGGCGAGGATGGTCATGCGGCCGCAGATGATGCCGCCGGCCTCGTTGACGAGCTCCTCAATTGCGTGCAGCGACTCACCGGTCGAGATGACGTCATCGACGATGAGAATGCGCTTACCCTTCATAAGGTCTGCGTCTGCGGTGTCGAGGTAGAGGAGCTGCTCGGCATCGGTGGTGATGGAGCGGACAGTGACCTTCATGACGCCGGTCATGTACAGCTTCGGTGCCTTACGTGCGAGGAAATATTTTTGGTTGCCCGCGAGGCGCGCCATTTCGTGCACCAGCGGAATGCCCTTTGCCTCGGCGGAGATGAGGTAATCGTACTCCGGGGCACGCTCAAGCAGAGCCTTGGCGCAGGCGGTAGTCAGCTCGGGGTCGCCGAATATGACGAACGCTCCGATGGACAGCTTATCGTTAAGAGGACAGATCGGCAGATGCCGTTCCAGTCCGGCGATGGTCATTTTGTAGGTTTTCATATGTATCTCTCTTTTCATTAGCCTTCCATCATTAATTATACACATAAATCCCGAAAAGTCAAGACATAGCCCGCAATCTTTTTGGAGGGGGATTCCACGTTCTGTGGGTGACGGGCAGCGTGGGGGGATTCCGCCGTCCGCAGGCGAACTCCCCCGCCGAGCACAAAACTCCCACTTGACAAACGTTTGGCGGTGATATATAATTGTTTGTAGAGAACCCGCTGGAGCGGGGATATTTTAAGAGAGGTTAGGTCATGTTTATGAAGAAATTGTCCGCTGTCTGCCTTGTGGCATGTATTCTGATGTCACTTTGTCTCGCCTGCCTTCCTGTTGCCGCCGCGGAGGATAAGTACGCCGCCGCGAAGGACGGCGATCTTGTTTACACCGTCGACTTTTACGGTGACGAGTTTTACAAGCCCGAAAAGACGTACGGCGACCCGACCGTTGAGGTCGATGCCGTCAACCACGGCAAGGCAACCATCTATACCAAGACCAACAAGTCCAAGAGCCGCTGGGGCGCAGAAATCACCTGCCTGCCGCTCGGCGCAAACAACGCCTACACCATGTACTACACCGTCACGCGCGACACCGTCGATTCCGCGCTCGGCGTTTTCGTCGACGACCAGTACGGCATCTACGGCTATTCCTATAACCAACGCCTTCTCGCCGGCACGTCCACGTTGGCGGGACACAACACCATAGTCTACGCCGATGCGGGCGTCAATCTTGACTCCAACGTCAAGACCAACGGCGGCACTTTCCCGTCCGTGCAGGAGTTCGCGCTCGAGTTCAACGGCCAGCGCTGCACCATGAAGGCCTACATAAAGGACAGCGGCGGAAACTGGGTTCTCATTGACGAGACCGTTGACACCGAAATCATCATTTTTTACACCGAGCACGTCGGGCTCTTCCTCTACACCTACTGGGAGAATCAGCCCGTAACCATCAGCGACGTCAACATTTACAAGGGAATGCTCGTCTCGGGCGAGAAGCTGGAGGCGGTCGACACCAAGCCGGTCGAGACCACAACCGAGAAGCCCGATGACACCACCACTCCTAAGTCCGATGATACCACGACTCCCAAGGCTGACGACACGACGACTCCCGAGCCCGCGGGCACGACCACCCCGAAGCCCACGGAAGCGAACACCACCGCGCCCGAGAAAACGGGCGGTTGCGGCTCTGTCGTAGCTCTCGGCGTCACCGCCTGCCTGCTTCCCGCAGCAGCAGTCCTCCGCCGCAAAAAGAAATGATCAATAACACGCGCCCCCTCGGACGAAAGTCCGAGGGGGCGTTTTGTTGTGGTGCAGCGCGCGAAATTTTCCTCGTATAAACACAAACCCCCGCACGAGGCGGGGGTTGTGTTTGTATTACTTGCTTACCTTTGCGAGGTAGTCAGCGATTGCGGTGGTGTAGGCGGTGGTGGAGGTGTCGGCGGGGATATCGCCGAGACCGGTCCAAACGGCTATGTTGTCGACGTAACCGTCTATAGCACCGCCGACCTTAAGGCAGATCGCGTATTCTTCGATGGCATTCCAGAAGATAGCACCGGTGGAGCCGAGGTCGTACTTGGAGACACAGACGAACTGCGCGCCAGCCTTGCTGTTGTCTCTCAGCCAGATGCTGGGGCCGTCGTTGTAGCTGCACTGAACACGGACAGTGACCGGAACATTCAGCAGAACGAGATTTGTCTTATCGTAATCAACGCCCATCAGCTTCTTTGCTATAGAGGAGGTGCCGTCTGAGTCATCCGTGTCGGGGGCATAGAGATCGGAGCCCTTGAGGTCGTATTGTCCGTTCCATGTTCCAAACAGGCGGTTCTGGTTGTGACCGTAGCCGGAGGCGCGGAGGTGGAAGGAGTTGTAGGAATTGCAGCCGTCGTAGTTCTCGATTATATTTATGTAACGGTCGTGGGATTTGACTGCAGTGTAGAACACGTCATACTGAATTGTGTAGTCACCCTGGCAGGCGGCAGCCATATAATTGCTGTTGGCGATCAGGACATAGGAGTCGTTGGGAGTTGCAACAGCGCCGTCTGCCCAGTTCGTGACCTTAAACCGACCGCTCTCAATTGCGTAGGACGCGGAGTTGTCGGTCAGTGCACCATCCTGCTTGTTGCGGATCTGCCAGCCCAGCAGCTTTGCAACAGCGTCGGAATCGTTGGCGTCGGCATAGCTGTCGAAGTTCTCAAAGTAAACCATGGTGCCCTCGGGAATGGCGGGAAGCTCAACCTTCGGAGCCTCGGTTGTCGTGTCCTGCGGCTTTGCGGTTGTCGTATCCTTGGGCTTAGCGGAAGTTGTTTCCACGGGCTTCGCGGACGTCGTGTCGGACGGGGTCGTGTCACTGGGCTTCGGAGTGGTGGTTCCGGCAGTGGGAGTCGTGGAGTCGGACGGATTGTTCGCGTTGTTGTTGCATCCGACGAACAGCGCGCTCACCATGATAAGCGCCAGAACGAGTGTGATAATTCTTTTCATTGTAAAATTTCCTTTCATTAAAGTAAAATCAGCTACTGTAAGAATTATAGCATACGCCCGGACAATTTGTCAATCTTTATTTGACCGAAACGCGCGCGAGCGGCAGTTTTTGTTGAAACTGACGGTCAGAGCCCCTCGTTTTTGTGAAAAATCACGGTCAAAAAAGCACCCCCGCCGGGATTTCACTTCCCGACGGGGTGTCGCTTTACTTGCCGGATTTGCGTATTCCGAAGAACCTGCGCAGAAACGGCGCCAGCAGAGCAGGGGATTTGATTATTACGATTTTCATATCTGACCTCCGCGGTGTTCTGTCAACAGTATATGCCACGGCGCGCGGAAATGCCAGTGCGGGCGGGCTCGATGCGACGTAGCCACGGCGCAGGCGAGGCGCAGATAAGGCGCAGATAAGGCGCAGATAAGGCGCGAAAGGCGCAGTCGTGGTCAGTCGCGCGGGATGGCGCGCTCGCCGGCCGCGCCGAAGCAGGCGGACAGCGCACGACGCAGGTCGGCGTCCATGGCGAGGTTACCGGCCTCAGTCGCGCCGCCGCGTGTAGCGACACGGTACTCGAGCGCGGTGAAGCTGTCGTCGGGTGCGGGGTGCGGGTCGTCGCGGCCGCACTCGGCAGCGTAGACGAACATGCGACGCACGATGGCGTCGGACTGCGCGCTGTCAAAGCCGAGCGCCATGCACTCGCGCTTGTAGGCCTCGAGAATGTGCGCCGCGAAGCCGAGACCGCACGAAGCGGCGACGGTCAGGCGGTCGAGCATGGGCTCGTTCATGGGCAGGGCATCGCCGAGCGAGGCGAGCAGCGGGACGAGGTCGGAGAAATCTGCGCCGTCGGGGATGGTGTAGCCGAGTATGTCGCAGGCGTCGGCGGCGGCCAGCGTCGGCATGACACGCATGACGGGACAGCCGAGCGCGGCGGCAATTTCGTCGATATGGACGGCGCACATGACGCTGACGACGCGATGCGCGGGCGTGATGCATTCGCGCAGCGCGGGTGCAATCTCGCGGAAGACGCGCGGCTTGACGGCCAGCACCACGGTGTCGCACTTAGCGAACAGCGCGGCGGCGTCGGGGCAGGTGTCATGACCCGCCGCGGCGGCGGCGTTTATGGTAGCGTCAGAGTGCGCAGTGACAGTGATCTCGGCGGGCGACAGCGCGCCGCCGGGGCGGCAAAGTCCGCGGGTGAGGGCTTTGGCAAGGTTGCCGTAGCCTAAAAAACCAATTGACATGGTTTATGAATCCTTTCTTATAAAGAGTTTTTTGAAAAAGAGTTTTTTAGTCCGATGGGCGAGCCGGGGGGAGGCGTATTGCATATGACTGTATGCGGGATGAGTGCCTTCAAACCCGGTGGCGCGGCGGGACGTTCGGCGGAAAACGGTTTTTAAGAAAAGTTCTTTAGCCTTGGCAGGCACACGCCAAAACGTCCGCGGGACGTGATTTAACTGTACTTTTCTGCCGCGAGCAGAGAAAGAACAAGATGATTATGCCGAAGGCATAATCATCTTCAAAAGAGTCGCCCCAAAGGGGACGAACCTACGGTTCGCCCCCTCTGGACTCCCCCACTCCCGTCATGCGTG
>CAKRSS010000035.1 GCA_934401725.1 uncultured Eubacteriales bacterium | reverse complement strand
GCCTCATTTTTTCGCCTGCAAGCCCTATGTTCCGCCCGCCATGCCCCATTATCTCGCCTAATTAGCCCTCATGAGCGACGAAGCCGCAATATGATGGCGCGCATAGTGGGCGCACGTCCGCCACCCTTCCGCCTAAATAGCCTTCATGAGCGGCGGAGCCGCAATATGACGGCGCGCATAGGGGGACACTTCCGCCCACCCCTCCGCCTAATTAGCCCTCATGAGCGACGAAGCCGCAATATGACGGCGCGCATAGGGGGACACTTCCGCCCACCCTTCCGCCTAATTAGCCTTCATGAGCGGCGGAGCCGCAATATGACGGCGCGGGTGGTGCAGCGTGAGCTATCGGCTCTATCAAACTTCATTTGAGCGGTGAAGCGATTTTTGAAAACCTCATTCCAACAGCCATTTGTACCGCAGACGCTCCCACCGGGACGCACGGGGGGCCGCCGGGGCGGGGCGTCCAATGGTTAGCCTGCCAGCCCCATCATACCGGTGAGCTTTCCGGCGAGTATGAACGCGGACGCAGTGAGCTTCCCGAAAGGCGTCTTTCCGCCGGATGCAGACTTTGGCAAGGGTGAGCCCGCCACCCTCACGCATCTCCACGGGAGTGGGGGAGTCCAGAGGGGGCGAACCGTAGGTTAGCCCTCTCTGGGGCGACTCTTTTGGTTCTTTTCTGCTCGCGGCAGAAAAGAACAGTTAAAACTCGTCCCGCCGACGTTCGGCGAGCACCCTCGGGGGCAAAGAACTATTCTTAAAAGCATACAGGCATATGCCAATACGCCTTCACCGTACCCCGCATACGGGCATATGCAATACGCCCACCTTCTCAGTACCCGCGTTTTCCCCGGAAAAACCTCCATATCAGCTTCCGTATAAAATCCGCCGGGAAGACCGCCAGCGACAGCAGCATCGTCACACCGAGCTCGCGGGCGGTCAGCGGTGCCGTGCGCAGTACGCTGCCGCCAAGGTAGACAAATATCAGTTGCACCGCAAGCACGGCCGTCATTATCCCGATGAAGGCCGGGTTGCCCGAAATCCCGGCGAGCAGACTCAGCCGGTCCGTGCGCGCGTTGAAGCAGTTGAAGACCGACGCGAAGATGAACAGCGCGAAAAACGCCGTCAGAAGATATATGTTGTCCTGCGCGGGTCGGAACTGCCCGACAAGCCCCGGCAGCTTGAGAAATAACAGACATAACCCGACCGTAAACCCGCCGAGAAGGACTATCTCGTTCACCATGTAGCGGTTGAGGATGGGCTCGTCACGTCGCTTGGGGCGCTCGCGCATGCACGACTCGAGCGGCGGCTCACCCGCAAACGCAAGCCCGCCGAGAGTGTCCATGATTATATTGATCCACAGCATCTGAACGACAGTCACCGGCGCGTCGATGCCGATAAAAGGCCCTATCATCGACACCCCGACCGCGCAGAAGTTCATGGTCAGCTGGAGCGTGATGAACTTACGGATGCTCTTGAAAATGTTGCGTCCGTACAGCACCGCGCGGCAGACCGACGCTAAATTGTTGTCGAGTATGATAATGTCCCCGGCGTCCTTGGCGACCTGCGTCCCAGCGCCCATCGCAAAGCCGATGTCGGCGCGCTTCAGCGCGGGCGCGTCGTTGATGCCGTCGCCCGTCATGCCGGTGACGAGCCCCGCCTCCTGCGAAATGCGCACGAGGCGGCTTTTGTCGGCGGGCAGCGCACGCGCGATGACGCCTATGCGCGGCAGCAGCTCGCGCAGCTTGTGGTCGGACATGCGCGCCAGCTCCTCGCCGACGATGCACAGGTCGACCCCGCGCCCGAGTATGCCGCAGCGTGTGGCGATGGCCTCGGCTGTGTCGCGGCTGTCGCCCGTTATCATGACGACGTGTATGCCCGCCCCGCGCAGCCGCGCGACCGCTCCCGGCGCTTCGCGACGCAGATGATCCTCCAGCGTGACGATGCATATGAGCGTCAGACTGCCGATTTTGTCGAGCGTCAGCCCATGCCGCCCCTCGGCGAGCATGAGCGTGCGCGCGCCGGTGCGGTTGAGCGAGGTCAGCATGGCGGACACCGCCGCGCTGTCGAGCGGCCTCTCGACGCCGTCCGGTGTCATAAACGTGCGGACGTAGGGCAGCAGCAGCTCGGGCGCGCCCTTGAGCAGCACCCGCCCGTCCGACAGCGCCGCGGACGAATATTTGCGCGCACTGTCAAACGGCTGACGTCTGACCACACGCACGTGCCCCGACCAGCCCGCCGGGAGCGACGCGAGCAGCGCGCGGTCGGTCGAGTTGCCGCCGCTGATGCCGTCCGCGCCGACGATGGCGGAGTTGTTGTAAAGACAGCCGCGGCAGAAGCCATCGTACAGCGCGCCGCCGCGACGGCGCAGTGCGTCGGTGCTTTGGTAGCTCTGTCCCGAGCCGTCGTAAATGTCGCCGACGGCCAGCCTGCCCTCGGTCAGCGTGCCGGTCTTGTCGGTGAAAAGAATGTTCATGCTGCCCGCCGCCTCGATGCCGACCGGACGCCGCACCAGCACCTGGTCGCGCACCATGCGGCGTATGTTGGCCGACAGCACGACGGCTATCATCATGGGCAAACCCTCCGGCACGGCCACGACTATGACGGTCAGCCCCAGCGTCAGCGCGTGAAGCAGCGTACCGGCCATGAAGCGCCAGTCCTCGAGCTTGGAGAGAATGACGTCGGTGCGCCAGCCGCTGTCAAGCAGCAGCGTATTCGCGAGGCTTATCGCCATAATCAGCGCCGCCATTATATAGCCGAGGACGCTTATCTGCTTTGCCAGCTTCGCAAGCCGGATTTTGAGCGGGCTGTCCCGCGTCTCGGCCTGCACCTCGCGTGAGATTTCGCCGAGCGTCGTCGCGTCGCCGACGCGGGCTATCACGGCCTCGCCCTCGCCCGTCATGACGGCACACCCGCGGAATACCGCCTCGGACGATGCCGGATTCAGCCTCTCGGCGATGCTGCGCGCCGCGCCCGCGGCTCGGGCGGCCGGTGACTTCTGCACCTCGCATGACTCGCCCGTCAGCGCCGACTGGTCAACGCCGACGTGGCCGCTTATCATGAATCCGTCGGCGGGAATGCGGTCGCCGGGGGCGAGCAGCACTATGTCGCCCGTCACCACCTCGCCGACCGGCAGCGTGACGACGCCGCGCGACCGCCGCACGCGGCACTTTTCCTGTCCCGCCTGACGGCTCAGGCGGCGGAAGGCGTTTTCGCTGCCCTGCTCGGACAGCGTCGAGATGAGCGTCGCCAGCACGACCGACACGCCGATGCCGACGCACTCCATCCAGTCGCCGCCGCGCAGCGTGAACAGAATGTTGATGATGAGCGCGCCGATGAGTATTCGTATGACGGGGTCGCCGAGGTTGCCGAGCAGTCGGCGGAGAAAGCCGGGGCCGCGGTGCTCTGTCATGACGTTTGTGCCGTGCTCGCGCCGCGACGCGGCGACCTCCTCCGGCGTCAGTCCCGACGGCGAGAGGAAAAAGCCCTTGCCGGGGGACGTGCCGGGCTCGGGGGATTTATTGTGCGTTTGTGTTGTGTTCATTTGGCTTATCCACTCCGTTTTATTTTACTGTACAATATATTCGCCGCGACGCGGGGATATACGGCGGACGTGCGAGAGGCATCAATACCCCCGCCCTACTTGACAACGCACCGGCGATGTGGTATAGTAGAACCTGAATAAATGCAACCTGAATTATAGCCTGAATAAATTTAACCGAGGTAACCATGACAATAGTTGACCTTCTTGAACAAAATAAAAATCTGTACGGCGACGAGGTGGCGCTGGTCGAGCTCAACCCCGAGCTGCCCGAGACGCGCCGCCTGACCTGGCGCGACTACGAGCTGGTTCAGCCCACCGCGAACGCAACCTATCGCCGAGAAATAACGTGGAACGTCTTCAACGAGAAGGCCAACCGCTTCGCCAACGCCCTGACCGGCCGCGGAATAGGCCGCGGCGACAAGGTGGCGATACTTATGATGAACTGCCTCGAGTGGCTGCCGGTTTATTTCGGCATTCTCAAGACAGGAGCCATGGCCGTTCCGCTCAACTTCCGCTATTCCTCCGACGAGATACGCTACTGCCTCGACCTTTCTGAGTCCGACGCGCTGGTTTTCGGACCCGAGTTTATCGGCCGCGTCGAGGAGATAGCCGACGAGGTCAGCCGCAACCGCCTGCTGATTTACGCCGGTCCCGGCGTCGTCCCGACGTTCGCCGACGACTACGCCTCCATGACCGCCGACTGCTCCTCGAGCTTTGAGTCCCGCGGCCTCTGCGAGGATGACGACGCCGCGATTTACTTTTCGTCCGGCACAACGGGCTTTCCCAAGGCCATTCTGCACAAGCACCGCGCGCTTATGCACGCCTGCCGCGTCGAGCAGGCGCACCATTCGCAGACGCATGACGACGTTTTTCTCTGCATTCCGCCGCTCTACCACACTGGTGCGAAAATGCACTGGTTCGGCTCGCTGCTCGTGGGCGGACGCGCGGTGCTTCTCAAGGGCACGCGCCCGGCGTTCATACTTGACGCCGTCTCGCGCGAGCGGTGCTCCATCGTCTGGCTGCTTGTGCCGTGGGCGCAGGACATTCTCGCCGCACTCGACTCGGGCGAACTTAACCTCGCCGATTACGACCTCTCGTGCTGGCGTCTGATGCACATAGGCGCGCAGCCGGTGCCGCAGAGTCTGGTGCACCGCTGGCTTGGCTACTTCCCGAACCACAAATACGACACAAACTACGGCCTCAGCGAGTCGACAGGCCCCGGCGCGGTGCATCTCGGCGTCGAGAACGTGCACAAGGTCGGCGCTATCGGCGTGCCGGGCTACGGCTGGGAGACGCGTATCGTCGGCGACGACGGGCGCGAGGTGCCCGACGGCGAGGTCGGCGAGCTGTGCCTGCGCGGAGACGGCGTCATGGTCTGCTACTACAACGACCCCTCCGCCACCGCCGCCGTGCTCTCGGACGACGGCTGGCTCCGCACCGGCGACATGGCCATGCGCGACGGGGACGGCTTCATCTGGCTCGTTGACCGCAAAAAGGACGTCATAATCACGGGAGGCGAGAACCTGTACCCCGTGCAGATAGAGAATTTCCTCAGCGCGCACCCGGACGTGCTGGACGTCGCCGTCATCGGTCTGCCGGACGCGCGGCTCGGCGAGATAGCGGCCGCCGTGATACAGCTGAAGGCGGGGCACGCCTGCACCGTCGATGATATAAACGATTTCTGCCGTGCACTGCCGCGCTACAAGCGCCCGCGCCGCATAATTTTTGCCGACGTCCCGCGCAACCCGACCGGCAAAATCGAAAAGCCCCGCCTGCGCAAAATGTACGGCGCGGACGAGCTGGTGAACTCGCAGAATAGGTCGTGAGGGGTCGAGGTACATAAGCATAGCCGCGCAATTGCACCATCGGAATTGTGCGCTGAAACCCAAAAACCCGGCGAGCGGAAACGCTCGCCGGGATTTTTTGCTTTTATGCGGTTTATGATGGATTTTCTTAAGGCATCACCGCGCAATGTCCGAGTGGCACACTTGCTTGCATCTTTTCCGTCATATTTCACAAAAATCCTTGTCTGTAGCGCTGCTACAGCCTGCGGATTTTTGTTTCATCTGACGAAAAATCTGACTGCGCAATTGCACCATCGGAATTACGCGGTGAAGCCTTAACCGACGCTGGCTCAGAGCTCGGGAATGTCGGCGATGACGTATTTTTCGCCCGCCTCGAGCGCGCGGCGCGCGGCGGCCTTGCCCGTCACGACAAAGTGGCGGTTTTTATAGGGAATCAGCCGGATGGGCTCGTCGTCGAAGCCTGTCGCGTCACCGAGGATGGTCAGCGCGCGGGGCGAGATGTATATGCGGCGACGGTAGGCGGTGGGGTCGGCGGTGTAGGCGTCGAGAGCCTCCTTTATTATCGGGATGTAGTCGTCAATTGCGGCGTAGGTGGTGTCGAGAATGAGGTCGTAGTTGGCATAGTCGTAGTTGTCGACACCGTAGATGGTGCGGAAGCGGAGATTCTCGGCGTCAGAACGGACGACCAGCTGTCGCGTCGCCTCCTCGACGCTGGTGTACGGCTCCTCGGAGCGCGGGTCGTCAAACACGCGCTTGCCGGCCACGACGGGGTCGATGGACACGAATATCTTAAAGGATTTGACGGCAAAATGCCACGCCATACGTGAGTCGAAGATAATATTGTCGTCCGCGCGCTCGCGGGAGACGCGCTCGACGGTGCTGTCAATCATGTGGTCATAGGACAGATTGTCGTTCATGATCTCGTTCATCTCGACCATGTTTACGCCCATCTTCAGTGCGATTTCGCGCTGATATTCACCCGTGCTGTAGCGCTCGTAGCCGAGCTTGTCTCGAATGAGCTTGCTGATAGTGGTCTTTCCGCTGCCTGTCCTGCCGGTTATGGTAATGTGCATATAGCCTCCTGTTGCCCTAACACAAACGGCGGCCCGGGATTCCTGCCGCCGGAAAAATGTCGATATATTATTGTACATTATTAATCGCATTTTGTCAATAGAATCGGGAGGTTTTTTACGGGCGGCAGCGCCCGGCGTGCGGGCGGCCGAAATTTCAAAAATCTGATTGACAATCCTACGGTTTGGCCTTATAATATAAGCAGAAAAATATTTTTTCGGAGGATTAAACAATGAAGGTAACGAAAGAATCCCTGATAGGCGACGTTCTTGAGTACGACGTCAACACCGCTAAGTTCTTCTTTGAGATCGGCATGCACTGCCTCGGCTGTCCCGCTTCCCGCGGTGAGAGCATAGCAGACGCCTGCGCCGTCCACGGAACCGACGCCGACGAGCTGGTCAAAAAGCTCAACGACTACCTCGCATCTGTCGGCAAATGAGCCTTGCGGCACCGAAACTCGATGCCCGTCTTGCCACCGCCGCGGAATACGTCCGCGGCGGCAGGCTTGCCGACGTCGGCACCGACCACGCCTACCTGCCTGTCGCAATGGTGATTGAAGGGCGCTCGTCGGACGCTGTCGCGTCGGACGTGCGGCAGGGTCCGCTTGAGCGCGCCCGGCAGACGGTGGAGAAGTACGGCGCAGTGGGGCGCGTTTCGCTTGTCCTTACCGACGGGCTGCGCGGCATCGAGAGCTACACGCCGGACGACATCGCCATATTCGGTATGGGCGGCGAGCTCATCGCCTCGATTATAGAGGCGGCGGCCTGGGTCCGCGACCCGCGCGTGCGGCTCATACTCCAACCCATTACACGCCGCGCCGAGCTGCGGCGCTATTTGCTTTCACACGGCTTCGGTATTGAGGACGAGACCATGTCGCTCGCCGACGGACGCATCTACCAGACCATATGCGCCGCCTATACCGGCCATAACGCTGAATACACTCCCGCCGAGTATGAGCTCGGCAGGTGCAATATACATAAGGGCGGGCAGCTGTATGTCCGCTATCTCGGACAGCAGTGCCGTCACCACGCCGCAATTCTCGGCGCGCGAGGCGTCGACCGCTCGTCCGACGACCCCGAAGCAGAGCTTCTGCGTCAGCTTGAAAAACTGAATGGAGAGACCAACATATGAACATACGTGAGCTGTACGAATACCTCGGGCGCCGCATTCCGCGCTCGCTTTCCTGCGACTGGGATAACGACGGCCTTATGTGCTGTCCCGACCCCGACCGTCAGGTGCGGCGGGTGCTTATCGCGCTGGACGTCACCGGCGAGGTGGCCGATGCCGCCGTCGACGGCGAGTTCGATGCGGTGCTCTCGCATCATCCGCTGATATTCGACCCGCTTCGCAGCCTCACGCCGGACGACGGCACGGGCGCAAAGCTGATAAATCTCGTCCGCGCCGGTATCGGCGTCATGTCCTTCCACACGCGGCTTGACGCGCTGAACGGCGGCGTCAACGACATGCTCGCCGAGGCGCTCGGGCTCTCCGACATTGAGCCGTTCGGCGACGGAGAGGGCGTCCCGATGGGCAGAATCGGCACGCTTGAGCACGCTGCCGACCCCGCCGAGTTCGGGCGGACGGTTAAGGAAGCGCTCGGCGCGCCGGGGGTGCTTGTCGCCTCCTGCGGGCGGCGGTGCAGCCGCGTTGCGGTGCTCGGCGGCGAGGGACGCGACTTTATAATGCCTGCACGCGCCGCAGGCGCCGACACGCTCGTCAGCGGCAGGTTAGGCTACCACCGCATGGTGGCGGCGGAGGAGCTGGGTATCAACCTCATCGAGGCCGGACATTTTTACACCGAGGACCCCGTCTGCGACCGGCTCGCCGAAATGGTGGCCGCCGCCGACCCTGCTATTGAGACCGAATACATGAAGAGCTGTTCACTCAGGCTCGTCTGAGTGCGGCGGTAAGGAGATAAAAATGACATATGTGACCGCAAACCTGCACGGTTGTTATACAAAATTCAGCGAGCTGCTGCGGCAGATCAAATTCCGCGACCGCGACGTTATGTACGTGCTGGGCGACATCGTCGACTACGGAGACGAGCCCATGGAGCTTGTCTGCGACCTCAGCATGCGCTATAACGTCTACGCCGTGGCGGGCGAGCACGACCTCACCGCCGCGAGAATGCTGGGCGGCTTCGAGCGCATACTGAAGAACGGTAAAGCGCCCGACAATGCCTTCAAGAGCGGCATGATAAGGTGGATGTCCGAGGGCGGCCAGCCGACGCTGGACGGCTACCGCGCACTCGACGCCGAAATGAAGGAGGGCGTGCTCGACTACCTCTCCGACATGGCGCTTTATGAGGAAATCACCGTCGGAGGCAGACATTACGTGCTTGTGCACGCAGGGCTGGGCGAGATGACGGACGAGGCGGCAGCCTCCGACGAGCTGTTCCGCGAGCCGATAAACTTCACAGCGCCAAGCCCGCTCGACGGTAAAATCGTTATAGCCGGGCACGTCCCGACGTCCGAGATTCCGGGCGGTGAGGCGGGCTGCATCTTCCACGGGGACGGCGTCATCGGCATTGACTGCGGTGCCGGACGCGGCGGAAGGATCGGCTGCCTGCGCCTTGAGGACGGAGCGGAGTTCTATGCCTGAGGTGCACGCCGAAGGACACCCCGCACGGGCAAAACGTCTTGTGCGCGGGGACAATATCGAGCTTGAGATAACGGATCTCAACAATCTCGGCTGCGGTGTCGGCAGATACGACGGCGCAGTCGTTTTTGTCCGTGGCGCGGTCACGGGCGACCGCGTGCGCGCGTCGGTGATAAAGGCCAACAAAAGCTACTACGTCGCGAGGCTGTGCGGGCTCGTGCGGCCGTCGGAGCACCGCGTGACGGAGGGTGTCTGCACGGCCCCCGAGTGCTGCGGCGGGTGCGTTTTCCGACATATTGATTACGAATACGAGCTGGAGCTCAAGCGCGGCATGGTCGAGGAGGCGTTCCGCCGGGCGGGCGTCGAGGTCGACGTCGCGCCGACGCGGGCGACGGGGGCGACAAAATACTACCGCAACAAGGCGCAGTTCCCGGTCGCCGCCGGTCGCGACGGGAGACTGCAAGCGGGTATTTATGCAACAAAAACGCATACCCTTGCAGGCGGCTGCGATTGTCAGCTTCAGCCGCCTGTCTTCGGGCGCATCGCCGAGGCGGTCTGCCGGTACGGCGACGCGCAGCGCTGGAGCGTCTACGACGAGACGACCGGCCGCGGTCAGCTGCGGCACATTTACCTGCGCCGCGGCGAGGTCAGCGGCAGCATCACCGTCTGCCTTGTCGCAAACGGCGACAGTCTGCCGGGGACAGAGGGGCTGTGCCGCGAGCTTGTCGCCGGGTTCCCGGAGATACGCGGCGTCCTGCTCAACGTCAACCGCGAGAGCACAAATGTCATACTGGGCAAGCGTTTTCTGACGCTGTGGGGCGCCCCCGTGCTCGACGACAGGCTGTGCGGACTCGACATACGCATAGCGCCCGACTCGTTCTACCAGGTCAACCACGACTGCGCCGAGCTGCTCTACGGACTCGCGGGTGAGCTTGCAGGCCGGGGCGGCACGCTCGTCGACCTCTACTGCGGCGCGGGCACGATAGGACTTTCGATGGCGGGAAGATTTGAGCGCGTGGTCGGCGTCGAAATAGTGCCGTCGGCGGTCGAGTGCGCCTATGACAACGCGCGGCGCAACGGTATAGAAAATGTATATTATTCATGCGGCGACGCCGCCGAGGCAGGCGGAATACTCGCGCGCGCCGAGGCGGGACTCGGCGAGGGCCTCGCGGCTGACGTCGTCGTGCTCGACCCGCCGCGCCGCGGCTGCGACGAACGGCTTATCCGCTACCTCGCCGGGCGCGGCGTGCCGCGCGTGGTTTACGTCTCCTGCGACTGCGTCACGCTCGCGCGCGACTGCGCCGTCTTCGCGTCGCTCGGCTACCGTGTAAGCGACGTCACGCCGGTCGATATGTTCCCCCGGTGCGGGCATGTGGAGACGGTGTGTTTATTGTCCAAACTTGATACGGAGCAGCATAACCTAGATTAACTTGAATACGGATGAGCCGGATTTGGCTGATGCGGGAAATCTTTAATTTGACGGAGGATTCATTATGCAAATATCAGTTTGCAAACTGACACATGAATTATTGGACGATTGGTTGGATTATTTTGACAAAGAAGCCTTTTCAGACAATGATGCATGGTGCGGATGTTATTGTATGTGCTATCATTGGGATCGTGAGCTGGCCAAGATACGTGCTTGGAATTGCGGTAAAGATTGCGCTGAATTCAACAGAAAGCAAGCCATTGACTTTATAAAAAACGGTCGTATGCAGGGGTATTTAGCATATGTTGACGGAAAGGTTGTCGGATGGTGCAATTCGAACAATAAAAAAGCATATAGCAATGTCAATTTTAACTTTGCGGAAGAAGTGCCCGACAACGGTGAGAGAATAAAATCCATTGTTTGTTTTTCTGTTTCCCCGGAGTATAGGGGCTGCGGCGTTGCTACCGCTTTGCTCGAATATGTATGTAAAGATGCAAAGGCAGATGGATTCGACTTAATAGAGGCGTATCCGTTTGAACACAACGAAAACCACTCTTATCATGGTCCTCTATCCATGTATCAAAAGAATGGATTTGAAGTGTGCTTGCAAATTGAAATATGTGTTGTTTGCAGAAAAAAACTATGATTCATACTATGCGGCTCCGGAGCCTTGTGCAGACGGGGCTCGCCTACTGCCGCGACCCGTATGACCTCGAGCAGGTACTCATATGCTTCGACTGAGCCGGAGCGCAAAACCTGAAATACAATACTATACGTTACCTTTTTCCATTTGTACAAGGAGGAAATTATGTTTACGACAACCCATTTTGTGTGGGTCGGAATATGCGTCGCGCTTGTTTTGGCGATGCTGTTTGCAGGTCGGAAATTCAGACTTTCGCTGAGAGCCGCGGGTGGCATTATGACCGCGATATGCGCCTTCAGCGAGACCGTAAAAATCATGAAGGACATGGTGTACAGCGACGGGGGAGGGATGCATTTGAATCCACTCGCGCTGCCGTTCCACCTGTGCAGCATTATGATGTTCTGTGTTGTCTTCATCACCTTCGGCAAGGAGGGGAAGGTAAGGCAGGCCGTCATTGACTTTATCGCCGTCGTCGGAACGCTGAGCAGCGTTTTTGCGCTCATGATACCCGTCAACGGGGTGGATTTTTCGCAGCTCATCGCATACCAGTTCTTTGTTTACCACGGCGGGCTTTTGTGGTTTTCGTTGTATCTCATAGTCGGGGGCTACGCGCGGCTCGGCCTGCGCTCCTACGCACGGAATATCGGGCTGCTGCTGGCGCTTGTCTACATAATTCTCAATATAAACGGCGCTATGTCGGCATATGGAGCGAATTTTATGTTTCTCGTCCGTCCGCCGATGAAAAATCTGCCCTTTCTCAACCTCAATGACGGCTGGTACGCCTATTTTACGCGTATTATCGGCCTCGGCCTTGCGCTCATCACCGCGTTTCAGCTGCCGTTTATGCTGTCCCGCAGAAAAAACAAGGCTGAGGGCGGTTAAGCCGACGCCGCGGCAGACCTTTCTGCGCGCGTATCATCTTTTTTCGGTTTTGTGATATTTTTTCTGTTGACAAAACGTCAGAAATAGTGTATCATGATGGTACAATAAAATTTTGGAGGATCAGCCACATGAAAAAACTGCTTGTTTTTGTAACTCTGTTTGCGTTGCTTCTGTCGGCGAGCGCCCTCGGCGTTTCGGCTGCAATCGACGCATCCACGCTTGAGACCCCCATGGACATCACCGCGAATGTAAAATGGGTCACGCTGTATGATCTATACGCTCAGCAGCTTCCCGTTGTCCGCGCCGATGCCCAGCTCATTTTTGCAAATGAGTACGACTCCACCAAGGTCGGTAAGGCCGCTTCCGGCGGTGTCCGTACCATCACCATCACCGACTGGGCAGAGAAGGGCATGAAGTCCTTCTTCAGCAACTATTTTGACCTTGAGGACGGCATTTTCAGCTTTGATACCACCGTCTGGGCAAACGTAGTCGCAAATGACAACTGGGACGACCGCGCACAGCTCGTCTACGAGTTCACTGTCAGCGAGGCCGGTACATACGAGTTCGTGTTCATCGGCTGCGCGGAGATAAAAGAGGCTGACGTCGATAACGACGCCAAGGATCGCGGATTTGCCTTCAGCATTGACAATGGCAAGCTCAGCCAGGTTAACATTTCCGACACACGTGGAGTTTTTCGTAACTATAAATACGAATACAGCGGCGCTGAGCGTGAGGAGAAGAAGGTCACGACTACAAACGGTGAGAACAGCTTTTACTACGAGCCGACCTACTACTACGGCATTACCGCCGAGCTGAGCGCAGGCACGCACACGCTTGAGTTCTACCACCTGTTCAACAGCGGCGAGACCAGGATGACGGGCAACGGCGCGCGTCTCAACTTCATGGGCTTCTACGTTGAGAAGTACCTGACCGACGCCGAGCTCGCGAACTACAAGTACCCCGAGACCACCCCCGCCGAGACCACAACTCCCACTCCTGCCAAGGAGACCACCACTCCCAAGGCTGAGAAGGAGACCACCACCCCCAAGCCCGATAAGGAAACGACTCCCGTCGACAAGGGAACCACTCCCGCGCCCAAGGACACGTCCACAACGGCTCCCGGGAAGAGCGGCTGCGGCTCCGTTATGAGTCTGGCTGTTCTCGCGGCAGTTATTCCCGCGGCAGTTGTGCTGAGAAAGAGAAAGCACTGACATTGATTTTTGGCATTCCCGCGCAATTCGCAAATTGAGCGGGGTCTGACTTAACCGTCTCCGTCGTCCCGGCGGAGGCGGTTTTTGTATCGGCGGCGCGGCCCGGACAGGCGATGTAAACATAATTTCAACAGGCGGTTGAAAGGTTTGTCTATGTTACACAAAAAGTTGCGCCCGAAACGGTTGTCCGGGAGGCTCTGTATTGTGCATTTTGTGGAGAAAAGTTGTGCATAACAGCAATATGCACAAAAATTTTATTATCACTTGACAAACAAACTGGCGTTTGGTATAATGTCATTGAACCCAAATGCCCAGCGACATGTTGGGCTATTCAATGAAAGAGGTAGAACTATGAAAAAGATTGTCTCGCTCATTCTCTGCGTTGTCATGGTGCTGTCCGTTGCCTGCCTGAGCGCATTTGCCGCTCCCGAAGGAACCGCCATCAAGACCGCCGAGGAATTCGCGGCTATGAAGGCTGATGGTACATACTACCTTGATGCCGACATTAAGCTCACCTCCACATATGTGGAAGCATTCACCGGTACGCTCGACGGCAACGGTCACACCGTCACAATCACCGCTCCTATGTTTGCTGAGTTCAACGGTACCGTCTCCAATCTGACGATTGACGGCGCCGAGCTCCGCGGCAACGAGGATCTTGCTCCTCTCGCCGTATTCACAAAGGCTTTCAAGGCCTACAACGTAACCAACAAGGTTGACGTCACAGTCACCGGCGCCGACGAGGCTGTTACCACCGGTCTGAACGCCGGAGGTCTGGTTGCCAAGGCTGTGTACGATACCGACAGCCTCTGCTTCCTGCGCAACTGCAAGAACTACGGTAAGATTACTGTTGAAACTGCCATTCCCAATCCCGAAAAGGCTGCGACCTCGGGCGATCACTATGAGACTCACGCGGGCGGCTTTGTCGGTCTTGCCGACGGATTCAACGCTAAATTCTGCGAGAACTACGGCGAAATCACCGCTTCCGGTGACAACGGCCAGGCGGGCGGCTTTGTCGGTCGCGCCGCAGGTAGTGCGCTGTTCACCCACTTTGACGTCCACGACTCCATAAGCAAGGCCAACGTCACCGGCGGTCTTGATGCCGGCGGTATTGCGGGCTATATCGGCGTCGGTAACAACAACATCTATGAGCCCTACACTGTCAAGTACTGCGTTGTTACCGGTACTATCTCTGCGGGCTATCGCGGCGGCGGATTCCTTGGCTATGCTTATGCCTCTGGGAAGAACCTGACCTACTACATCGAGGTCACGGACAGTATCTTCGTAGGCGATGTTTGCGGCGGCCGTGTTGCTCTTACTCCCGAGGGCAAGGACAGATTCTCGTTCATCTCGTTGTTCGTCGGTTACTCCAACTCTGTTTGGAATACTATCGCCCGTTGCGTCGGTATGGGTGAGCTCAAGGCTCTCACGGGTGAGGGCTTCAACACTCCCTTCAAGGTGATGATGGGCTGCTCCAGCGCAGACACTCCCAATATGCCGTTTGAGAACAACTTCATATGCGACAACAATACTACCGAGTGGTATTCCTACGCTACTTCCGAGAGCAATGCCGCCAGACGTATCGAGCTGGCTACCGCCATCTCCGAGGCTAAGGTTGAGCGCTGCACCGCTGACGAGATCAAAAACGGTACTATTATGTCCAAGCTGAATGCCGCCGCAGGTGATGAGATTTTCTCGCAGAAGGTCGGCACTGATGAGTACCCTGTTATCAGCGAAAAGACCCTTGCAAAGCACGCCGAGCAGGATATTTCCGATCCCGACGACACCACCACCGAGGAAGTGACCACCCCTTCGGAAACAAGCAAGAAGGACGATACCACGACCACTCCGAAGCCTGACGAGGGTACCACCACTCCTAAGCCTTCTCAGGAGACCACGACTCCGAAGCCTTCCGAGTCCACCACTGCCGGGAACACCGGCAAGAGCGGATGCGGTTCCGTCGTTGCGCTGAGCATGCTCGCGCTCGTCATCCCCGCAGCGGTTGTCGTGCTGAAAAAGAAGGAAAACTGATTAATTAATTTAATCTTATCAACAATTGCCAACGGTTTCATGCCGTTGGCAATTGTTGGTGTGTGGGGAGTGAAGGGATTCCGCCGTCTGCGGGCGGCGGCCAACGAAGGAGCGTTTCGCGCTCTGCGGAGCGCGACCAGCGCTACGCGGCGCTGGACCCGCGCCGCCTTTGAAAAGGCGGGCGAAACTTTGAAAAAAGGACGGGCTAGAGTTCGCGAGACGCCGGGATGTACGGCTTTGGGCGTTTAAGCGCATGCGTTGCGGCATCCCACGATAGACCGGCACCGCCCTGCTTCGCGTCCGGTGCGCTGCCGCGGACAAGATACACTGCCTGCGGCGGCCAGCGTGAGGGGATTCCGCCGTCTGCGGGCGGCGGCCAACGAAGGAGCGTTTCGCGCTCTGCGGAGCGCGACCAGCGCTACGCGGCGCTGGACCCGTGCCGCCTTTGAAAAGGCGGGCGAAACTTTGAAAAAAGGACGTGTTAGAGTTCGCGAGACGCCGGGATGTACGGTTTTGGGCGTTTAAGCGCATGCGTTGCGGCATCCCACGATAGACCAGCACCGCCCTGCTTCGCGTCCGGTGCGCTGCCGCGAAAAGTTAGTGCGCCCGCGGCGGCCGTAGGGGCGACCACTGGTCGCCCGCCAACTTTCGAGTTCGACATTCGTTTGAAACAGGCGCAAAACGTTCGTTCAACGCATACCGTAGGGACCGGCGTCCCCGACGGTCCGAAACAGTGGGGAATGCTTGCTTTGCCCGACACCGATAGATTTATCTTGCCGATTCAAAACGGACCGTCGAGGACGCCGGTTCCTACGGCGTGTCCAAACATCGGTTCAATCATTGCAGCCCACCGCAGGTGGGGTATCTCTTTCGCAACAGCGCACCGGACGCGAAGCAGGGCGGTGCTGAACTACCATGTGACGCCGCAACGCACGCACTTAAACGCTCAAAGCCGTACGTTCCGGCGTCCCACAGACCTTAACCCGCCCTTTTGTGAAAGTTTTGCTGGGTCTCGGGGGCTTTTTCAAAAGCCGCCCGAGCGGGGTTCGGGGCAAAGCCCCGAGAGCAATCGGTTTTCGCTCGCTCTATCCCATCCACCCGCCCCTTTTTGTGAAAGTTTTTGCGGGTTCCAAGGGGGCTTTTTTCAAAAAGCTCCCTTGGCGGGGTTCGGGGCAGCGCCCCGAGACGTGCCCCATAATCTATATTTAGGAGGAAGTCAGATGCTTCCGCAAGAATTGTTTTTTGGCATAACGATGTACGATATTCTGTTCGCCGCGGGGGTGGTTTCCGCGCTGGTGACGTTCCGGATTATGTCGGACAAGATAGGAATGTCGGCAAAGATGCTGAATTTTGTACTGGCAGACGGCGTTGTGTCGATACTCGTCGGCGTGTTTTCGGCGGTGCTGTTCCAGGCGATATATAATTATCAGAAAACCGGAGTGTTCGAGCTGACGGGGAACACCGGAATGACGTTCTACGGTGGCTTCATTGGCGGCGCGGTAACGTTTTTTGCAGTGTACTTCGGCGTCGGAAGAATGGTTTTTCGCGACGGCGAGAACCTGCGCGAGCTGTTCACAGTCACAAGCATCGGCGCGTGCTGCGTCGCAATCGCGCACTGCCTCGGCAGACTCGGCTGCCTGTGCGCCGGGTGCTGCTACGGTATACACGCCGAGCCGCCGCTCGGTTGGTTCATGCCCGGCGTCTGCGATACCGTGCTCCCGACCCAGCTTTATGAGGCGGTTTTCCTTGCAGTCATGTTCGCGCTGCTCGTCCGCCGGACGCTGAAGCGCGGGCGGTACGTCCTGCCGATTTACCTTGCTGCGTATGGCGTTTGGCGCTTCGCGCTGGAGTATATCCGCGGCGACGAGCGCGGGAACAGCCTCGTTTCGTGGCTGACACCGTCGCAGTTTACGGCAATCTGCCTCGTCGCGTGCGGCGTGGCGCTGTTTTTCGTCGAACGGCGCTTCGGCGGCGCAAGAAAGCCGGTCCGCGACGCGGAGAGCAACAGTGACAATGACAGTGAAAAAGCCTGACCGCCGGTTCGCGCTGGGCACAGCGGGGGTCTGTGCGCTGGCGATGGTGTTTTTCGAGTACTATCCCCTGAGCTTCAGCGCCGATGAGGTGCTGTCCGGCATCATAAAAATGATAATCACCCGAGGGCTCGGGACGGTTATGTTCACCGTCCTGCTGGCTTACCTCGGCTACCATATCCACAGCTTCCGACGCCTCGGGCGCAGCCTCGTTTTCTGCCTGCCGCCGCTCGCGGTCGTCGTCAATAACCTGCCCATCCTCGCGCTCATTACGGGCGCGGCGTGCGTCACGCGGCCGGTGTCCTACGTGCTGCTTTTCGCGCTCCAGTGCCTGCTCATCGGCACTTTTGAGGAGACGGCGTTCCGCGGCGCGGTCATGCTGATAATGCTTGAGCGCCGCCGGAGCTCGACGAGGCAGATTTTCTGGGTCGTCGTGGCGTCGTCGTCGGTGTTCGGCGGAATACACCTGCTCAACCTGCTCGCAGGCGCGGGCTTCGGCGCGACGATACAGCAGGTCGGCTACTCGTTCCTGATCGGCGGTATGTGCGCCGCCGTCGTGCTGCGGACGCGCAACGTCTGGCTCGCCGCACTGCTCCACGGCATATACGATTTCTGTGGCTTTTTGCTCCCGACCCTCGGGGAGGGGAGCTGGTGGGACACGCCCACGATAATTTTTACCGTTCTTCTTGCGCTCGCGGTGACGGCTTACGTAATTGTGAGCCTCGCCCGGCTGCGCCCGGAGGACGTCGAACCTGTTTTCGTTAAAAAGGAGAATTAACATGTACAGAATTGGTATTGACCTCGGCGGCACCAACATCGCCGCGGGGCTTGTAAATGAGGATTTCGAGATTCTCGTCAAGGACAGCCTGCCGACGCAGGCGACGCGTCCGCCCGAGCAGATCGTCGACGACATAGCGTTGCTCTGTCGCCGCGTGTGCGACGCCGCGGGCGTGTCCGCCGCCGACATTGAGGCAGTCGGCATCGCGTCGCCGGGCGTTGCGAACCACGACAGCGGCGTGGTCGAGTACGCGAACAACCTGCCGTTCCGCCACTTCCCGATTGCGGCGCTGCTGTGCGAGCGCTTCCCGGCCAAGCGCGTGTCGGTCGAGAACGACGCCAACGCCGCCGCGTGGGGTGAAGCCGTCGCCGGTGCCGCCCGCGGGACGAAAAATTCGGTCATGATAACGCTCGGAACCGGTGTCGGCGGCGGGATTATCATCGACCGCAAGGTCTATTCGGGCTCCAACTTTGCCGGTGCGGAGCTGGGTCACATTGTCATTCAGCACGGCGGACGCAAGTGCTCCTGCGGACGTCGCGGATGCTGGGAGGCGTACAGCTCGGCCACGGCCATGATCCGCATGACCGAGGAGAAAATCGCCGAATGCGCCGCTTCCGGTCGCGAAACGCTCATGACAGCCATGGTCGCCGAGCGCGGACGCGTCACGGGGCGCACGGCCTGCGACGCCATGCGTCAGGGCGACGCCGCGGCTCGCGAGGTGTACGACGAGTACATAAATTACCTCGCCTGCGGGCTTACTAACATAGTCAACATTTTTCAGCCGCAGGTAATTTCGCTCGGCGGCGGCATTTCAGGCGAGGGACAGTCGCTGATCGACGCCGTGTCGCCGCTTGTGCACGCTGAGCAGTACGGCTCGGGTATCGTCGAGCTGGCGGACATTCGCATAGCCAAGCTTGGCAACGATGCCGGAATCATCGGCGCGGCGTTTTTGGGGTTTGACCAATAAGCGGGGCGAGGTGGCGTGTTGCATATGCCCGTATGCGCAGTTAAATTGAATTGATTTTGCGGTTTCCGCCGATAGGCTCGGCGGAGGCCGCTTTTCTTATAAATAGTTCTTTAGCCTTGGCGGGCACTCGCCATAACGTCTGCGGGACGTTAAGAACTGTACTTTTCTGCCGTCGGTGGCCTCCACGGCGAGAGCTCGCCAAGGCCAAAGAACTTTTTTAACAGCACACGTACATATGCAATAGTACAAAAAACCGCCTCTCACAGGCGAATCCGTGAGAAGCGGTTTTTATTCCTAAAACTCAGTGCTTGTGGTCGCACTCGGTGCCGCAGCAACAGTGTGGAGCGGCTTCGGGAACATCTTTGTCGATGCCGTTCTTCTTATAGTAGTCGGCAATGGCTGCCTTGATGGCCTCCTCTGCCAGAACGGAACAGTGAATCTTGACAGGGGGCAATCCCTCCAACGCCTCGACAACTGCCGCGTTGGTCAGCTTGAGTGCGTCGTCGATGCTCTTGCCCTTGATGAGCTCGGTCGCCATCGAGGACGTCGCAATCGCTGCGCCGCAGCCGAACGTCTTGAACTTGACGTCGGTGATGATGCCGTTGTCAACCTTGATGAACATCTGCATTATATCGCCGCATTTGGCGTTGCCGACAGTGCCTACGCCGTCGGCGTTCTCAATCTCGCCCACGTTGCGCGGGTGAGTGAAGTGATCCATTACCTTTTCACTGTAAAGCATTGTATATAGCTCCTTTTTGATTTTATTTACCGGGATATATGGGGCTCATGGCGCGCAGCTGTGCCACGACCTCGCGAACCGTCGCGAGTATGCGGTCGACGTCCTCCTCGGTGTTGCTGTGCGACAGCGAGAAGCGGAGCGAGCCGTGCGCCATCTCGACCGGAAGTCCGGTTGCGAGCAGCACGTGCGACGCCTCGAGCGACTTGGACGAACAGGCCGAGCCTGTCGACGCAGCGATGCCTTTTATGTCGAGCCACAGCAGCAGGCTCTCGCCCTCAACGTACTCAAACGAAACGTTGACGTTGCCGGGCAGGCGGGTTGTGGGGTGGCCGTTGAGGTGCGAATAGGGAATCTCGCAGAGACCCGCCATGAGACGGTCGCGCATTGCGCGGATGCGATCCATGTCTGCGAGCCTGTCGTGCGCGATAGTCGCGGCCTTGGCAAGACCGACGATATAAGGCAGGTTTTCGGTTCCGCCGCGCTTGCCGCGCTCCTGTCCGCCGCCGTCGATGAGGTTGGCGATACGGACGCCGCGACGCACGTACAGCGCGCCGATGCCCTTAGGTGCGCCCAGCTTGTGGCCGGACAGCGACAGCATGTCCACGCCCAGCTCACAGACGGTGAAGGGAACTGCGCCGTAGGCCTGAACCGCGTCCGTAAAGCAGAGCGCGCCGACGCTGTGCGCGATCTCGGCGATCTCCTTGATGGGTTCGATGGTGCCTATCTCGTTATTTGCGAACATGACCGCGACGAGCGCGGTGGTTTCGTCAGCCTCGCGGCGGAGCTGGTCGAGATCGACGAGTCCGGTGTTATCCACATCAAGGCAGACGATGTTGTAGCCCTCGCGCGCCAGCGTCTCGCAGGTGTTGAGGACGGCATGGTGCTCGATTTTGCTCGTGATAATCTTTTTGCGGCCGGGCTTAGCCATGTGAGCGGCACCCTTGATGGCCCAGTTGTCAGACTCGGAGCCACAGGAGGTGAAATACAGCTCCTCGGGCTTGCAGCCGAGCGTTGCGGCGATGTCCGCACGTGCGCGGTCAAGCAGCTCCTTAGCCAGCTGACCCTCGTGGTGCAGGCTGGACGGGTTACCCCAGTAGGTGTTGAACACCGGGAGCATAGCTTCCGTGACCTCGGGGAGAACCGGAGTCGTAGCGGCGTTATCGGCGTATATTCTGTGTTGTTTTTGTTCGTTCATACAAATTACCTCTTTATCTGGCTTTTTGTCCGATAATATTGTATACCAAATTCGTGTATTTTTCAAGGGGTGTTTTGAATTTTTTGCAAAAACGTTATTTGCGACGCAAAGCATACTGTTTTGGTGTACTTTTATGTCATTTTTGACTAAAGGGGGACGGGGAGGGGGAGGTGGGCGTATTGCATATGCTCATATGCAAAATAAGTTCTTTGACCTTGGCGGGTTCTCGCCGTGGAGGCCACCGACGGTGGAAAAGTGTACTTTTCTGTTATGCAACAGAAAAGTACCAAAAGAATGCACCCAAGCGGGGGCGAACCTACGGATTCGCCCCCCTTGGGGATCCCCCCACTCCCGTGGGATGGCTTAGGGTGGACGGAATCCGCCTCCATGAGGTTCGCATCCGGCGCGGCTCGGTCAGA
>CAKRSS010000034.1 GCA_934401725.1 uncultured Eubacteriales bacterium | reverse complement strand
ACGGTATATATTATACACTTTTTTTCCTGAATGTCAATAGCTTTTTGAAATATTTCTTGCAAAATTTTTATTCGCGCGTTCTGCTGACAGTTATGAAAATACATGGCACGCCCGCAACCTGACCGCTTCCCTGTTCTGCCGGATTTCCGGACGGATACTGCGCCGGATTCCCCATACACGCGCGAAAAGCCGATAACACGCACCGTGTGGGTACGGTTATCGGCTTTGCAGCACGCCTGCGTCGCGATCAGAGAATAATGCAGATAAGTCCGTTGCTGCCTTCGTTGATTATACGCTCCAGCGTCTCGGACAGCTTGGCGCGCGACTCGTCGGGCATGTGCTCGAGCTTGGTGTGCAGTCCCTCGTTGACCAGCTCGTAGAGCGACTTGCCGAACATGTTTGACTCCCAAATGCGATCCGGCGACTCGGCAAACTCCTCCAGCATGTATTTGACCAGATCCTCCGACTGCTGCTCCGTGCCGACGATGGGGCTTATTTCCGTCTCGATGTTCGCCCGTATCAGGTGCACGGACTGCGCCGACGCGCGCAGCCGCACGCCGTAGCCGCCCACCTGCTTCACAATCTCGGGCTGCTCGAGATGCAGCTCGGATATGTCGGGCATGACGATGCCGTATCCGCGCTCCTCGGCGTCCTTCATGGCGTCTGCGACGCGTGCATAGCTGCTCTTGAGGCCGGACAGCTCGCGCAACAGACAAATAAGCTCCTGCTCGCCCTTTATGTCAAACCCGGTCAGCTCGCTTATGACGTTGTAATACAGACCGTCCTTGAGCGTGACGGCGACCGCCGCGCGGCCGGTTCCGAGATCGATATCGGTCACCTGTGCCGACTCGACGTACTCGTTGTCAGCCAGCGCGCCGAACGCCTCGCGTATATCGCCCGTCCGGTTGACACGCCCGGCGCACGCACGTATGCTGTCCGTGAGCGACTGACGGAGCTTGTGCCCGGCGTCAAGCGCGCCCATCCAATCCGGCAGCTTTACGCGCACCTCAGTGACCGGGAACTCGTGCAGCACCAGCTCGAGAATGTGTCGTATATCCTCCGCGTCAAGCTCCAGGCAGTTGACCAGCGCCACAGGAACGCCGTATTTCGCCTCCAGCTCATACGCAAGCGCCACCGCGCTGTCTGACGACGGGTTTGCCGAGTTGAGTATGACCGCGAACGGCTTGCCAAGCTCCTTGAGTTCGTTCACGACGCGCTGCTCGGCGTCGACGTAGCTCTCGCGCCCTATCTCGCCTATGCTGCCGTCCGTCGTGACCAGCATTCCGATGGTGCTGTGCTCGGTTATGACCTTGTGCGTGCCCGTCTCGGCCGCCTCGACGAAGGGCATCGGTTCCTCCTGCCACGGCGTGTGCACCATGCGCGGCTGGCCGTTTTCTATCGTGCCGAGCGCCTCGGGGACTATGTAGCCCACGCAGTCGATCATTTTGACGCGCAGCGAGGCGCAGTCGTCGATTATAATGGGCACCGCCTCGTCGGGGATGAACTTGGGCTCGGTCGTCATGACAGTCTTGCCCGCGGCACTCTGGGGCATTTCGTCGCGCGCCCGGTCACGGACGTAGCCCGCCGCGATATTCGGCAGCACAAGCGCCTCCATGAAGCGCTTGATGAAGGTCGACTTGCCGGTTCTCACCGGCCCCACGACGCCGATGTAAATATCGCCCCCGGTGCGGAGCGCGATGTCCTGGTAGATGGAATGTTCAGACATAAAAATCCCTCCCATGTATTTGTCAGTTAAATATATGGGAGGGATTTTTGATTTAGAACAACGCTTGTATCATGTTTGGGCGGACAACCCCGAAAGCAGCTTTACCGCCGCGGGATGCAGCACGTCGCCGAGCGGCTTGCCGTATCTCACGAGCTCGCGGACGTAGCTCGAGCTTATGTAACCGAGCTCGGGACGCGCGGCGAACAGCACCGTCTCAAGCGCGGGCGAGAGGTGACGGTTTATCTCGGCAAGCTCGCACTCGTAGCTGTAATCGATTGCGTTGCGCAGTCCCTTGACAATGGCGCAGGCGCCGAGGCTTTCGCACAGCTCGTAAAGCAGGCCGTCGGAGGAGATGACCTCTACGTTTTCGAGTCCCTCGCACGAGACCTCCGCTATTCTGCGGCGGACATCAAACGTGAAATTGCCCCGCTTCCCGCCGTTCACCATGATCGCGACATAGACCTTATCGAAAAGCCCCGCCGCGCGGCGAACAATATCAAGATGCCCTGAAGTAAACGGGTCAAAGCTGCCCGGTACAACACAAATTTTCATATTGCAGCGTCATTCTCCTTATATTTATTGATTCGTGACTACGATTGGCCGCAGAATGGTCACCTGCGCCATTCCGTACCGCGACGATTTCACAACCTCGTAGTCGCCCGCGACCGGCGTGAGTATGTCCTCGCCACCCGACTCGCACGCCACGACCGACGTCGGCTTAAGCAGGCCGCGTCGATGTATTTCGGCCAACGCCGACGCGACGAGCCCCTTGTTGTAGGGCGGGTCGAGAAAAACTATATCGAATTTCGAGCCCGCAGGCAGCCGGTCAAGCGCCTGACGGAAGTCGGCGTGAATCAGCGTTACCTCTTTCTCACTGTGCGTTTTGACGATATTTCGACGTATCACCTCGCACGCGGCGTCAGACACGTCACACACGACCGCGTGTGCGGCTCCGCGACTGACTGCCTCGAGCGCCAGCTGTCCCGAGCCGCCGAAAAGGTCGAGCACTTCTCTGCCCTCCATCATGAACTGAAGCATAGAAAACATTGCCTCTTTGGTACGGTCGGCAGTCGGGCGCGTTGTGTCGCCCTCGAGCGAGAACAGCTTTGTGCCTCGCGCACGTCCGGTGATTATTCTCATGACGCCTCCATTGTATCACAAAATAAAATAAATTTCAAGTCTCGGATTTGAATATATCAAAATTTGATTACGTTTTGCCGTTCTCGCCATGAAAATGATTCCACACCGACGCAGCGTCAGCGAGGCTTATTCCCTTCACCGCCTCAATATCGCGGCGCTCGGCGGCCTTCAGCGCGGCAAGACCGCCGAAGTGCGTCAGTAACGCCTTGGCCTTTTTGGGACCTATACCGTGTATCTCCGTCAGCGAAGAGGTCTTGATACTCTTGCGCTTGGCCGTCTCGGTTCGCGTGAATGTGTAGCGGTGAACCTCCTCCTGGAGCTTGTAGATGAAGGTAAAAATGTCCCGCTCGCGCGCGATGTTTATCTCGTTCTCACCGTCTGTGAGCGCGCGCGTTTTGTGGTAGTCGTCCTTGACCATGCCGAGGAGCGGTATGTCGTCGAGTCCGTGCTCGACAAGTAGCTCGCGTATGACCGCAACATGACCGCGGCCGCCGTCGAGCAGTATCAGATCGGGACGGTTGGAGAACGACCCGTTCTCGTCCGCAAGGTGCGTCAGTCGGCGGTCGAGCACCTCGCGCATGGCGGAATAGTCGTCCGTTCCCTCGACGGTTTTGATGTTGAAACTGCGGTAGTCAGACTTCTTGAGCTTGCCGTCGACGCAAACTATCATTCCCGCCCTCATGAACTCATCGCCGTAGTTTGATATATCGTACGCCTCGATGCGCTCGGGGTAGACCTCAAGGCCGCACAGCGAGGCCAGGCGCGTCAACACGCTCTGCTCGCGTCCCACGCCGTCCGTGTACTCGCGCACGCGGTCGGCCGCATTTGAGACGGCCAGCTGGCACAGCTTGCGGTTTTCACCGCGCTCTGGCACGCGAACCTGCACACGGTGCCCCGCAATGCGCCCGAGATAGCTCTCGAGCGCCTGACGCTCCTCTTCGTCAAGCTCAAACGACAGCAGCACGCGCGGCGGTATATACTCGCACAGCTTATACTGCTCGCATATGAACGCCGACATGCCCTCCTCTGCCGCGATCTCGCCTGCGGAGAAGATGTGGCACCGCCGGTCGACCAGAACGCCGTCGCGTATATTGAAAACCGACACGCAGGACGCCGCCCCGCCGTCGTAGAGCGCGATGACGTCCTGATCCTCGCCCCGCGCGCCGACGACCTTCTGCCTCTCACGCAGGCGGTCGAGCGCCGATATTGTATCGCGCAGCACGGCGGCCTCCTCGAACCTCTCGTCCTCGGCCAACTGAAGCATGCGCGACTGAAGCGCTTTTTTGACTGCCGCCGTGTTGCCGGACAGTATGTCGGCTGCGTTTTTCACCTGCGCCTCGTACTCATCGTGCGTCACGCGCCCGGTGCAGACGCCGCGGCACTTGCCCATCTGATAGTAAATGCAGGGTCTCTCGCGCCCTATGTCGCGCGGAAACGAGCGGTGGCACGACGGCAGCCCCAGCGTATGGTTGACGGTATTTATCACCGAATAGACCGTCGACGTTCCCGAATAAGGGCCGAAGTAGCGCGCCTTATCATTCACGCGCTGACGCGTGCAGACCAGCCGAGGGTACTCCTCTGCGGTGATTTTTATATACGGATAGGACTTGGCGTCCTTCAGCTTTATGTTGTACTTGGGCGAATACTGCTTGATAAAGTTGTTTTCAAGCGTGAGCGCCTCTATCTCCGTGTCGCAAAGTATTGTCTCGAACTCCCAGACGAGCGAGGTCATGCGCTGCGTCTTTGCGTTCTTCGCGCCTGATTGGAAATACTGCGACACGCGGTTTTTGAGCTTGCGCGACTTGCCGACGTATATGACCTTGCCGCTCTTGTCGTGCATTATATACACGCCCGGCGACAGCGGCAACGCGTTTGCCTTTTTGAGAAGATATTCCCGGCGTTCCGACGTCTCCTGCATAACATCACCTCCTATCAGCGGAAAGCGACCCCCACAGCCGTATCTCGACGTGCCGCAAGGATCGCTTTTTCATTCCATCAATTAGTGCTGCCGTTATTCAGAAAAGCCCGAGTCAACAAGGCTGCACAGCCCGTCAAGAGCGTCGCTCTCGTCGGGACCGTCGGCGCGGAGCGTTACGGTCATTCCCTTTGCTATCCCGAGGGAAAGCACTCCGAGAAGACTTTTCGCGCTCACACTTCTGTCATCCTTCTCCACCTTGATCACCGAGCGATAGCAATTCGCCTTCTGAACAAAAAAGGTTGCGGGTCTTGCGTGAAGGCCGATTGCATTTGTAATTTTTACTTCGCGTGATACCATTGCTTGAACTTACTCCCATTTCAGCTAAAATAGACTGACACCATCATTTATAGTATACCAAAAATCACACAAAAAATCAATAGCTCATCGATTGTACTTTTTCATGAAATTTCCTTATATCAGTGCGGTGTTATATGTCATTTCACACATAACGCGCGGCTCAGTCCTCCAAACTGCGGATTTCGGTGACGGTAACGTGCAGCGTCACGGTGTCGGTGCGCAGGGTAAGCTGCTGCCCGACGGACACTATCTGCCGCCCCTCGATGCTGAAATATCCCTCCGAACTGAAGCTACCGAGGCAGTCGAAGGCGCCGGTGGCATCGATCTTTGTACCGTCCGGATAGGTGGCGAGCACGATGCCGCCGTTGCCGTCGTCAATGTAGACGGACGCCGGCGCGACGATAAGCGTCGAGCTCCCCGCCTGCGTAGGCGTCATCGACGAAAATTCGAATACACCGTCAAGCCGCCCTGCGACCTCACCGCTCGGCAGGTACAGCGTGTTGCCCTTTGCGAGGAAGTCCGGCAGCGTGCTGTCGACGCCGGACACGGTGAACACCACCCGACAATTCACCATTTCGTTGCCCATTCCGAGCTTGTCCATGATGGTATAGCGGAAGCAGATACCGACCACGCACAGGACTATCAGCAGTATAATCGCGCCGTCAAGCCAGTTGAAGCGTATATTTTTCTTTTGCACATTCGGTTGTTCGTTCATTTCTCTGCCTCCTTAGCCCACACTGTAAATTGACACGCACCGTCCGGTGCCCGAGAAGCCGTCAAAGCTGACGGCGAGGCTGTCGCCGACGGAAATGCGGTTTCCGTTGACCGAGAAGCCGTCGCCCGCGCGGTAGGTGGCTTCGGTGCGTAGCGTGACGCGCAGCGTGAGGGGTGTCTTGTTCTGCGCGTTCGTCGGGAGCTCGCGCGCCACTATCGTACCGAGCGCGGGGTTGTAAACGTACTTCACCGCCGCCGAGGTGTCGGTCGTGCGCACCTCGCCGACCGCTCTGTGACCGGCAAGGCCTATCGCGCGATCCCCGACGCTCACGCTCGCCGCCATATCGGGGTCGACATTTTCAAATTCCAGCGTATACTCTATCGTTCTTGTCGAGCCGCCAAGCCCCAAAAACGAAAACGAAGTAAAATACTCTACGGCGACGAGCACTATGCAAAGCAGCACCGCAATCAGCGCAACGTCAACAACGTTTATGCGGCGCACGCGCGTCTCGTCGCTCTCGGTTCCCTTCATATTTTTCATGAGCCTCTCCTCCCTTAGTCCATAATATTAAGGCTGATTTCAGCCGAGTTCGGCGACATGCGCTCGTGCATGAAATCGCCGTTTATGCGGTGCGCGTTGATATACGCGACCGTCAGCGCGATAAGCGCCCAGAAACCGAAGAACACTCGATAGTTGTACCAGATGTTATCGGCAAGCCCCATGACCAGCGCCGCAACGATGCCGCAAAGTCCCGCGGCAACCGTCATACGCTGCTGGCCGTTGGCGTTTCTGATAAAGGTGAAGCAGTTCTGTGCGAACAGAACCATTATCACAATCAACATCACAAGGCCGGAAATACCGAGCTCTGTGAGCACCTCCATTGCTAAATTGTGAGCATGCGGCGTCGCCTCGATGCCAGCGTAGGCGAACAGCGGGTAAACCTGCTCAAACGCCGCCTGACCGACTCCGATGCCCGAAAACCACACCTGCCGCAGCATTCTCGAAACGCCCTTCCATGTGTAAACGCGGAAGTAGGTTGACGAGTCGTTCATGTTGCCTATGCTCAAAAACCGGCTCATGACGTCACCCGGCAGCATCACTCCGACGACAGGCAAACACAGCCCGCCCGCGAGCAGCACGGCAAGCGTGCGGTAGCTCAGAATGAGGTAAAACAATATCACCCCGACGATAACACCGAGCCACGCCCCGCGCGACCACGTCCAGACCGTGCAGAGCGTCGTCACGACGAGAGCGAACAGCGAAAGCGCCTTGGATTTCCATCCTTTAAGGTATATCAACAGCACGTTCATCATGGGAATAAGCATGATGAGGTAGCAGCCGAGCACGTTGGGGTTGTCGAAGAATGACGTCGCGCGCCCCTCGATGTAGGAGAACATCTCGGTGTCGACCCATCCTGACGCCGCAAAGCCGAGCAGGTACTGAATCACGCCGTAGACCGCCGCGAACGCGCCGGAAACCGACACCACCATAATGGCGTGACGGCAGTCGTCCTGCGTGCGGATGAGGTTGACGATGAGATTGAAGGACTGTATCAGAATAAAGTACATCAGCGCTGAGTTGAATGACTCCGTGCCGCCCATGGTGAATATTCCACCAAGCAGAATGGCCAACGCAAACAGCGACACGAACACACTGATAGGTCCCATTTTAAGCGTACGCTTGCCTCGCAGATATTTGACTGCGTAACCGACCCACACCAGCGTCACGCCTCCGGCGAGCAGCGCCGTCGGGTGCGGGAACACCGAGACGAATGGGAACGCCGCCAGAAGCAGCACCATACCGGCCTCCGGCAGGCTCATAACCACGCACGTGACTATTGCCAGCACGAGCGCAATTATGATTTTCAGCGGGCTCACAACGTACGTCAGCCCACCGAACAGCATTCCGAACACCAGCGCAAGCCCGTACCGCGCGCTGACGTACGAGTCGCGCGGGTAAAATTTATCCTCGGGAATGCGCAACAGGCGTATGAGCAGCGTCCGCGTCACCGGGGACTCGCGCAGCACCTGACACAGCGGCGTCACCACGAACATCAGCGGTATCGACACCGCCGCGACGATAACTCCCACCGCGAAATTGGTGTAGTTGACCGGCTCGCCGGTTATGACGTGCCGCAGCAACGCCGCGAGCACCGTGTAAAGTCCGAACGCCAGAGACATGGTGCTGTAACTCCGCATGCCAGCGCCGAGCAGGTGTCCGCCTACACGATTGAGCCAATCTAGTATCATGCTGTTTTCAAACGCCAGCGCCACCCTGCGGCGCAGTCTGCGGACGGGCGTCTGCTTGCCGGGGTGCGCGCCGACGAGCGAGCCCGTCAGGCTGTCGTCAAGACACTGCTCCCACTTGGCGTAGCTCGTGAAGAAACGGCCGAAAAGCCCGTGCACCAGGTTGAAATACAGCCAGGCGGCCGCGGTGCGGAAAGCAAAGATGACAACGCTCGTCCTGACCATTTCGGAAGCGCGTTCGCGAAATTTCGAACCTGAAATCAACTGTCTTCCTCCTTCCTGCCGATAAGATCCGGACGCCGCTCGGCGGTCAGCTCGACTGCCGCCTCGTGCCTCCACTTATCTATATTGGCGTGGTGTCCGGAAATAAGCACCTCCGGCACCTTGACTCCGTGAAATTCATACGGCCTTGTGTACTGCGGGTACTCAAGCAGATTATCCGTCAGGCTCTCGTCGCGAAAGCAGGCGTCGTCCGCCAGCACGCCGGGGCACAGCCGCGCGACGCAGTCGACCAATATGCAGGCGGGTATCTCGCCGCCGGTCAGCACATAGTCGCCTATCGAGATGTCCTCGTCGACTATCTCGTCGAGCACGCGCTGGTCTATTCCCTCGTAGTGGCCGCACAGTATTAAAAGCCTGTCGTAGTTCACCGCAAGCTCGGAAGCGCGCTTTTGCGTCAGCACGCGTCCCTTGGGGGACATATATATGACGCGCCGCCGCTCGCCCTCCGCAGCTGTGTCGGCTATGACGGCGCTGTAACAGTCGTAAACCGGCGGGGCCATCATGAGCATGCCCATGCCGCCGCCGTAGGGCGTGTCGTCAACGCGGTGATGCTTGTCCTGACTGTAATCGCGTATGTTATAGGTGTTTACGTTTATGAATCCGGCGCGGCGCGCGCGGCCGATTATGCTCTCGCTCAGCACGGTCTCGACCAGCTGAGGAAACAGCGTCATAATATCAAATCTCATATTTTTCCGAACATTCCTTCAATGGGACGGACGTATATGCCGTCGTCAAGGTCAATGCGTATCACGAACTCACCTACCGCCGGCATCATGCGCTGACCGAGCGGCGTATCTATGACGTATATGTCCGACGCGCCCGCATTGGTTACGTTCTCGAGCGTGCCGAGCTTCTCGCCGGTGTCGGCGTGTATAACCGGCAGGCCTATGAGATCGGCTATGAAGTGGTCGCCCTCGCCGAGGCTTATGTCCTCGCGGTGCAGATAAACGACCGTCCCGACCAGCGACTGCGCCGTGTCCATATCCGAAATACCGTCAAGCCACATAAGCACAAAATGCTTCATGACCGAGGCGCGGCGCACGTGGTAGTCGCGATGCTCCCCGCTCTCGCGCATGCAGATACGGTCAAGTCCCGCAAGCACCTCGGGGCTGTCGCACCAGCATTCCAGCTTCATTCCGCCGTCGCAACCGTGAGTATTTATAATTTTTCCGCATTCAAGGTATGCCTGACGCATATAAAAACTCCTTTTCAACACTTACTCAGTATCTATTGTACCATATTATTGATGTTTTTGCAACGATATATTCTGACTTTTCCCCGGATTGGTCATAAAACGAAAAAGCCGAAGCATTTTTTCCCGGTTTCTATTGAATTTTTGAAAGTTTCGGGTTATAATATAGGCATCATGTAAATGTAAAATTTATTCGGAGGAACAACATGCTCAAATTTTTTGCACTCACCGCATCTGACACCCCATCAGCAGGCCCCGGCCAATGGATTATGACCATAGGAATGATAGTCGTCCTCTTCGTGGTGTTCTACTTCTTCGGCATTCGCCCGCAGAAGAAGCAGGAGAAGGAGGTTGCCGCAATGCGCAATTCCCTTCAGGTCGGCGATGAGATCACGACCATCGGCGGCATCATCGGCAAGGTCATCAGCATCAAGGAAGAGACCGTCATGATCGAGACCGGCCACGACCGCACCAAGATACGTATTCTCAAGAGCGCCGTGCGTTCTATCGACGTGCACGCCGAGGACGCCCAGTAAACCGAGACATAAAGCACGCCTCCGCTGAATATGCTGTAGCAAACATCATTTTCACGGAGGCGTGTTTTCATGTCCGATAAAACTCATTCTGCCCGGCACTCCCGCAAGGCCGCGCCGGCATCGCTCACGCGGGGCGTCGCGCAGGGACTTGCCGTCATGCTCGCCGCGTCGCTTGCACTGCTGCTGCTGTTCACTGCGATCGTCTATTCTACCTCCGACCCCGGTAAGCTGACCGACGTGGCCGCGCTTGCCGCACTTTACATAGCCTGCTTCGCCGGTAGCATGACGGCCGTGCTGAGCTGCGGAGGCGAGATGTCCGCGGGACTCATATGCGGCGGCATATTCTGGCTGCTGCTGCTTTTGGTGTCGCTCATGATACCCGGCAGCACCAGCTGGCTGTCGGTCGGGCTGCACTCGGTCTGCCTCGCGTTCGCCGCGGCGGGAACGTTTGCGGCGATGTCTCTCTCCACGAGAAAGCGGCGCGCCGGAAAGCGGCGCAGGGCGAGGTAAGGAAGGATCGCAAAAACATCCTCACGCACAAGTGCGTGAGGATGTTTTTTATATTCAGTCAAAGGCTGCCGGGGTCGTGGGAATGCCGTGGCGCGGGGAGGCCATATAGTCGGCCACCTCGTCGCGCCAGCGCAGGTAGTGCTCGGTCTTCTTGTGCGCGGCGGCCGCGTCGGCGTCGACGTAGACCTCGTAGAGGAAGAACTTAGTCGGGTCGTCGTTCGACTGAAGCACGTCAAAGCGCACGTTTCCGGGCTCCTTGCGTGAATTGTCGTGGTTGTAAATGCTGATCTTCCTGAACGCCTCAATGCACTCGGGGCGAACGTCAACTGTTACTATTGTCGCAAGCATGGGCTTGGCCTCCTTGATTTTTTCTGGTGATATTATAGCATATCGGGGGCGGGGTTGTCAATGAGAAGGTGTTACAGTTCCCTTCTGTTATCCATAAATTCACGTCCGTTTATCAGAAAATCAATCGACACATTGAAATACTCAGACATTTTTCTGAGCATCGCTATATCCGGACTGCGCCTGCCGTTTTCGTAGTAGGAAAGCGCCTCCCTGCTTATACTCAAGTCCATCGCAACCTTCTGCTGACTATACCCTTTGGCTTTTCTCACCAACACAAGTCCCAGCAGTCCATCCATAAAAGCAATTCTCCTTCTCCATCGACAAAATAAAAGATTTTTTGATTTTTTCAAAAAAGGGGTTGACAATATGGTAACACTATGTTACAATCTATACGTAACAATTTGTTACACATTTAGCCAACCAAATAATTCAACAAGAGAGGAATCGTCAAAATGAAGAAAGTTATCCTGTTTTCTGCTTTGCTTGTCTCAACCGCTGTACTGATTTGGAGGGCATCAGCAAGAAAAAAGCGTCTGAAATCCAACTAAGGCAATAAAGCGACCCAGGCTTTTTGTAATATTTCATCTTTGAAGGAGGTTTCACATGGGAAAAGGAAAAATCATTGCAGGCTTTGTTCTTGGCATCATCGGAATCGTGTTCGGCATACTGAGCGGATATTTTTCGATAGTCGGTCTGCCGGTCGCCATCGTCGGTTTGGTGCTGAGTGTTGCCGGCGGCAAGGAAGCGCGTAATGCAGGCGAAAAATCCGGCCTGGCTGTCGCAGGCTTGGTGCTCGGTATCATCGCAGTAGTCTTCACCGCTATTGCGTTCTTCACTTGCGGTCTGTGCATAATTTGCGCCACTGCCAGTACCGGTTGTGCGGGATCATTGTTTAAATGATTTCTTCTTGCGGCATCCCGGAAGTGCTCCCCGGGGTGCCGTATTCTTTGTAATTACTGTCGGAGGTACGAATGGGCTCGTTTATTAACATTTTAGGAAGAGAAATTCCTCTTTACGGCATTTTCTTTTTTCTCGGCATAGGTGTCGCGGCAGCCGTGGCTGCAATATTACACAAGAACGCCGGGCTCGACATGTTTGACATTGCAGGGTCGGGCGTCTACATCATGATCGGCGCAATAATCGGTGCAAAATTGCTGTTTATCGCAGTCACTCTGCCGCAAATCATCGAGATGAACATTCCCTTTACAGCACTGATAAAGGGCGGGTTCGTTTTTTACGGTGGTCTGCTCGGCGGCGCAGGCGGATTGCTTATATATGTGTGCCAATTCAAAATGCAGCTCTCCCCTTTCGCTGATCTTTACACGACCGTATTGCCTCTCGGTCACGCTTTCGGCCGTGTCGGATGTTTTTGTGCCGGATGCTGCTACGGAATCCCGTGGAAACACGGCCACATTTACACAAGCACAGCCGGAACCACACCGCTCGGAGTCCCGCTTCTGCCAATTCAGCTGATTGAGTCCGCGACGCTGTTGGTTTTGTTCGGTGTTCAGATAGCGCTATATCTTTGCAAACGCCGCACATGGAGAAACACTTTGTTTTACTTCATCGCCTACCCGGCACTGCGGCTTGTTCTTGAATTTTTCCGAGGCGACACAGAGCGAGGAAAGATAGCAGGGTTTTCAACCTCGCAATTGGTCAGTCTGCTTGTCATCGCATTATTGATTATTATAACCTCAATATTCAGCTCACGGAAGCATAAAGAAAGCAAAAAAATTTAACTTTTTTCAAAAAAGCTCTTGCTTTTTTTCCGGAAATATGGTATCATACTTAACTGTATGGACAACAACGTCCCCGCACCCTCTCAGGCGGCGGCGTAGCCAGAAATTTTGCGGAAAGGAGAGGAACCATGCCTAATATCAAAAGCGCTAAGAAGCGTGTAAGAACTACCGAGACCCGCACCCTGCGCAACAAGATGTATCGCTCCGAGATGAAGACCATCATCAAGAAGTTCGATCTCGCTGTTGAGTCGGGCGACAAGGATGCTGCAAAGGCAGCATATCTTGCAGCTGTCAAGAAGGTAGACCAGGCATCGGCACGCGGCTTTCTCCACAAGAACACTGCGTCGCACAGAAAGAGCAAGTTCACAAAGAAGCTGAACGCTCTCAACTAAAGTTACTTTTAATAATCTGAGCTTCCGTCGTGACCGGAAGCTCTTTTTATACCCTTCACCGTTGAAATGCGTCGCAATTTGTGGTAAAATATACGCGGTACCGCAGGGTACCGCAAAAAACGCAACGGAGGCCGTATGAACCATCCCACTGACGAGAGATGCATCTACCTTGTATTCTCAAGCACAACCAACGCCATGGGTCGAATAATCCGCAGCGTCACACATTACGAATACAACCACGTCTCCGTGTCGCTGTCCCCGACGCTCTCGCCCATGTACTCGTTTGCCCGGCACTATAAGGACACGCCGCTCTACGGCGGGTTCGTCAACGAGGACGCGCAGCGCTTCTCGGGCGATGCGAGGCATGGCACAGCGCGCGTCACGGTCTGCGCCGTCCCGGTGAACGACAGGCAGCTGCGCCGGGCGAAGCAGTATATCGACAAGATCAAACGACAGCGCGAGCAGTACATATATAACACCGTCTCCGCCATGACGTTTCCACTGGGCTTTGAGGTCCGCATAGGTCGCGCAATGACGTGCATCGAGTTCGCCATTGAGGTGCTTCACCGCGCCGCGGCTCCGGACAGCAACCGGATTCCCACCTTCTGCACCATACGCACGCTCGAGGAGCTTTACAGCCCCTACGCAATATACACCGGCCCCTTCCCCTCCGCCGGCGTTGACGCCGACTCGGATTATTTCGAGCGTCACTCCCATGCCTACCGTGCAAGCCGCACGCTCGGCAACTTCGGCAAGCTGTTCTGCCGCATGCTGTCGCGGCGGGGATAGTGCAAAAGTCTTCATTTAGTATAAGTGTTGCCGTTAATATAAACATTACCGCCGCAATACAAACAGCTCCGCCGTCTTTTGACCGCGGAGCTGTTTGTGTTATTCCCCGTCATACTCACGTATCAGGCGCATGAACTCCTCGCCGTAGCGCTCGAGCCTGGCCCGGCCCACGCCGTTGACCTCGAGGAATTCTTCTGCGGTCTTTGGACGCTTCTCGCACATACCGCTGAGCGCGGCGTTGGTGAATATAATGTAGGGCGGCACGCCCTGCTCCCGCGCGAGTCGGGCACGCAGGTACTTTAGCTGTGACATGAGGCTGTCATCATTTGCAATCCTGCGTTCGCGGCGACGTACCTCGCGGCGGCGCTGCTTCTCCTCCTGCCGCCGCTCGGTGAACACCTTCATGTACATCTTCTCCCGCCCGCGCAGAACAGGCGTGCATTTCGGCGTCGTTTTGAGCACGGGATAATCGCCACCGACGGAGCAAAGATACCCCTTCTCCTCAAGAAAATCTATGCGGTCGCGCACCTCTCGGTCGCTCATGTCGGACATGAGACCGTGTGTCGTCTGAGTGCGCAGCCCCAGCTCGTCGAGCCGCTTGCTGCGCGCGCCGCGCAGTATGGCGGAAATCAGGTTTTTCCCGTAGCATTCGCGCGTCCGGATGATGCAGGACATTATCTTCTGCGCGTCGATGGTGATGTCGACAAACTCGGCGTGCGAGCAGCAGTTCGAGCAATTGCCGCAGGTCGCGGGGCTGTCCTCGCCGAAATAGTTCAGAATGTAATGCCGCAGGCAGTCGCCGGTGGTGCAATAGAAGGTCATCTGGCGCAGTCGCTCAAGCTCACGCTCGTGCAGCGACGGCTCGTCACTGCACACGTCCTCGGGCTCGGGCGGCTCGTCGTCGTCCCTTGAATGCTGCATTATCATGCGCGCGGTCAGCACGTCCTGCTGACTGTAAAGCAGGATGCAGTCGGCGCGCTCTCCGTCACGTCCGGCACGACCAGCCTCCTGATAATAGCTCTCGACGTCCTTGGGCATATTGAAATGTATGACGAACGACACGTCTGACTTGTCGATACCCATGCCGAATGCGTTGGTCGCCACCATTACGAGACTGCGCCCGTAGACGAAGTCCTCCTGATTGCGGTGGCGCTCATCCTCGGTCAGACCCGCGTGGTAGCGCGTCGCCGAAATGCCGCTTGACTGAAGCATCTCGCACACGTCCTCAACATTTTTTCGCGTCGCCGCGTAAACAATTCCCGACTGTCCCTCGCGCTCGCGTACAAGCTCGAGCAGCCGTTTTTTCTTGGACGACGACGGCCGCTCCACGCTCCAGAAAAGGTTGGGACGGTCGAAGCCCGTCGTGACGAGAAACGGGTCGCGCAGACCGAGCAGCGCCCTTATATCGTCCCGCACGCGGTCGGTGGCCGTCGCGGTGAAGGCGCTCACAACGGGACGCGGCCGCAGCCCCTCGTAAAACGAACGTATCCGGAGATACGACGGCCGGAAGTCCTGCCCCCACTGCGACACGCAGTGCGCCTCGTCCACAACGACAAGCGAAATATCGATGAGGCAGCAAACCGCGAGAAAGTCCGGCGACTCGAGCCGCTCGGGCGCGACGTATATCAGCTTATAGCGCCCGTAGGTTATGTTCTCAAGCACCCGCGCGTACTGCGCCGACGTCAGGCTGCTGTTGACAAACGCCGCCGCGATCCCCGACTGCACCAGCGACTCGACCTGATCCTTCATCAGCGAGATGAGCGGCGAGATGACGATGGTCACGCCGTCGAGCATGAGCGCCGGAATCTGATAGCAGACGGACTTGCCCGCGCCCGTCGGCATGATGCACAGCGCGTCACGCCCTGACATTATGGCGTCAATCACCTCGCCCTGACCCTCGCGGAAGCTGTCGTGGCCGAAATATTGCTTCAGCACATCATTTTTTGTCAGCATTGCTCTCTCCCCCGTCAGTTTTAAGTACCTGTCGTATCGCCCACAGCTGCGTCCGCTGCGGCAGGACGTTAATCATGCGCAGCAGCGGGTTGCGGTTGATGCTGTACGCAAAACGCGGGCTCCGTGCGGTGACTATCCTCGCCATCCGCGCGGCAATCGCCTCAGGCGAAACGCACTTGTCCTCAACGCTGTCGACAATGCGCCGGAACCGCTCGGCGTTGCAGCTGTACAGCTGCGTCCGCTCACAAAAGCGCCCGAGCGCGTCTGTCGACGCGCCGAGCATGTCCGTCTTCACAGCACCCGCGCGCAGAACCGACACGTAAATGCCCAGCAGCTGCAGCTCCATGCGCAGCGAGTAGGCGTATTTGTCAAGCGCGCTCTTGGTAACGGCGTATATGCCGGTGAAAGGAAGCGGGTCGAGCGGCGCGAGCTCGCTTGTCGTCATGACAATGCGTCCGCCGCGCGAGAGCAGCGGCAGGAACGCCTTGTTGACCAAAAACGCGCCGAAAACGTTGATGCGGAATATGCGCTCGAAGTTGGCGCTGTCCATCTCGACGAGAGAATCGAGCATGTACACCCCAGCAAAGTGCACTATGGCGTACAGCCTGTCCGTCACCTCGCGCACCCTTGCGACGGCGCGACGGATGCTCTGCTCGTCGGTGACGTCCGCTTCGATTGAAACCACACCGGCGTCGGACACAGCGGCGTCGGGCACGCGCCGGTCAAGCGCAAAGACGCCGAACCCGCGCGCCCGCAGCTCACGGACGGTCGCCTGCCCCATCCCGCCGTACGCGCCTGTTACAAGTATGTAATCCATCTGTAGAATCTCCTGCATGTATCTTCACAGACAATTATAGCACAACCTCCGCCGCAAGTCTACACCCTCGCGCGGCAATATTGTACTTTTTTCTTGAGCTGAACGAGCCAAAGTAAATTGATATTGTATTCATAGGGATATTGCACAATAATACTATTTATTCGTTGTGCAAGTGTACAATTTTGTTAATATTGCTGTTTTTCTGTTGACAAGTGTAACAGCAACTGATAGAATATAGTTGAGCCCATAAAATCTAAATGTCCCTCCCTTGTGGAGGGATTTATTACAAGGAGCAATCATGTCTATTACTTCCAGAATATTTGTGTCAACAATCTGCATTATTCTCGCCCTTCTTATGCTCGTCGGCTGCAAATCACCCTCAACGCCGAATACTGACGATGAGACCACTCCCGATAAAAAAACACCTGATATAGTCTATGATGACAATCCTGTCAGTTACAATGTTGCCGTGACAGGCAATGTGTTGCAATATTCTGACGGTTTTTTTTACTTTCTAAGCTTTGAGACCGGCAACGGAAAAAGACTTATGCGAAACACCGATATTTTCAAATATAACCCCAAAACCGGTTTGTTAACATACGTCTGCAAGGATCCGGTGTGTGACCACAAAACGCCGGACTGCCCGCTGTTTGGCCACATGACAATGTTCTTTTACAAAGACAGACTCTTCTTTAATAAAAATTATAAATATGCATATCAGAATCGTGAAACCGAAATATTCATGGGCTTTGCAAGCTACGACACAGTGAGCGGAGAGCTGAACAAGCTACAGGTTGATGCGTTTGAGGTGGCAGAAAAACCAACCGTAAAATTTGCAGGCGAGTTGGCATCACACGCTCTTTTCTTTGACAATTACCGCTTTTATTATGAGGTTGACTACAACGAAGAGCTTGATTCTGATGTGAGAATGTTGAAAAGAATGAATATCGACACCGGCGAGGTAACAATACTTGACAACTCTTCAAATACGGCAAACGGCCAGAGCACCAGCACTTTAAGCTATCTTTTCTGTGTGGATGGACGACTGTATCTCAGCGATATGAAGTCTCTTTATTCAACGAACCTCGACTACAAGGATAAGAAAATAATCGCTGAAAGCGTTTTCGGAGAAGAAACAGTCACAAACGGGAAAGTCATCGTCTGGCGCAACAGTGACACTCACGAGCTCTACGCCATGAACATGGACGGCACAAACAGCCGCTCGCTCGGTATCAAAGCCTCCAGCTTCAAGCTGAATGAAAAAAGCCTGTACTATTTCTCGGATGAAGAAATTGAGCTTGGAACAGCATCCGAAACCGGCAAGCCGGAGATTATAACAAATTTCGAATTGTACAAATATTCTTTTGAGACAGAGAAATCCGAGCAGCTGCTTGACCTCAGAAGCGACGACGGCTGTATCACTACATCCAGCTGGGAGGTGGTAAACAACTGCCTCTACGGAAGATACCGCAAATGGACATATCCCAAAACCGGCGAACGCTTTTCATACGAGCGGCATCGCTATTCAGGAACCGACACCGAGCATGTCAACACCATCCTGCGCGTTGACCTCGCAACCGGAGAGCAGAACTTTATTGAGTTGGCGGTCAATTGATTGCCGCTCGGATAGGAGAGAGCCATGAAGCTAATATCCGATGAATTCAGAAAGCTGACAGGGGTCAGGTATCTGTGGCTTATACTCGCGCTGCTCGTCGCCGGGAATATTGTGGTTTCGTATTTTACGGCCGTGAAGGCCCGCCCGCGCGGCATCGAAACGTCACAGATAGCTGAATTCTACGAAAAATATTCCGCCGACCCCGACGCCATGAACGCCTATTACGCCGACATGCTGGAATTCAACCGCCAGCAGGACGATCTTTTCATAGAGGCAATGCGCGAGGGCAAGGATTACAACCCCGAGCGGTGGGTCAATCAATACGGCACCGATGAATTCGGCGACCGCGCGCTGTTCGCGATGCTTTTCTTGTCCGTGGACGCCCCAAAACAGTATTCCTCGGACATAGGGAAGGTGATCCGTTCCGCCGAGGCCAACCTCGCCGAGCTCGAGTACGCCGGGGTTCCCGCCGGGGGCTACTCCTGCCGCTCGCAGGCCGAATGCGTCCGGGTGTACCAATATGTGCGGGAAAACGTCGATATAAAGTTTGAATACATCCGCGGTTGGAACGATTATTTCGGCTATGACACCGTGAATGTGTTTATATTTATGGCACTGATTCTGTTCGCCTCGGTGATTTTCACGCAGGAGAGAGTCAACGGCTTTCTTCCCGTTCTCCGCGCCAGCCGCCGCGGGCGCGTCACAACCGCGCTCGTCAAATGCGGACTCATGACGCTCATCACAATCGGCACTGTTCTGCTCTTCACCGGGGCGACCTTCGCCGTCTTTGGCGCAGTGCTCGGTTACTCGTCGCCCGGCAACGCGATACAGGCGCTGTCAAGCTATACATATTGCCCATATCTGCTGACCATCGGCGAGTATTTTGTCGTCACGCTCGGGTTCAGACTGCTCACGTTCGTGACGTTTTGCGGCGTTATACTGTTTATCTCGGCGTTCGCCGCGCAGTATCTCTATGTTTACGCCGCCGGGCTCGGCGTGGCGGGCGTGAATTTCCTTTTGTACTCGCTCGTAAAGATAAACTCGAACAGCCTCGTCCGCAACCTCAACTTTTTCGCCGCAGCGGCGGTACAGCCGCTGTTTGTGCGGTTCCGGACGTTCAGCCTTTTCTCCTACCCGTGCAGCTATGTCCCCTTCCTGCTCTGCGTCTTCAGCGCGCTTTTTATACTCGGCACTGCCGGAACTGTGACAGCGTTTGCCCTGCGTAAGGGCGGCGCCGCGAGTAGCCCGCGCAGACTGTTGAGCCGTCTGTCAATACAGCGTCTCGTGCAACGTGTAAAACGCGACAGAAGTGCGTCGCACACCAGAAGTACATCGCACGGTGGCGCGCAGCGCATACGTCAGCGGAGCCTGTCGCTTGTGGGGTATGAAAATCATAAGCTGCTCATAGCGTCGCGCATGATAGCGGTTGTGATTGCCGCGTTGTGCCTGCGGTGCGTGATTTCCTACAACGGTAACGTCCCACCTGACGACTCCTTCGAGCGCATCTACCGTTCCTACATGACCGAGCTTGAGGGCGAGATAACCGATGAAAAGCGCGAATACATCGCCAAGGAAAGCGAGTTCATCTCAAAGACGCTGGCCATGCAGGACACTATGTACGCCGACTACTCGGGTGGCCGCATCGACTACCCGACCTACAGCGCCTATCTCGCGGACTACAACTACGCGATGTCACACAGCGAGGCCATAAAGGTCGTGTCTGAACACGCAAAATATATTGACAAATGCAAGGCCGAGACCGGCATCGACGCATGGTTTGTCTACGACAGCGGCTGGCTCCGGCTCTTCGGCACGGATGCGGATATCCTGCTGCTTGCCGCCGTCGTCGTGCTGCTCGCCGGCGTGTTTGCCGACGAATACAGCAGTCGCTCGTCGTCGGGCGGGTTCGCGCAGATTCTTCGCAGCACCAAGCGCGGCCGCAGGCAGACGTTCGCCGCCAAGCTGGTCGCCGCCGTGATAATCGCCGCCGCAATGACGTTGCTGTTCAACGCGGCGGACGCGCTTATAATTTCAAAGCGCTTTTTCATGCCGGCGCAGAGCGCCCCGGTTCAGTCGCTTGAGCTGTTCGAGGGCTTCGCCACCGGGATGACTATACTTGAATACACCGTCATTATGTACGTCATCAGGCTGTGCGCCGCGGTTACGCTGGCGTTGCTTGTTTGCGGGCTGTCCTGCGTTTTAAGACGGCAGCTCTCGGTGCTCAGCTGTACCGTCGCGCTGACGCTGCTCCCTTCTCTGCTTGCCTATTTCGGGCTTTACGTCATGCGTCGTGTAGATTTTCTGCGCTACTTCGCCGGAACCCCGCTGTGCATAGACTCAATCGCCGCCTGCGGACGACTCGACGTCGTCGCTATTTTTGCCCTCGCCTCCGCCGCGCTCACGGCACTTACAACAGCCGCGGCAGCGAGGAGGTTTTGCTGAATGATAATAGCCGAGGGGGAAAATAAAAAAATTTTTAAAATGTGAATCTTTTTTGCGGTTTTGGCGGTTATATATATTAGGGTTTTATTGTGACTCCATAAATCACCGAGAAGCAAAGGCGTCATATAAAAAATTCAACTCTTAAGGGGGAAAAAAATGAAACTCGTAATAAACAACATAAACAAGTCCTACGGCACAAACCACGCGCTTAACAACTTCTCAGCCACCCTCGAGCCCGGCATTTATGCCCTGCTCGGTCCCAACGGCTCGGGCAAGTCGACGCTGATGAACATCATCACCGACAACCTTAAGACCGATTCGGGCGAGATTTTGTTCTCCGACGGCGAAAGCGAGCCCGAAAACACGCTCAAGATGGGCGTCCGTTTTCGCGAGAAGCTGGGCTTCATGCCGCAGTACCCCGGAATGTACCCGAATTTCACAGTTGAACGCTTCATGTGGTACATGGCGGCGCTCAAGGACGTTGGCGCGCACCTGCGAGGGCGCGAGAAGAAGCGCTACATCGCGGCGAGGATCGGTGAAATTCTCACCGCCGTCGAGCTTGACGACGTACCCAGCCGCCGTATCGGCGCGCTCTCAGGCGGTATGAAGCAGCGTCTCGCGCTTGCACAGGCCGTGCTCGGCGACCCATCCATCCTCATCCTCGACGAGCCGACTGCGGGCCTTGATCCCAAGCAGCGCATTGCAATCCGCAACTACATTTCGCGTATCGCGCTCGACAAGATTGTCATTATCGCCACGCACGTTGTGTCCGACATCGAGTTCATCGCGCGCGACGTCATCATGCTCAAAAAGGGCGTCATCATCGACAACGCCCCGCCGCATGAGCTGGTCAAAAAGATCGAGGGCAAGGTCTTCAACGTGCCGGTTACCGAGGACGAGGTTATCGGAATGCAATCGGGGTTCCGCGTGACCAACATCGCCCGTGATGAGCAGAACCCGCAGGTTGTGATGCTGCGCATCATCGCAGACGAGAAACCGACAGAGTCTGCTGTGGCCGTCGCGCCGACTCTGGAGGATTATTATTTGTATGTGTTCGGGGATGCGGGGCAGGTGTGATTTTGCAAAGTACCGCTCCATAAGGCGCGGCGCAATTGCGCCGCGCCTTAGATCACCTCAAAAATGACGCGCACGACAGCCGCCGGATTGAAAAAGCAGTTTTGGAGAAAATTCTTCTGAATTTTTTCAAAAAACTATTGCCTGTTGATAATTTTTGTGATATAATGTACGCGTTCAAGAATGAGGGGATATAGCTCAGTTGGTAGAGCGCTGCGTTCGCAACGCAGAGGTCTCGGGTTCGAATCCCGTTATCTCCACCAAGAAAGGACTATCCGAACACCGCCGTATCAAAAAGCGGTATTCGGATAGTTTTTATTTTACCAAAAGAAAGGACGCTATGAAATGCGTCCCTTTTTCATATATAATACATTAGATCACTAACGTAAGAGGTACTGTCAAGTATTTTTCGCAAAAACGTCTCTGCAAAAATGAAGTTTTGCGCCGGGAAGTCCGGCGAGGGGGCT
>CAKRSS010000033.1 GCA_934401725.1 uncultured Eubacteriales bacterium | reverse complement strand
GCATAGACATAGCCGTAAACCGCCCGTCCGCTGTTGTAGCCGCGTACGTAGCGAGCCTCCCAGCGTCCGTCCTTGCGATGCCATACGTTTTCTCCTCTTTTTGCCATGGTTTTTCTCCCGTAACTGTAATTTGCGCGCGTCTGCCGCGCACACATATTATAATACCTCCGCGCTGTTACAAAACTATTACAAATAACTTGTCATCTTCGGGACGGGCTGACCGTCTACACCCACGTCGGCCAGCGCATAATCATCAAGATAAGCGGCTGACGGCACGCCTCACCGAACGCGCCCCTGCAAAATCCCCCGGCACGCATGTGCCGGGGGATTTTGCAGAAGGCCACACTGCGAGTCACGAGAACGGAGCACAATGTTTTTTTCGTCCTGTCAGCGCTCGTTATTGACACCGCCGACGGAATCTGTTATAATAGACACTGGATTTGTGTGCAAGGAGGACAGCGGTATGGAGTATTTTACTAATATAGTCGGAAACTCTGCGCTGCGGCGTCGGCTCGCAGAAGATATACTGGACGGTAGCCTGTCACACGCCTACATCATCGAGGGCGCTGAGGGCAGCGGGCGACGTACGCTCGCGCTGAATATCGCCGCGGCCCTGTCCTGCACCGAGCACGTCGGGGACAGATTTCCCTGCCTCGATTGCCCGGCCTGCCGCAAAATCCTCGATGGCAAAACTCCCGACGTCATACGCATAACGCCCGACCGCGACCGCGTCGGTATCGGCGTCGACGCCGCACGCTTCATCCGGACGGATACAATGACCGTCCCAAACGATTTCGAATACAAGGTCTACATCATAGAGAACGCCGACGCCATGACGCCGCAGGCGCAGAACGCGCTGCTGCTGACGCTCGAGGAGCCGCACAGCTATGCGGTGTTTCTGATGATATGTCAGTCAGCGTCGTCCATGCTAGAGACGGTGCGCAGCCGCGCGCCGGTCATACGCACAGAACCGGTCGACGAGCATACCATGTCCGACTATCTCATCTCGCACGACCCGCGCGCACGGGCGCTGTCAGCGTCGGCGGACGAGTTCTCGGCGCTCATATCCGAGGCCGGAGGCCGCATCGGCCGCGCACTTACACTGCTTGATCCCAAGCAGCGCCAGCCCGGCGTCGAGCGTCACGAGCTGGCCGAGCGCTTTGCCAAAACCTTCTGCTCTCGCTCAAACGAGAGCACGCGGCTGACTCTTCTCAGCGGCTTCTCGACCAAACGCGACGCCGTCACGGACGAGCTCGCCGCAATATCGCTCGCGCTGCGTGACCTCATCGTCCTAAAAAAGAGCGACAACGCCCCGCTCTGCTTTTGGCGCGACCGCGACGAGGCCTCGGAGCTCGCCTGGAAATACACGCTCTCGGGACTTTTTTCGCTATACGACAAGGTCAGCGCCGCCTGCGACGCGCTGTCAAGAAACGCAAACGTCCGTCTGACACTCACGGCTCTGCTCGAGTGCTGACGTCATCACATAAAACAATGAAAGGTGTACAAAATGGAAAATAACAATAAAAATCAGAATAACAATCCCACCGTCGAAAAGTCCGAGCAGTCGGGCTCGGGACGTCAGGGCGCGCCGCGCCATAACCGTTACAACCGTCACCGCCGTCCAAACCGCGACAATCGCGACGGCCGCGAGACGCAGGCCGCTGGCGACGCGCAGAATCAGAGCTCACAGCCCGCAGCAAACGCTTCGAATGCACCTGCGGCAAACACTGTGAATGCGCAGAACGGACAGAATACGCAGAACGAGAAGAATGACCGTCAGAAGGCGCAGTCTGCCGATGGCGCGGCCTCCCATCAGAAACCGCAAAATCAGCGCCATAGACAGGGGCGGCCGAACAACCGCCGTCAGAACAACCGTCAGCGTCTGGGGCGGCAGCAATCCGACGCAGAGACCGCACAGCGCGACGCGGCACAGTGCGACACAAATCAGCGCGAGGCCAACCAGTGCCAGTCAACCGTATCTCTGCGCGACAATGCGCCGCAGACTCAGCGCGTGTCCCCGATGCGCGTACAGCGCTCGGCCGGACGCCCGATAAACTACACGCGCGAGCGTGCGGACGCGGGCGACGATCTCGCCCCCGAGGTGATTTTCTTCTCGGCCCCCGAGCCCATCCCCTCCCCTGCGCCCGGCGTGACTGTCAAGGTCGGCGACCCCGACCTCTCGGCATTCGACTTCGACACGCCCGAGCCCCGCGAGGTTCCGATGAACGATCCGGACGCCGTCGAGGTCATCGGCGTGCGCTTCCGCAAATCGACCAAGGTATATTACTTCTCGCCCGGCAATATAATCATGAACAGAGGAGACAACGCCATCGTCGAGACGGCGCGCGGCCCCGAGTTCGGCGAGGTCAGCACCCCGAACAGACGCGTTTCCGCCGCGGATATAGTCCAACCGCTGCGCCCCATGATCCGCCCTGCCACCCGCGAGGACGAGGCGCACAACCTTCAGAACCGTCAGAAGGAAAAAGACGCCTTTGCGCTGTGTCAGGAAAAAATCGCCAAACACGGTCTCGACATGAAGCTTGTCGACGCGCAGTACACCTTTGACAACTCCAAGTTGCTGTTCTACTTCACCTCGGCCGGCCGCGTCGACTTCCGCGAGCTGGTCAAGGATCTCGCGTCGGTCTTCCGCACGAGGATTGAACTGCGTCAGATAGGCATACGCGACGAGGCAAAGCTGCTCGGCGGACTCGGCACTTGCGGCCGTCCGCTCTGCTGCGCCAGCTTTCTTTCCGATTTTGTTCAGGTCTCGATCAAGATGGCCAAGGAACAGAATCTGTCGCTCAACTCGAACAAAATCTCGGGCGCGTGCGGCCGTCTGATGTGCTGCCTGCGCTACGAAAACGACACCTACGAGGCCGAGCTGCGTCTGACGCCGCCCGTCGACTCACAGGTGCGCACACCCGATGGAAACGGCGTCGTCACCGAGGTCAACCCGCTCGCGGGGCTCGTCAAGGTCAAAATCGTCGACAGTGCCAAGCAGGAGACCGTTTTCAAGCTGTTCCACCGCGACGACGTGACCGTCATCAGTCGCTCCCGCCAGTCCGACGACAAAAACGAGGACACGGGAAGCAGCGATTAATGCGAAAATTTAAGGAAAATGCAAAATACCCGTTGCAAAAAAACGATTTATATGATACAATGGTGTCATAATTCTATTGGAGGTAATTCAAGATGGCATACAAGATTACTGAAGACGAGTGCATCGCTTGCGGTGCATGCGCTGAAAACTGCCCTGTTGAGGCCATCAGCGAGAAGGACGGCAAGTACGTTATCGACGCTGACAAGTGCATCGACTGCGGTTCCTGCGCTGACGCCTGCCCTGTTGGAGCACCCAAGGCAGAGTAATCCCGGTTACATAACCGGAGCGGGGCGGCTGAATGGCCGTCCCGCTTTTCTATTACCGTTCCGAGGTGAATATAATGCAAGTACAGCTAAGCGCAGACGAGCGACTTGACGTCGTCAACGAGCGTCTGCGGCTCATACAGAAAAAAAACGGCCTTACCTTCGGCACCGACGCCTACCTGCTCGCGGCGTTCATACGTCCCGAGCCGGGAGCGCGCGGCGCGGAGCTGGGTTCGGGGACGGGCATAGTGTCAATGCTCGCCGCGACGCGGGGCAAGCTCGCCCACATCGACGCCTTCGAGCTCCAGCCCGAGTTCTCCGAGCTCGGCGCGCGCAACATATCGCTCAACGGGCTCGCCGACGTAATCGACCAGCACACCGCCGACATCCGCACGCTCGGCCACGGGCGCGACACCGGCACGCTTGACGTTGTCTTCACCAATCCCCCCTACATGAAGGACGGCCACGGGCGCGACTGCGCGCACAGCTTCAAGCATATCGCCCGTCACGAAACGGCCGGGGACATCGACGCGTTCTGCGCGGCGGGAGCACGGCTGCTTCGCTACGGCGGGCGCTTTTACTGCGTCTACCGCCCCGACCGTCTGCCCGACCTCATGCAGGCGCTGCGTTCAAACCGGCTCGAGCCCAAGCGCATGACGCTCGTGCAGCCCGACGCGGCGACGCCGCCCTGCATGGTACTCGTCGAGGCGCGTCTCGGCGGTGCGCCCTCGCTGACGCTCACCCCCGCCCTGCTTCTCTACCGCCTCCCCGTCGACGGCTCTCTCGCCCGCGTCATGACCCCCGAGGCCGAGGCCGTCTACGCGGGGTGTAAGCTGTATTGAGAATTCTGGGGCTTTGCCCCAGACCCCACTAAGGCTTCAACGCGCAATTCCGATGGTACAATTGCGCAGTCGAATTTTTCGTCAGACGAAACAAACATCCGCAGGCTGTAGCAGCGCTACAGACAAGGATTTTTGTGAAGTATGACGGAAAAGGCGCAAGCAAGTGTGCCTTCGGGCATTGCGTGGTGATGCCTTCAGGCGCTTTTTCAGGAAAAAGCTCCTTAAGAGTCCGCAAAAATCTTTCAAAATGGGGGCGACGTGAACCGAAAGTACGGCCGAACAACGTGACGCGTACAGTATCACAAAATCAGCCGCCGATGTTGCGACCGCGACCAAACGAAACGACATCGCGCCTCTTCCGCAAAAAACGTCGGGCATCCGTGGATGCCCGACGTTTTTTATTCTTCCGAATATTCTTTTATCCCCTGCATACGTCCGAACTCGCGGAAGCCGTCGATGCCGCCGCGCTGGATTGCGCCGAATATACGGTAACGCAGTCCGCGGTTCTGCCGCTCGAGTGTGGACAGCAGCTTTTTCATCTCCTCGCGCTCGGTCACGCCGTCCTCGGGGCAGGTCGACTTGACGACTGGCAGCTCCGCCTTATTCGCGAAGTACCGCACATCCTTCTCCGGCATGTATATCATGGGGCGTATCAGGTAAAGATCCCGCCGCGAGAGGTAGGTGACGGGCTGGAAGCAGCCGAGCCGTCCCTCAAAAAACAGATTGAGCATAAACGTCTCGACGACGTCGTCAAAGTGATGCCCGAGCGCGACCTTATTGCACCCGAACTGCTGCGCCGCGTTATGAAGCGCGCCGCGCCGCATTTTTGCGCACAGCGAGCAGGGGTTTGTCTCCTTGCGCACGTCGAAAATGATGTGCGCAATCTCGGTCTCGACGGTGTGATAGGGCACGTCAAGGCGCTCGCACAGCGCCGTAACCCCGGAGAAATCCATGCCCTCAAGACCCATGCCGACTGTTATCGCCACAAGCTCGAACGGCTCGGGGTAGAAGCGGCGGAGCTCAGCGAGCGCGCAAAGCATGGTCAGCGAGTCCTTTCCGCCGGATATGCCGACGGCTATGCGGTCGCCGGCGCTTATCATTTTGTAGTCGTCGATAGCACGACGTGTGTAGCTGAGTACGCGTTTTATGTTGTCCATACAGTCTCTTTTCTGCGGCGTCACCGCATTGCGCGGCGACGCCCTGAGCTTATTTTTCAGGCCCGACCGACAGTATAACGGTGTTCACCACCGTTCGCGGCTGGCCGTATTCGCCGTTCGACTGCTTGTCGGACGGGCGGTTTATCAGCTTGTATTCGTCGCCGACCAGCTGAACCATGGTCGCGCTTCCGCCGCCGTCCAGGAAGAACGCCGTCGCGACGCCGAGTTCAAGGCACAGCTCGTCGGCGTCGCTGTTTTTGAATCCCACCGCGTAGCCGGACTGACGCCCGTCGTAGGTTATCATGACGACGTTGCCGTTGTCTTTTATACCCAGTACGGTCATAGGATAACGGCTACTGTCACTTATGTCCGTGGATTTGCCGCCAATGACGATCGGCAAATGACCGCCGACGGCATTGCGCATGCCCTGCCACACGGCACTGTTACCCATCTTGTCTGTGACGTTGATTGAAATCTCTACGCTGTCGCCGACACCAAAGCCTGTCAGGCGATCGATCCGGCTGCCGCGTGCGGTGAAGATTATGCGATTCTGTTTGAACTCGGGCGCACTGCTCTCCCCCGACTTTTTTATCGCGGTGACCTTGCCCGTTATCGTCTCGCCGTGGCGCACAACGTAATCGTAGCCGCAGTCGATGACGACCTCGTAGGCGTCGTCAAGCGCGTAGTTGTTCGACAGCTTATCCGTGTACATGACCAGCGCGTTGTTCGCAGGGAGGCGGTTTATGCCGTCGCCGGAGACGATGACGCCGGTGGTCTTGTTTGCAATTTTTATGCCGACCTGCGGGTTTCCGAGCACTGCCGTGCCGTCGTCGGTAATACCGAACGAGTAGAAATCGCCCTCGTACGGCGTTTCCTGCTTCATATGAGCCGAGGTGATTATCTCACCGTCATACATGTCAAAGCCACGCGGAACGGTAAGTGACTTTTTGACAACCGGGTCGGAACAATTTTTGTACGACGTCCCCTTGCCGAGAACTCTCGCATGCGCGTAGGATACCATCCAAAGGTCGCCGTTGACAGCAACAACGGCTCGCTTCCCTTGACCGTTATTTTCGTTGAAGGTTTTGACGGTTGCTGAAACGGTTTTAAGAGTTGTAGCATATGTGCCTCCGGAAATCACATCGAAATAAAGATTTCGCTGACGCGGATTAAATTCCACTACTGTGATGTCCTGCTGGCCGTATTTGCTGTCAGCGGAAAGCGAGTAGTGTGTGCTCGTCACGCCCTCACAAATGGTTGTGAAGGTGCAGTCAACCTCATCTTTGAGATGAACAATCATGTCCTCCTCAGTGCAGCGGCCATTGTATAGAAGGTCGGCCGCAAGCACCCCGTCCCGAAGCTCGGCGACAATTCCTGCAAAATACTCTGCCGCGCGGAGCGTTGCCGTGCCGCCCCCGCCGACGACAACCACCTTATTTCCGACCACACGCACAGTGTAGTCGTATATTGAATCGAGCTCAGCAAGCACCGCACGGCTCTCCTCGCGGTTGGTCGCGCCGACAAGTATCTCGTACTCGCCCGGCTGCTCATCCTTGCGAGGGTTGAGCCAGTCGGTCTTGACGCCGACGCTGAAGCCCGCCGCCTCCATGGCCTCGCGTATCAAGACGAGCGCACTGGTTTCCTGCTTCGTTGACGCATCCGGGCGGACTATCGAGTATCCGGCGCTGAGCGCCAGTTCATGTGCTACGGTCGTTGTGTCCTGCGATGTCTCAGAGGACGGCGCGGTATCCGATGCGGGGCCCGGAGTAGTGGTCACAAGCTCGTCCTCGCCGCGGGCGCAAGAGGAGAGCAGCAGTAAAATCGCGAGAGCGAGACAGGCACGTCGGTATTTTTTCATATCAGCCTCCTAAAAGTTTCTTCATCTATATTTTATCACTGCACGCCGCCGCTGTCAACAAAAAGTTCTCGCAGCACTCGTATTGACAATGAAAAACGGAAATGATAAAATATACATGATTACAAAAGACGCCGCCGCGCAATCTGCGAATGCGCGGAGACGCCCACGGAGGTCAATATGGAGCTTCTCTACTTTTTTGAGAGCATACGCACACCGTTTCTCAACGCCATAATGCTCGCCCTGACCGTTCTCGGAAGCGAGACGGCGTTTCTCGTGCTCGCGCTGCTGCTTTTCTGGTGCGTTGACAAAACGCGCGGCTACCTTGTGCTCAGCGTCGGGCTTGTCGGCACGGTCATAAACCTTGCGCTCAAGCTGCTGTTCCGCATTCCCCGCCCGTGGATACTCGACCACGACTTCACGATAGTCGAGGGCGCGCGCGCCGGTGCGACCGGCTACTCCTTCCCCTCGGGCCACACGCAGAACTCGGTCGGCACGTTCGGCAGTGTCGCGGCGACGACAACGCGGCGCTGGGTCCGCGCGGTCAGCATCGCGCTGCTTTTGCTCGTGCCGCTCTCGCGCATGTACCTCGGCGTGCACACGCCGCTTGACGTCGGAGTGTCGTTTGCTATCGCGCTGGCACTGGTGGCGGTCGGCGTACCGCTCATGAAGTGTTTTGGCCGACACGAAGATAAGCTGATATACCTCTTCATCTCCATGCTCGCACTGACGGTCGTATACACTCTCTTCGTCGAGCTCTATCGCTTCCCCGCCGACCTCGACGCGGAAAATTATATGTTCGGTCGCAAAAACGCCTACTCGCTCCTCGGAGCCACGCTCGGCATGTGCATCGCGCACCCACTCGAGCGGCGGTACGTACGCTACATGACGCAGGCCGTGTGGTGGGTTCAGGCAATAAAGCTGGCGGGCGGTCTCGCGCTCACAATCGGACTTAAATCCGGGCTCAAATGGCTCCTCACGCTGATATTCGGCGCTGACTTCCTGCCCGCAAACGCCATACGCTACGCTGCGCTCATTCTCTTCGCCGCGCTTGTGTGGCCGATGACGTTCCGACCGCTCTGTCGTCTTGCCGGGAAAGGAGGCAAATCATGAAGGCCTCCCGAATAGTTGCGTTCGCTCTTTGCGTGATGCTCGCCGCCATGTCTGTCGTGATAATCGTCGGCGCTGCGGACGACCTCATCACCCTCGCACGTCGGGCATCCGACGGTGAAAACCCCGGTGACACCGGCAGCACTGAAGTTGAGCCTCAGCCTCACCCACTGGCTCCCCTTGCCGAGGCCATCGCGGCGGTGCTGTACGGCGTGATATTCATCGTCTGCCTGATTGTCTGCACAGCGGGCATTATCTGCTCGCTCGTCAACGTCGCAAAGCCCTGCGAGATCGGCTGGATACGCAAAATTTCCATCTGCGCGCTCGCAGTCAACTGCCTCGCGCTGCTGCTCGTCGTGATTGATATGATTGTCCGCTGAAAGGCGGCGCTTGCCGCCACGTCGGCGGTCAGAAAATTCCTCCGTTATATTTGAACTGTCCGTACAGCATAAATCCGAGTCCTACAACCACTGCCGGAAGGACAATGAACGCCGTAATTGTCGCGCTCCAAAACGAGGCTATATACCCTGCCACAAAGGAGACTCCCATGATAAGCGTCCCTGCTCCGACAATTTTCCCGTACTTGGGCGCATCCTCTTCTTTTACCCTCCGTCTGTTGTAGGAATGTATTGTGCTGATGTTGCACTTGATATTTGCAATGCCAAGAGCAGAAACAAGCAAGCCTAAAATCAACAGTACCAAATTATACATGCCATGCCTCCTTAAAATTCTTGTCTGTAGCTCCACTACAGCCTGCGAATTTTTGTTTCATCTGACGAAAAATCTGACTGCGCAATTGCACCATCGGAATTACGCGGTGAAGCCTTAAAAGTAAAACAGTTCCTCAAACTTTTTATCCAACGCAATGCAAAGAATCAGAGCCAGCTTTGCTGTCGGATTGAATTGTCCGGTTTCAATAGAGCTGATCGTATTTCGGGATACGCCCACCATTTCCGCAAGCTGAGCTTGGGAAAGATTTGCTTCCGCGCGTGCATCCTTCAAGCGATTTTTCAGCTTAAGCTGCTCATTCATGCTCTCTCCTCTAAAAGGCGGTAAACAAACCCGACAGTCGCCAAAATTGCAAGACTGAAAAACAGTATAGCTAACACCAGATCGCTCTTGCGTCTTATCTTGATGAAACGAACCAGCCACTGTGTTGTAATAATGCTGAAATATATAATCCACGGACTATAAAGCAAAGCATGAACAAGCAAGGAAGACAGCACCGAAATTATGCAACACACTGACGCACCTACTCTTGCGGCATAAACGCTGGCTTGATGTACCACATCCAATTCGGCCAGATCTTTATTTTTGTTTTCATCTCTGCTGGCTTTCAGAATTTCTTCTTTTTTCATCATAACGCCTCCTTGCCAAGTTTTCTTGACATCATTATAGCACTGCAAAGTTTTCTTGTCAACAGGCTTTAGAAAAAATTTTTTATTCACAAGCAAACGTTTCCGAAAAAACGTTGAGAAGCGGCAAGCCGACATGATTGTCCGCTGAAAAAGAAAAAAGCACACTGAAATTCAGTGTGCTTTTTTGTGGAGCTGGTAATCAGAATCGAACTGATGACCTCATCCTTACCAAGGATGTGCTCTACCGACTGAGCCATACCAGCAACAGTCGATATTATAGCAGACAGTCGGGAGTTTGTCAATAGATTTTGCAAATTTTTTTCAGAAAATTTGTCGAGCCTGCGACGCATGCCTTTCGCACGACAAATTTGCCGCAACTGCTTGACAAAGCGCCTCCGCTGTGTTATACTGGCATAAACTCAATGACGAAGACCAGTAAGCGAGGTCAACTGCGCACAGAGAGCGGACGGTTGGTGCGAGTCCGCGGCAGAGCCCGCCCAAGTCACTTCCGAGAGGTGGCGGTGATAAGCCGCTGACGGCGGCCACGTTAGAGGCCTTGGCGGTGTATTGCCGTCACAGAGTGTGCGCTGCGGCGCAAAATCAGGTGGTACCGCGTACTCCACGTCCTGATACGGATGTGGGGATTTTTTATTTTTTGGCTTCACCTCGCAATTAGTGCATTGTCAGGTGATGTCTCGAAGGAGTCCGCTATGTTCACAAGAAAACGACTTGCAATATTGATTTTCTCCGTTATCATCTGCCTGCCGCTTTTCGCGGCCTGTGCGCAGCCCGAGGACGACGGCCGCGGCACGACGTCCCCGTCCCCTGCCCCCTCTGCCCCCGCTACAACCACAACTCCGGACGCCGATTCCGAGCCGCTCACGCTGGTCGCGGACGGCAAGCCGCAGTACACCATCGTGCGCCCCGAGAAGGCGGATCAGTCCGAAATAGACGCCGCCGTCGCGATAAATCAGGCGATAAAGCAGCTCTGCGGCTCGCAGTTCAAAATCACGACCGACTGGGAGCGCAATCCCGTCGTCGACAACGAGATATGCATAGGCTCGCTCACACGCAGCGGCAGCTACTACGAGCTCTCGGCCGACAGCCTTAAGACAAACGAATTCCGCGTTGCCGTGCGCGGCACGCGCCTCATTCTCATCGGCGCAACTGCCTACGGAACAGCGCAGGCCGCCGAGTGGTTTATTTCAAATTATATTGAAAAGACCGCCGACAGCTCCACGCTGACCGTCCCCGCAGGCCTCGACTACACCGGCAGCTTCGAGCTGCCCACCGGCCTGCGCATCATGACGCAGAACCTGCTGGCTACCGATACTGAATACGAAGGCTACGCCAAAGACCCGGCCTTCGCCGCAAAAATGACCGCCAAGCTGCCCGAGCACACGATAGCCAGGCGTGCCCCGCGCGTGCTGTCGCTTATCGAGACCTACAAGCCCGATTCGCTCGGCGTGCAGGAGTGCAGCAAGAACTGGCGCGTGTATTTTGACAACAAGCTCCCTCCCCTCGGCTACACCCGCCTCGGAGCCGACAAAAACGAAAAAATCGGCATCATCTACAACCGCTCGGCCGTCAAAGCGATAGCAGACGGCTCGTTCTGGCTGACCGAAGCGCCGGAGTCACTCAAAATATCCGAAGAGTGGGGCAAAGCCTCCGACGGACTCACCGAGCGGCTCGGCATGTACGTCGTTTTTGAGGTCATGGCGACGGGCGAGAGGTACATTCACTTCAACACCCACCTTGACACTGCCAAAAACGGGGTAATCCAGACCAAGCAGATAGAGGTCATTCTCGACTACATCGCCACGGTGTCTGCAAAGTACAACAACGCCCCCGTCGTGCTCACGGGCGATTTTAACCTCAACAGCACAAACTCCGCCTACAAAGTAATCCTCCGGGATACGCTCGGCGACACGCGGGAGCTGTGCAAGTCGTCCTCAGGCGGCGGTTCCTTCAACAAATTCATCGGCCGCGACTACGCAAGCCTCCCCATAGACCAGATAATGGCCACCCGCGACGGCTTTATCTTCAACAGCTACAAGGTCATCTACGACACCTTTGACGGCTGCTTCGCCTCTGATCACTACGCGGTCATTGCCGATATTGAAATTAAAAAATAACAAACAGGAGTATATAAAATGAATCAGCACGAGCTTCCGAAAACCTATTCTCCTGCCGATTTTGAGAGCAGGATCTATCAGAACTGGTGTGAGAAGGGCTACTTCACCCCCACTGACGACCGCCGCAACCGTCAGCACTTCTCCATCGTCATTCCGCCCCCCAATATCACGGGTCAGCTGCACATGGGGCACGCGCTCGACAACACGCTTCAGGACATTCTCATCCGTTACAAGCGTATGCAGGGTTTTGACACGCTGTGGGTTCCCGGCACCGACCACGCCTCCATCGCGACCGAGGCCAAGATTGTCGAGGCCATGCGCAAGGAGGGCATCACCAAGGAGGACCTCGGCCGCGAGGAATTCCTCCGCCGCGCCTGGGACTGGAAGACAAAGTACGGCGGCCGCATAGTCGAGCAGCTCAAGAAAATGGGCTCCTCCTGCGACTGGACGCGCGAGCGCTTCACGCTGGACGAGGGGTGCAGCCGCGCCGTGCGCGACGTTTTCAAGCGTCTGTACGACAAGGGGCTCATCTACCGCGGCGAGCGCATAATCAACTGGTGTCCGCACTGCATGACCTCCATCTCAAACGCCGAGGTCGACTACACCGAGCAGGACAGCCACTTCTGGCACATCCGCTACCCGCTGGTCGGCGGAGGCGGATACGTCGAGGTCGCCACAACCCGCCCCGAGACGCTGCTCGGTGACACCGCCGTCGCCGTCAACCCCGAGGATGAGAGATATAAGCACCTCATCGGCAAATACGTTGTGCTGCCGCTCGTCGGCCGCCGCATTCCCATCGTTGCCGACGAGCACGCACAGCTCGACAAGGGCACCGGCTGCGTCAAAATCACGCCCGCACACGACCCGAACGACTTCGAGGTCGGCCGCCGCTGCCACCTGCCCATGGAGGTCGTCCTGACGCCCGACGCCAAGATTACCGATAATTATCCGAAATACGCCGGAATGGATCGCTACGAGGCGCGCAAGGCCATCGTCGAGGATCTCAAGGCCGGCGGCTACCTCTGCGGCATCGAGGACCTCAAGCACGAGGTCGGCACCTGCTACCGTTGCGGAACCACCATCGAGCCCATGATCTCGCTTCAGTGGTTCGTCAAAATGGAGCCGCTTGCAAAGCCCGCCATCGAGGCCGTTCGCGACGGACGCATCCGCTTCATCCCCGAGAGATTTGACAAGAACTATTTCCACTGGATGGAAAACACGCAGGACTGGTGCATTTCGCGTCAGCTTTGGTGGGGACACCGCATTCCCGCTTTCTACTGCGACGACTGCGGCGAGACCGTCGTCACGCTTGACGAGGCCCCGAGATGCCCCAAGTGCGGCGGTCACATGACGCAGGACCCCGACACGCTCGACACCTGGTTCTCCTCGGCGCTCTGGCCCTTCTCAACGCTCGGCTGGCCTGATGACACCGACGATCTGCGCCGCTTCTACCCGACGAGCACGCTCGTCACGGGCTACGACATCATCACCTTCTGGGTCTCGCGCATGATATTCTCCGCGCTCGAGTACACGGACAACATTCCCTTCGACACCGTGCTTATTCACGGCCTCGTCCGCGACGCGCAGGGACGCAAGATGTCCAAGTCGCTCGGCAACGGCATCGACCCGCTCGAGATTATCGACAAATACGGCGCCGACGCGCTGCGCTTTGCGCTCGCGACCGGCAACAGCCCCGGAAACGACATGCGTTTTTCGGACGAAAAAATCGAAGCCGCGCGCAACTTCGCCAACAAGCTGTGGAACGCCTCCCGCTTCGTCCGCATGAACCTGACCATAGACAAATTCGCGCTGCCCGAGGAGTCCGAGCTCGCGCTTGAGGACAAGTGGATACTCGACAAGTACAACGAGCTTGTCAAGAGCGTCACCACCTCGCTTGACAACTACGAAATCGGCGTCGCGCTGTCCGCACTTTACGATTTCACCTGGGACATCTTCTGCGACTGGTACATCGAGCTGTCCAAGGTGCGCCTGAATGACAAGGACACGCCCCAAAACCTCGTGGCGCAGAACGTCATCGCCTACGTCCTTGACGGCATTCTCAAGCTGCTGCACCCCTTCATGCCCTTCATCACCGAGGAGATTTTCAGCTCGCTTCCCCACACCGAGGAGAGCATCATGATTGCCGCCTACCCGTCCTACGACGCCTCGCTCAACTACGCCGACGAGGCGGCCGAGCTGGAGCGCACCATCGCGGCCATCAAGGCCATCCGCACGCGTCGCAACGAGATGAACGTCACACCGTCACGCAAGGCGCGCGTGTATATTCTGACCAAATTCACAAAGTCGTTCGGCGACACGGCGCAGTTCTTCACGCGGCTCGCCTCCGCCTCTGACGTGCTGGTGTCCGACGACATCGCACGCTTCGACGAGTCCTTCAACGCTGCCGACTGCGTGCAGATAATCACCGACTCCGCGACCGTCTACCTGCCACTCTCCGACATCATCGACGTCGAAAAGGAGCGCGCCAGACTCTCCGCCGAGAAGGCAAAGCTCGAGGGTGAGATAAAGCGCGTCGAGGGTAAGCTGTCCAATGAAGGCTTTGTCGCCAAGGCTCCCGCCGCCGTTGTCGACGCCGAGCGCGCCAAGCTTGAAAAATACCGCCAGAACCTCGCAGGCGTCGAGGAAGCACTGGCCAAGCTGAAGTAAGTTCAGCACATCAAAACGCAAAAAGCTCCTGCAAACCGGTTTTCGGTTTGCAGGAGCTTTTTGGGGTCAGAGGAGACTTCCAAGCAGGCCGGGGGACTGTTTTTGTCTTTCCGATCAAAACAATCCCCCCGACGCCGTTTGGCGTCGGGGGGAAAGCTTATCTTACTTATTCTCTGTTCGCAATCTTGCCATTCAGCAGCTCAACAAACGCCTCGAGCGTCATGTTGGTGGTCTGGTCGGTGTCGCGGTCACGGACGGAGACAGTGCCCGTCTCTATCTCGTTCGCGCCGACGATAACCATGTAGGGCACTCTGTCGACCTGACGCGCCTCGCGGATCTTGTAGCCGATTTTCTCGTTGCGGTCGTCAAGCACGGTGCGCACCTTGTTGGCACGAAGGGTGTCGTATATCTGATGAGCAAACGCATGGTCGGTACCGGGCAGCGTCAGAACCTTGACCTGCGTCGGCGCGAGCCATGTCGGGAACTTACCGGCAAAGTGCTCGGTCAGTATGCCGATGAAACGCTCGATGGAGCCGAAGCAGACGCGGTGCACCATGATGGGACGCTGACGCTGGTTGTTCTCGTCGATATACTCAAGCTCGAAGTTGATAGGCATCTGGAAGTCCAGCTGAATCGTGCCGCACTGCCATGTGCGTCCGAGGCAGTCCTCGAGGTGAAAGTCAATCTTGGGGCCGTAGAACGCGCCGTCGCCCTCGTTGATGGTATAGGGCATTCCAAGCTTGTCCAGCGCCGTGATAAGACCCTTGGTCGCGGCCTCCCAGTCCTCGTCGCTGCCCATGCTGTTCTCCGGACGGGTGGACAGCTCGACGGAATACTTGAAGCCGAACTTGGAATAAACCTCGTTTATCAGGTGCACGACGCCGATGATTTCATCGGTGATCTGGTCGCGGCGCATGAAGATGTGCGCATCATCCTGCGTGAAGCAGCGGACGCGGAACAATCCGTGCAGCGCGCCCTTCAGCTCGTGGCGGTGGACAAGTCCCAGCTCGCCGACGCGCATAGGCAGCTCGCGGTAGCTGTGCGGCTGGCTGCGGTAGACCATGACGCCGCCGGGGCAGTTCATGGGCTTGACGCAGTAAACCTCGTCGTCAATGATAGTGGAGTACATGTTATCCTTGTAATGATCCCAGTGACCGCTCGTCTCCCACAGGTGACGGTTCATGATAAGCGGCGTGGAGACCTCGACATAGTGCTCTCTGGTGTGGATGTCGCGCCAGTAGTCGATCAACGCGTTCTTGAGCGCCATGCCGTTCGGCAGGAAGAAGGGGAAGCCGGGAGCCTCGTCACACAGCATGAAAAGCCCCATCTCACGGCCTATCTTGCGGTGGTCGCGGCGCTCCGCCTCCTCCATCAGCTTGAGATAATCGTCAAGCTCGGCCTGGGTGCGGAATGCGACGCCGTTGATACGGGTGAGCATTTTGTTGTTCTTATCGTTCTTCCAGTAAGCGCCCGACTGCTGGGTCAGCTTGAACGCCTTGAGCGCCTTGGTGTAGCAGAGGTGCGGGCCGACGCACATGTCGATGTACTCGCCCTGCTGATAGAAGCTGATGACGGCGTCCTCGTCGAGGTCGCCGATGTGCTCGACCTTGTACTTCTCGCCTCTCTCCTCCATCAGCTTGATGGCCTCTTTGCGGGGCAGAATGAAGGGCTTGATGGGCAGGTTTTCCTTGACGATCTTCGCCATTTCCTTTTCGATCTTGGCGAGGTCGTCGTCGGTGAGCTTGGTGTCACCGAGGTCGATGTCGTAGAAAAAGCCCTTCTCGGTCGCAGGACCGTAGCCGAAGTCGGCCTCGGGATACAGGCGCTTGACGGCCTGCGCGAGGATGTGCGCCGCAGTGTGGCGTATTACCTGAAGCTCCTCCTCGGCGGGGCACTCGGCAACGGTGCCGTCCTTATAAATAATTTTCATTGCAAAAACTCCTTATGTTAATATATTAAAATCTCAAAAAAGCGCACCCCGGACAGCGACAAACGGCCGTCCGGGGTGCGAAAAAGACGCACGGTTCCACCCGAGCTTTTAACTCATGAAAGTATTGAATTAACTGCGGGACCGGTATCGTTAAAGCTCATGCGGAAGGGCTCTCAGCGCTCCCCTTCTCTCTGTGCGCAGAAATCCGTACGACTTGCTTCCCGCCCGCGGAAACTCAGTTTCCGCCGTGCATCTTGCGGTTATATTCCGAACGCGGGTTCAGGAACTCACGCCAGTTAAGGTCGCCCCTGTCGAGCGCGCAGACAAGCGCCTCAGCAGTTGCAATGTTGGTAGCCACCGGGATATTGTAAAGATCACACATCCGCAGAAGCTCGTGCTCAACGTCATCATACTCGCTAGAGGGCCGCGTGTCGCGGAAATAGAGTAAAAGGTCGATCTCATTGTAGGCTACGCGAGAGGTTATCTGCTGCTCTCCGCCCTGATCGCCGGCTAAAAGCCGCTCTATGGTAAGTCCTGTGGCATCGGAAATATATTTTGCAGTAATGCTCGTCGCACACAGGTTATGTTTACTCAATATACCGCAGTATGCGATACAGAACTGAGCCATGAGCTCTTTTTTGATGTCGTGAGCCATTATTGCGATCTCCATATTACGTCCGCCTCTCTGAAAATTTATATGAATAAATTATAGCACAATGAATATAGGTTTGTCAATATCGTTTTTAACTTAGTGAGATGTTTTTTGAATCAGGTAAAATCTCAAAGCCGCATCGGTTTTTTTACCGTGCATTTACCGCGCTGAGAACATACCCCGGCAGTTTTTTTGTCCAAATTGCTCCCCACCCCTTGAAAAAAAGTCCGTTATAAGCTATAATGTAATATATTTTATCTTTTAGGGGGGACGAATTTGAATCCGAGCTTCAAGGGCGGTCTGCACGTGAACGAACACAAAAACACATGTGCCAGCCCCGCTCTGAAAATACCCGCTCCCGCGCTGGTGAAAATTTCATTGGCACAGCACAGCGGTGCACCCATGAAGGCCACGGTGGCTCCGGGCGACCATGTGAACGTCGGTCAGCCCATTTCCACGTCCGAGGCCGCAATCTGGTGTCCTGTACACGCAAGCGTGTCGGGCACGGTTAAGGCCATCGAGCTGATAAGCGACGCCGGCCGCGCCGCACCGGTCGAGGCGGTCGTCATTGAGAACGACTTTGCCGACACACCCGATCCCGGAATGACTCAGCCGAAGCCTGTTGACGAGCTGAGCGGCGACGATATTGTCGAGCTGGTCCGCCGCGCAGGCGTTGTCGGCCTCGGCGGCGCGGTTTTTCCGACCTACGCCAAAATCAAGAGCTCGACCGGCAAGGCTAAAACCCTGCTTATCAACTGCGCCGAATGCGAGCCCTACATAACCGCCGACCACCGCACCATGCTTGAGCATCCAGACGACGTGCTCGGCGGCGTGCGCCTGCTGCTGCGCGCCATGGGCTGCGAGCGCGCCATCCTCGCCATTGAGGACAACAAAAAGGACGCCGCCGCGCTGCTCCGCGCCGGACTCCGTCCGGAAGAGCCTATCGAGGTGCGTCTGCTGAAAACCAAATACCCGCAGGGCGACAAGAGCATGATAATCTACTCGCTCACCCGCATCGAGCCGACGCACGGCGTGCGTCTGTCCGACATAGGCTTTGCCATCTTCAACGTCAGCTCCTGCGCTGCCGTCTGGCGCGCCTCCCGTTACGGCGCCGCGCTGACCGAGCGCACCGTCACCGTCGACGGCGACTGCATCGCAAAACCGCAAAACGTTATAGTCCCCATCGGCACGCCCGTGCGCGACGTTATCGATTTCTGCGGCGGCCTTGTCCGCCAGCCGCTCAAGGTTGTCAACGGCGGCCCTATGATGGGCGCGGCGCAGTGGAACCTCGACGGCGTCATAACAAAGGGCACGTCGGCACTGCTGTTTCTGTCCGGCGAGGAGGAACACAAGAGCAGCCTGCCGCCAGTCTGCATACGCTGCGGACGCTGCGTCAAAAACTGCCCTATGCACCTGATGCCCAACTACCTTGTGAAGCTGGCTCAGGAAAAGAAATATTCCGAATGCGAAAAGTACAACATATCCGACTGCATGGAGTGCGGCACCTGCACCTACAACTGTCCGGGGCACATGGAGATAGTCCAGTACATCCGGGTGGCCAAGGGCGCGCTCCGCGCGCGGCGGTGAGAGGAGGCAGTCATGAATAGCAATGCAGAAATCAATCACGAAGGTATGCTGACAGTCTCCCCTGCCCCCCACATGCACACGTCCGACAGCGTAACGCGCATAATGCTGCGCGTCATTATAGCGCTGCTGCCCGCGCTCGCCTGGGGAACCTACATCTTCGGACTGCGCGCGCTGCTTGTCTGCCTTTTGTGCTCGGCGTCGGCGGTCGGCTTTGAGGCGCTGTGCCAGTGGCTGCTCAAGCGTCCCATCACAATATCCGACCTTTCCGCGCTCGTCACGGGACTGCTGCTCGGGCTTAATCTGCCCGTCACCGCGCCGTGGTGGATGGCAGTCGTTGGCTCTGCGTTCGCCATTATCGTGGTCAAGCAGATATTCGGAGGCCTCGGCAAAAACGTATTCAACCCCGCGCTCGCGGCGCGAGTCTTTCTCTGCCTCGCATGGCCGTCGCAGATGACCTTCTTCACCGCGCCCGGCGACCGCCTGACCTTCTCGGCAGCCGATGCCGTCGCCTCGGCGACGCCGCTCGCCTCGCTCAAGCACGGTTCCTTCCCCGCCGATGCGTCCGTCACGGACATGCTGCTCGGCCGCTGCGGAGGCACCATCGGCGAGGTGTCAGCGCTTCTGCTGCTGCTCGGCGGCGTTTACCTCATCATCCGCAAGGTGATAAGCTGGCAGATTCCCGTGTCCTTCATAGGCACTGTGGCGCTGGTCACGTTCGCGCTCCCGGCCTCCGGCTTCAGCTCCTCCCGGCTCGACTTCATGCTCTATGAGGTGCTGGCAGGCGGTCTCATTCTCGGCGCGGTCTTTATGGCGACCGACTATGTCACCTCGCCCGTCACGCCCGTAGGACGCCTGATATTCGGCGCGGGCTGCGGACTCATCGTGGTGTTTATCCGCTATTTCGGAGGCTACCCCGAGGGCGTCTCCTTCTCCATCCTGATAATGAACTCGCTGGTCTGGTACATTGAGCGTGTATCGCGTCCGCGGGTGTTCGGAGGTGTAAAAAAACATGCAAAAAAATAAATCCGCATTCTCCGAGTCGCTCCGGATGGTGCTGGCGCTGTTTCTCATATGCGCCATCACCGCAGGCGTCGTCGCGGTAGTCAACGCGCAGACGGTCGACAAGATCGCCGAGAACCTTGAGGGCGAGATCCGCGGGTCAATCGAGGGCATGTTCGGCGAGGGCGTCAGCTACGAAACGCTCGAGAACATCCCCGCCGACGCTGTGGCCATCTACCGCATCACGCGCGACGGCAAGGACAGCTATTGCGTCAACCTCAACTCGTCCGGCTTCGGCGGCGACATAAATATGCTGGTCGCCATCGGCAGCGACGGGGGCGTCGTCGGCGTGCGCGTCGTTTCGCACTCCGAGACGCCGGGGCTTGGCAGCCGCGCGACCGAGGATGACTTTCTCTCACGCTTCGTCGGCAAGATATTCGGCGAGAGCGTTGACTCCATCGTGGGCGCGACTATCAGCTCGAAAGCCATCAAGAGCGGCGTTAACAAAGCATACAGAATCCTCATCGAGGCAGGACTCCACCCGGAGGTGTACACAAAATGAGTATAAAAGGCTTTCTCAAACAGCTCCGCGGCGGCATAATCGACAACAACCCGGTGCTCATTCAGCTGCTCGGCATGTGCCCGACGCTCGCAACCACAACCTCGGTCAAGAACGCCGTCGGCATGGGACTTGCCGCCACCGCCGTGCTTATCTGTTCAAACATTCTCATATCGCTTCTGCGCAAATTTATTCCCAAGCAAGTAAGAATAGCCGCCTACATAGTCATAATTTCCGGATTTGTGACGGCGGTCGAACTACTAATCAAGGCGTTCTTCTATGACCTTTACGGCGCGCTCGGTCTGTTCATCCCGCTCATTGTGGTCAACTGCATCATACTTGCGCGTGCCGAGGCGTTCGCATCCAAGAATCCCGTTCTGCCCAGCGCCGTTGACGGTCTGTCGATGGGACTCGGCTTTACGTTCGCACTCGTGCTCATCTCGACCGTCCGCGAAATACTCGGCAACGGAACCTTCCTCGGTTTCAAGCTGTTCGGCGACGGCTTCTCGCCCGCGATAATCTTCATTCTGCCGTCCGGCGCGTTCCTGACGCTCGGCTTCATCGTGGCGCTCGTCCAGAAGCTGAGCAACAACGCAAAAGACAAGCAGAACGCCCGCGACGCGGCCGCCGAGCTCGCCGCATCCCACCCCGCCGACGCCGCAGCGTCCGCGGAGGACGGCGGAAATGACAAGGAGGAGAGCAAATGACGTTCGGACAGGTACTTTTGATGATGTTCGGCGCTATGATCGTCGAAAACTTCATTTTCTCGAAATTCTACGGCTGCTGCCCCTTTCTCGGCGTCTCCGAAAAGCCTGACACCGCGCTTGGAATGGGCATGGCGGTCACGTTTGTCATCACGCTCTCAAGTGCTGTGACGTGGGCGGTCTACTACCTGCTGCTCAAGCCGTTCGGACTTGAGTATCTCAAGACCGTAGCGTTCATACTTGTCATCGCGGCGCTTGTGCAGTTCATCGAGATGTTTCTGCGCAAGTTCATTCCCTCGCTTTACACGGCGATGGGCATCTTCCTGCCGCTCATCACGACCAACTGCGCCGTGCTCGGCTCGGCGCTGGTCATAATTCAGAAGGGCTACAACTTTATCGAGTCGGTCTGCTTCGGCTTTGCGGCGGCGCTCGGCTTCACGCTCGCTATCGTGGTGTTTGCCGGTCTGCGTGCCCGCATTGACTACGACGCCGCTCCCCGTTCCTTCCGCGGATTCCCGCTGACCCTCATCGCGGCCGGACTGCTCGCCATGGCGTTCGCCGGCTTCTCGGGCGTCAGCTTCGGTTGAGGAGGTAGAAAAAATGCAGATTTTAATTCCCGTCGCCATACTGGCCGGACTCGGACTGCTGTTCGGAATAGTTTTGGCGATAGCATCACGCGTTTTCGCCGTCAAGGTTGACGAGCGCATCCCGGCAATAACCGAAAAGCTGCCCGGCGCTAACTGCGGTGGCTGCGGTTATTCCGGCTGTGCGGCGCTCGCGGAGGCCATTGTAAGCGGCAAAGCGAGTCCGAACTCCTGCACGGTCGGCGGCAACGAGGTTGCGACGGCCATAGGAGAGATAATGGGCATCAAGGTCGAGGCGACCGCCCGCAAGAGAGCGCAGGTCATGTGCTCCGGCACCGGCGAGCTGACGACCAAGAAATACGTCTACGCCGGCGCGCACGACTGCATCGCGGCCGCCAAGCTGGGCGGCGGCGACAAGTTGTGCCCTGACGGCTGCATCGGGCTCGGCACCTGCGCGGACGCCTGCCCGTTTGACGCCATAAAGGTCATTGACGGCGTCGCCGTGGTCGACTATGACAAGTGCCGCGGCTGCGGCGTTTGCGTGGCGGCCTGCCCCAAGCACATCATCAAGCTGATTCCCTACGACAGCACTCACTGGGTCGGATGCATGTCCGTCGAGAAGGGCGCTGTGACGCGCAAGCAGTGCCAGGTAGGCTGTATCGGCTGTCATCTGTGCGAGAAAAACTGCCCCGAGAGCGCCATCACCGTCGACGGTGCGCTCGCATCTATCGACTACTCAAAATGTGTCGACTGCGGCATCTGCGTCAGCAAGTGCCCGCGCCACATAATCTGGTCTGCCGACACTCAAAACGGCCGCCTCACCATCTCCCGCGAGATGCTGGGGAAGTAACGGGAGTTTTTTGGGGCGCTGCCCCAAACCCCGCTCAGGGGGCTTTTTGAAAAAAGCCCCCTGAGAACCCGCAAAAACTTTCGAAAATTGGGTTGGTGTGAGGGGGAGGTTCGGACGACAACATTGAAAATAGTAAAAAAGCAGCGTCCGTCAGGATGCTGCTTTTGTTGTCAGGGAAACCGGACGTATGCTATAACCGAAGCCCTTGGGGCGCTGCCCCAAACCCCGCTCAGGGGGCTTTTTGAAAAAAGCCCCCTAAGAACCCGCAAAAACTTTCGGAAATGGGGTTGGCGTGAGGATGAGGTTCGGACGACAACAGCGAAAACAGCAGAAAATAAAAGTACAAAACAACACTTCTAACATCGTTTGCAGCAACAAAAAAGCAGCGTCTTAAAAGACGCTGCTTTTCTATTATCTTCACGGCTACCGCCTCACTTCCCCGCCACACAAAACCAATTTTTCAAAGTTTTTGCGGGGTCCTTAGGGGAGCTTTTTTCAAAAAGCTCCCCTAAGCGGGGCTTGGGGC
>CAKRSS010000032.1 GCA_934401725.1 uncultured Eubacteriales bacterium | reverse complement strand
CATCGCGACCGAGTCCGTCACCACTCCCTCTGCCGTGACCTACCACAAGTGCATCGCACGCACCAAGCGCGCGATTGCGTTTGCCGAGCAGCTGTCCGAGATCAACGCCTACCGCCCCGAGAAGCGCTTCGCCGACGCCGTCAAGGGTCTGCACCTGTACGGTGCGAAGGTCGTCTACCCGAAGGAGATGGTGCTGCTCAACCTCGGTATCGCTTAAGAGGTGAGCGCTGATGGCGAACACGACCACCGCAGGCACTGTTACCTGTAAAAAGATTTTTCTCGCGGCGCTCGCGCTGCTCGGCGAGCCGGACGGGAGCTGTCCCGACGACCTCGGCGAGCACGCGACCTACCACTTAGCCGCGTTCTGCACCGAGAACGCGGCGCTCGACCGGCTGTACCGCGAGCATCGCGGCCTGCCGGAGGCGGGCGGGTTTGACAACGTCGCCATCGGACTTGACGAGCTGTTCCCGCTCTCGGAGCGCTTTGTACCGGCCGCCGCGACCTATCTCGCGTCAATGCTGGTGCTCGACGAAAACGAGGAGCTGTCCGACAAGCTGTACGGCCGCTACTGCGACATGATGGCGTCGCTGTGCACCGCCATTCCGGGCGCCAGCCAGGCGATAACGGACATCTACGGGTTCTGAAAAAGGCGTCACCGCGCAATTGCGCCATCGGAATTGCGCGGTGATGCCTGAACAAAGTCCCCCGGCGCAAGCCGGGGGACTTTGTGGTGGTGGCAATCGGTTGGGGGAAGATCAGGAGATTGTTTAGGCGATCGTCTGCGGGGGCAAATGCGCTCAAACCGAACCTGCTGCTCCTTGAGTGACAGCCGCACGAAGCGCCGGCTGTAGTCAGGGAGCTCTTTTTTGCAGGAGAGGACTGCGTAGTCAACGGGAAAGCCGACTATCGCGGCAATCTCGTCGAACGACAGCACGGAATCGTGTGCATCAAGCCCTGCGAGGTGCTGCCAGAGAGGGGTGTATTTGCCCATGGGTGTCCTTTCGGGAGATTTGTGGGGGAGGGGAGCATATTTTGGCGCTGGGGTTTGCGGGGGCTGGTTGTGCGGCTGAAACTTGCGCCAAAATAGCAGGAATGTGCGGAGCGCATTCTGCGGGGTTTGATTCAGCTGGGGGGCGGCAAAACAAAACACCAGCGCGGTGCGCTGGTGTTTTGTTTTGGTGAAGTGACCGATGCGATGTCCGAACTGTTTTTCATGTCTACAATACGAACAAAGGAAAATACGGTTACAGACGCATTTGCTCTGAATTAAACTTCTTCGGCAGGCTGAAGGTTGAGATGTTCTACGGCGAAAAATTTGAATCCCCTAGGGGATTCATTGAAAAGCTGAAAGAATACATACACTACTACAACAACGAGAGAATCTCTCTCAAACTAAAAGGAATGAGTCCGGTTCAATTCCGAACTCATTCTCAAATAATTTGATATTTAATTTTTTGTCTAAACTTTGGGGGGCACTTCAATCCTGGAAAGGCTGAAAAACAGCGAAAAGACAGTGGTGATTGATGCAGTCAGAACTAAACATGCACTGTCAGATTTGTTGCAGCGAATGTCGCTCCCGCGGAGCAGTTACTATCTTTGCCGGGCAATTCAACGAAAAAGAGATAAATATCAGGGCACCAAAGAGCAAATCCGGGATATATTCACCGAAAATCGAGAAATATACGGCTATCGAAGGATCAAATCGGCAATGGAGAGGCTAGGCACTCGCGTTTCGGAGAAAGTCATCCGGTGACTTATGAAAGAAATGCGTCTCACCGTAAAACAGCCGCGACGGGCAAGGTATTATTCCTACAAAGGGGAAATAACGCCTGCAGCAGACAATCTGATCGACCGCGATTTCAAAGCTCCCCGTCCCAACGAAAAGTGGCTGACGGATATTACGGAATTCGGGCTTTCCGACGGGAAGGTATATTTATCCCCTATGATCGATTGCTTTGACGGCATGCCGGTTACCTGGACGACTGGTTCCTCTCCGGATGCCGATCTGGTCAATACAATGTTGGATCAGGCAATTGCCGTGCTGCCGCCGGACGCGAAACCGATTGTTCATTCCGACCGTGGCTGTCATTACCGCTGGCCGGGGTGGATCCGGAGAATGCAGGCTGCAGGGCTCAGGCGTTCCATGTCAAAGAAAGGATGTTCTCCGGACAACTCTGCCTGCGAGGGCTTTTTCGGGCATTTAAGGCATCACCGCGCAATGCCCTAGTGGCACACTTGCCTGCGCCTTTTCCATCATATTTCACAAAACTCCGCGGCTGCAGCACTGCTGCAGCCTGCGGAGTTTTGTATCGTCCGGCGAAAAATCCGACTGCGCAATTGAGCCATCGGGATTACGCAGAGGGGGCTTGAATGTTTGCGGCACTGACCCTTAACCTGCGCGTATACGGCAAGTGGAATCATTTTTTGACAGATTTATGTATGCGACCAGCGTAAAGTCTCATTTATTTGCCGCTGAACACCGCCTGCACACCGAAAAACGTCCCTGAACATGGCAAAAAGACCTGTTTAGGGGCCGCAAAAATGCAAATTTGCTTAAAAGCGAAGGCAAAAATTTGGCTATAGAAAAACCGTGCAAATATTTAAGAAAAAGCGGCCACTAACGGGGAAGGGGGCGTGTTGAAATATGCACTTCCTTGTGCTATAATAAATTCGTCAGATAAGGTGCGAAAGGAGCAGGTGCAAATGAAGCTGGCAACAACAACGGGGGATTTGTTCTGGAGCGGCGATACGCCCGACAGTATAATAGAAAATTACCGGACCACCGGGTTTAAATATCTTGACGTCAGCTTTTATGCTGATCACCGCCCTGGGTCGCGGCTGATCGGTGACAACTACATGAGATACATAGATGAATATGCCGGCGCTGCGGCAAAATGCGGAGTTACATATGTGCAGGCGCATGCACCGGGCTATAATCCGTTTGACCCGGAAGCCGACCACGAGATGGGTATGCTTGCCATGCGCCGGGCTATCAAAGCATGCGGAATTCTCGGCATACCTAATATAGTGACGCACGCAGGCTTCAGCCGCGATATTCCCGCAGAGGGCGGGCGTGAGCGCTTTTATACCGAAAACCGCGAGTTTTATGCCCGCCTGATGGACGATGCCGAGCGATATGGCGTCAATGTCCTTACCGAAAACAGCGCCGAGGGCAATATGGGAAGTAAATACTTCTTTTTTACCGGGGTCGACATGCGCGAATTTATAGAATACACCGGTTTTGGCCGGCTTTTCGCCTGTTGGGACACCGGGCACGCCAATATGCGGGGAGTTAACCAGTATGACGATATAGTCGCGTTGGGCGGCCTGCTGAAGGCTGTGCACATTCAGGACAACTACGGCAGGTATGACGAGCATATTGCACCGTTTATGGGTACACTCAATCTTGACGCCGTGATTCAGGGGTTGATTGCCGTAGGCTACAAGGAGCCTTTTACCTTTGAGGCGGGTAATACGATACTGTCGGCCGGAGCATGGCCGCACAGACGCAATGAGTTTTCCGGCGTCGGCGGCGAGAAGCCGCGGCTTCTCAATGCGTCACATGAGATTTGCATTCAGGCCGAGCGCCTGCTTTACAGCATAGGCAAATATGCTTTGGAGCAGTATGGTCTGTTCGAAGAATGATGCGATTGTCTGATATCATAACAGGAGATAACCAATGAAACAATTCAGAGTGGGTATCATAGGGATGGGCTACATAGGTGAAAGCCACATCGACGCCGTGCGCCGCGTTGCCGGGAGCAGGCTTGAGGCGGTTGCCGATACAAACGCCGAGCTGGCGGCAAAGAAGGCAGAGGTATACGGAATTCCCAAATGCTATGCCTCGGTGGAGCAGCTGCTGGCTGACCCCGACATAGACGTTATACACAACTGCACGCCGAATCATCTTCATCTGGAGATCAACAAAAAAATAATTGAGTCAGGTAAGCATCTGCTCAGTGAAAAGCCTTTGGCGCGCAATTATGCCGAGGCGTGTGAATTGCTTGAAATAAAGGCACGCTACCCGGAGGTTGTTGCGGCGGTTAATTTTAATTACCGCATGAATCCCATGGTTCAGGAAATGCGATACCGCATTGCAAACGGCAGTATAGGCGAGGTAAGAGTGCTGTCGGGCGCGTATCAGCAGGATTGGCTGCTGTACGATACCGATTATTCTTGGCGGCTTGAGCCCGACATCTGCGGCATTTCCTGTTGTGTAGCCGATATCGGTTCGCATTGGATGGATGCTGTACAGCACATAACAGGCGCCCGCATAACTGAGGTAATGGGCGATCTCAATACCTTCATTCCGTACCGCAAAAAGCCGGTCAAAGCGGCCGAAACCTTTACAAGCCGGAAGGATTTTGAATATGAGCTACGAAAAATTGAAAACGAGGAATACGCCGCAGTGCTGTTCCGCATGGACAACGGAGCGCACGGCTCGTTTCACGTTTCGGAGATAAGTGCCGGACACGGTTGCTGCTTTGGCATAGAGGTCAATGGAAGCAAAGCATCGTTACGCTGGAATCAGGAGGAAAATGACCGCCTGTGGGAAGGGCACCGGGATGGTGATAACCACTATATAATCCGCAATCCCAACACTATGGCTCCGAAGGTCAGGCAGTATACCTCGCTGGCTATGGGACACCCCGAGGGCTGGAACGACGCTTTCTGCGGAAATATCCGGGCATTTTACCGTTATCTCGCCTCCGACCGTACCGACAAGCCCGATTTTGCCACATTTGAAGACGCTGCCTACATAGTCCGCCTGACAGAGGCCGTTGTGCAGAGCAGCCGGGAGCGCAGATGGATACGCATTGAACAGTAGATAAAAGGCATTGCCACGTGATCCCCGGGCGGCACAACTGGCGGGTGCGTTTTTAGTCATAATTTGCAAAAATCCCTGACATCAGTGCCGCTACAGCCTGCGGATTTTTGTATCGTATGATGAGAAATCCGACTGTGCAATTGTACCACCGGAATTGCACGGTGAAGCTAAAATCATACAAAATAAACACAAGGAGATAAACATGTCTAGATTCAAGTTTACAGCAGGTCCGTGGAATGTTCACGAGGGTGCCGATGCGTTCGGCCCCGAGGTGCGTCCGCACATTGATATCGAAGAGAAATTCAGAAAGTTTTCCGAGATAGGGCTGTCTGCCGTACAGTTCCATGACGATGACGCAGTCCCGGATATGAATAATCTCAACGAGACTGAAATCAAGGCAGCCGCACGCGAGGTAAAGAAAAAGCTGGACAAATACGGCCTTGCCGCCGAATTTGTGGCGCCCCGTCTCTGGATGGATCCTCACACGACCGACGGCGGCTTTACTTCCAACTCTGAAGAGGACTATGAATTCGCAATGTGGAGAGCCCTGCGCTCCATTGACATTGCCCGGGAGCTGGGCGCCCGTAACATAGTGCTTTGGCTCGCACGGGAGGGCACACTTTGTGCCGAGACAAAGGATCCGGTCGAGAAGACGCATAAGCTGATCGAAAGCATAAACAAAATGCTGAAATATGACGATAACATCCGCGTGCTTATCGAGCCCAAGCCCAATGAGCCTGTTGACCGCAGCTTTTGCCCGACAGTCGGTCATGTTATGGCCGTGTCCGCCGCAACGGTTGACCCTGCCCGTGTAGGTGCCGTGCTGGAGAGCGCACACGCCATACTCGCAGGACTTGATCCTGCCATTGAAATGGCATTTGCGCTGTCTTTCGGCAAGCTTGGAAGCGTGCATCTCAACGACCAGAACGGAATGAGATATGATCAGGATAAATCATTCGGATCCGAAAATATCCGGTCTGCCTTCAACCAGATCAAGGTGCTGTGTGACAATAACTACGGCGCCGGCGGCGAGTATGTCGGGCTTGATGTAAAGGTCATGCGCACGCAAAAGGCCGATGACTGCTACCGTCACATCATCAACAGCATGGAAATGGTAAAAATGCTGGAGAAAAAGGTCGAAACCTTTGATAACGATTACAAAAACAAGTGCATAGAAGAGCGCAACTACGAAAAACTGGAAGCATATGTTCTGGCACATCTTCTGGGGGAGAGATAAAATAAAGGCATCAACGCGCAATTGCGCCCTCGGAATTACGCGGTGATGCCTTAAAACCTCGGTTGATGTCGTCAGTGAGAACAGTACGCGCATTCGCAGCATAGTCATGCCGACGCTGAAGCACACGGATTACTGTATTATCAATGAGCCTGAGGCTGAGCGTACGACCGGTTTACAGTTATCGGGGATTAATGGCATCATCAAAGAAAATCTGCCGGGAGTCTTCCGCGCTCTGCGTGAGTGCGGAGTCAGCGAGGGGGCGGTAATTCACTCCAAGCTGGCAAGCTACGGCGTAGATGCGCAGGGCAATTACGTCAGAACAACGGTATACAGCGTGCCGCGTGAGGCAATTGTCTCAACAACCGATGCGGGTGACGCCTTCTGCTCCGGCGTTCTTTTGGGCGCGTTCCGGAGCCACACACTTGATGCGGCAATGAAACCGGGAACACTTGCCGCTAATTGCTCGCTACTTACTGCGGGAGCCTCGGACGGCATCGGTGAAATTGCCGAAATGGAAAAGCAGGCGGCCGCATGGTCACCGCCCGAGACACAAGTCGGCAAAATTTCACTGTAAATCACAGCGGAGGAAAACAGGTCATGATGTATCAGCCACCACTCAGAAAAGAAAAAAAGTACCGGGTGTCCATTGCCGCCGGCCCGTCATTTCCGTACCACTGGCACAAGGAGCTTGAGCTGAATTGGTGCATAAACGGACGTGTACACATGGAAGTAGAAGGGGAACAGATAACCGCCAACCCCGGAGAGGTCATATTTGTCAACAGCGCGGAAGAGCATCGGCTGGAGCAGCCGCATGCGGACGCCGAAAAGATGCTGATAATTGTCGGAGAGCATATGCTGGGCGAGGAATTCAACTGGTTTCTGACGCATTGCTGTCCTGAGCGTGTAATACGTCTTGACGACGGCCAGTGCTGGACGGCCGAGCTCGGACGCCTGCTGAGACTCATGCTTGAGGAAAAACTCAAGGGGCAGCATTCTCCGGATGTCGGCTGGGCACTCCAGGGCTATGTTATGCTTGTGGCGTCACTGCTGTGCCGCAGTCTGCCTGCAACAGACACGGTAACGCGCAAGCGCAAGGGGCATCTGCAGTATCTGCAGAACGTGCATGTGGCGCTTAACTACATTGATCGGCATTTTGCCGAGGATATTTCCGTTTCCTCGGTGGCCTCGGTCGCAGGCTATGAACGCACCAGCTTCTGCCGGGTTTTCAAGGCAGCGACCGGACTTACATTTCTTCAGTATCTGAATAATCGCCGTATTGATGAGGCCAAATACCTTCTTGAGGGATCACTTCTCAACATACGCGAGGTGGGAGTTGCCTGCGGTATGAGTCAGGGCAAGAAATTCAGCAGAGTATTCAAGCAATACTGCGGCATGACGCCGTCGGAATATCGCAGCGAGTCAAGACAATACGACAGGAAAGCATAACTGTAACAGGGGCATATCATCTGCCGCCTGAGACCGCCGATACGTCTTAAGGCATCACCGCGCAATGCACGAGCGGCACACTTGCCGGGCATTTTTCCGTCATATTTTACAAAAATTCTTGACTGTAGTGCCGCTACGGTCTGCGGATTTCTGCATCATCTGACGAAAACTCCGACTGCGCATTTGCACCATCGGACTTGCGCGGTGAAGCCTGAAATGAAATTATTGATTTTTTTGGAGGTGATCTTATGAAACGAACTATTATTCTACTGCTCATGTTCTGCATTCTGATTTGCTTTGCAGCCTGCACAAATCCGGCACATAATCCCGGAAACGACACAACCACTCCGGGTGACAGCGGAAGGGATTCGTCATCGGACACTCATAACGAATCGGTGCCGCCGGCAGAAACAACTCACGCCGTTACCAACCGTGCCGATGTTCCGGATAACCTCCCCGATGCCAATTACAACAATGCAACATATCGCATTCTGATTCAGGATTATCGTATTGCGGCCGATGACTTTATTGTTGATGCACACGGCGGAGACGCTATTCAGAGCGCCATTCACGCCGCCCAGCTTGCGGTTGAGGATCGTTTCGGCGTCCGATTTGACTTTTCCACCGATACCAACCAGAATATTAACGACAAGATCAAAAACATAGTGCTGTCCGGAACGCCGGAGGACAGCTTTGACCTCATTGTCCAGCGCGCATCATGGGCGGCACTGCTCGTCACCCAGGACTGCTTTTTACCAATCTCATCGGTAGACAACATAGATATTTCACGTGAATGGTGGAATAACGTTGCGTATGAGGATCTCAGCATAGGCGGAAAGACGTATTTTATTGTCGGAGATATTGTCCAGTCATACATTGAGTCCATGTACGGCATCTATTTCAATCGGGCCATGGCTAAGGAAAACGGACTTGACGACATTTATGCCACAGTGGCGCAGGGCGGGTGGACTTATGAAAAATTTCTGACAGTGCTCAGCAACGTCTACATTGACGACGGAAACGGCATCCGTGACGAGAGAGATAAATATGGCTGTGCGCTTCAGGCGACCGGATATCCCATGGCGTTTCAGGCCGCATTTGATGCCATTGCCGTCAAACACAATGCCGATGGAATGCCTGTACTTGACCCCGACCGGGAAAAGTGGATAGACATGAGCACCAGGATATATGACCTCATGTACAACACCCCCGGCTGTTATTCCTTCTTTGACTGGAACGGGGGCTACGTCACCATGTTCAAGAACGGACAGGCGCTCATGATGCCCGGGCAATTGGTTACGGCTCTGCAGGGTGTGCTCACCGATATGGACGATACCTACGGCATAATTCCGCTGCCTAAATACAATGAGGATCAGACGAATTATTACACGCTAAGTGACAATGCCGCATCGGCAATTGAGGTAATGAAGACTGCGCGCGATCCTGATATGTCAGGTATGATAGCTGAGGCGCTGTGTGCCGAAAGCTGGAGATATGTGACGCCCGAAACATTTGACACGGCGCTCAAGTTCAAGTATGCCGAGGATGAAGAGCAGGCTGAGATGCTGGAGATAATACGCGCCGGTATCAGATACGACTTTGGCATAACATATAACTGCGGACCGCGTCTGACAGAGCTTTGTGCAACCCATCAGTCGTCAAACTTTGCGTCATATTATAAAACATCGAGCAAGCTGTGGAGCAATAAGCTCGACCAGTTTGTAGAAGCATTCAAAAAAATCAGCTGAGGTATTTAACAAAATGAAAAAATTATCTGCCATAGCTGCAGCATTGCTTATACTTTCAATGCTTGTTGCCGGGTGCAGCAGCGGTATCGGACCTGCCGTCACAACGTCTACGGCTGAGCCCCCGGATGCGGCTGACAGCACCACGGCACCTGTACAACACACTACCAAGGATCCGAATGACACCACCCGGCCGGCGTCTGAGCCGCTGTCATTTGTCAAGGACGGTAAGACCGATTTTGTCATAGTCTACCGGGCAGGTGACGACACAGTCCGCGTCATGGCACAGCAAATGGCCAACACTCTTCTGAACTATTCAAAGGTGTCAGTCAGACTCAAAAGTGATGCTGTGGGCGCATCGGAAGATCACTCCTCGGCGAATGAAATATTGATCGGGGAAACCAATCGCGCCGAGTCTGCAGAATTTATTGCGGATCTGGCAGTTAATCAGTATGGCTTCGGCGTCAGGGGAAACAAGCTGATAATATTCGGCTGGAATCTGACCTCGCTGTCATCGGCTATTGACAGCTTTACGGCATATTTCAAGCTGAACTATTCAACCAAATCTCAGGTTCTCGAGCTTGCGGGAGATCTTGTCCGGTTGGAAAAAGAGTATACATGGAAGGTTGACATTCCCGCCTTCACAGCCGGCAGGCTGACAGGCACAACGGACTGCAACGATAACAATCTGCTATGGTACTACACAGATACCTCGTTGTCCGACTTTGAGACATACGAGAGCACGCTTGTCCGATCCGGATACGGGCTGGTTTATAAAAACATTATTACCGATAACCGCTTCATCTGCTACAAAAACGACGCAAAGGACACCGTGATTTACGTCTCTTTCTCGCCGTGCAACGGCGTGACGCGGCTGGTATCGGCGCCGCTGTCCGAGACTGATTTTGTTGAGGACGAGAAATATACGCCTATTACCGGTATCAAGGTCACACAGATGAAGCTGGACTATTCTGACGGTAATATAGGAATGTGCTATGTTGTCACGTTGGAGGACGGTTCATTCCTGATTTATGACAGCGGCGGCAATAAAAACGGCGATTATGACCGTCTGTACAACCTGCTTAAAAAGCTTAACGAGCGTCCTGACGGCAAAATAGTCATCTCGGCGTGGCTGTTGACACACGAGCACTGGGATCATTACGCCAATTTATATGATTTTTGCCTCAAATACGGCTCAAAGGTTGAGGTTCAGTATTTTCTGTGCAATACTCCATCGTATGCTACCGTTATGAATTCGGACGAACCGCATTATTTTATGGTGGAAAAATACAAGGTCGCAAGCCGGGCTGTCGGCGGCTTCAAGCTGGTCAAGCTGCACACCGGACAGCCGGTCAGACTCAAGGGACTTGAGCTTGAGGTGCTGTATACTCAGGAGGATTTGTATCCGGACTCTATTGCAAAATTCAATAACACCAGTATGGTGACGCGCATCAAAGCCGGAGGTCAGACGGTTATGATGCTCGGAGATATACTCAAGGAAGGCTGCAATATCATGATTGACCGCTTCGGAGACTATCTGAAGAGTGATATTATGCAGATGGCGCATCACGGATATATTGCGGCGTCGGTGGAGTTTTATCAACGTGTTGATCCTTCGGTAGTACTGTGGCCGAACAGCGAGAAAAATGCCGTGCAGCTGACCAAGGCAGGCAGTACGCAGCTTGAATACCGTCAGAATTATTATCTTGTAAACAAGCTGAATGTGCTTGAGATATTCTATGCCGATGGCAGAAATGTCACGCTGCCACTGCCGTATACCCCTAACCGGGGCAACGAAATATATAACTGACGGCTTGCCCGGAAAGGATGTGATCATATGTTACTTGCCGGTGTGGCAAGAGAAAAAATAACCCCGCCGCTGGGAACCTGTCTGTTCGGCTATAAGCCGGGCGTCGAGGCAACCTCTGTCAATGACGATATAAATGTAAATGTGCTTTGCCTGACTGACAGTCATGAAAGCGTGGTGTTTATTGACTGCGATGTGGGGCTTTTGGCCAACGAGGTTGCCGATCGTATGAGAAGCGAAGCAGCCGCATTGACCGGATTTTCAAAATCGCACATTGTGGCGTCTGCCACACACACGCACTCGGCGCCCAACATTTCCGACATGGAGGGCTGGGGCGGTATTGACAACAAGTTTGTCGATGAAATACTTATGCCGCAAGCTCTCAAAGCGGTTGCCGCGGCTATAGGCTCGCTCTGCAGGGTAAGGATAGGCGTCGGACAGACCGAGAGCCGCCTGGGCATCAACCGCCGTGAGATAGATCCCGAGTCAAATGTTCACCTGGGACAAAATCCATGGGGGCCTTTTGACCCGAGGCTGACGGTGCTGTCGTTTATACGCGAAGACGGATCACAACTGGCTAACGTAGTTCATTATGGTTGCCACGGAACCTGTGCCGGTTGTAACCACGAGGTCACGCGCGACTGGCCCGGCCCTATGACCGACGCGCTGGAGCGCGAATACGGGGGGCTTGCCATGTTTTTCAACGCCGCGTCAGGGGACGTCGGGCCGCGGCTGAGCAACGGAAAAACCACTGGCGATATATCATACGTCGCCGAGGTGGGGGCTGTTGCCGCGGCTGATGCACTGCGGGCGCGGCAGGGAATATCAGATTATCGTGACGATGCCGTTATAGATGTCATTACCGGCACCGTAACTCTGCCGTACCGCCCGCTTCCGTCACGTGAGTGCCTCGAGAATGAGCTGGCAGATATCCTTGCCCGATATCCCGACCCGTCCCGGCTTACAAATCTCAAATATCTTGAATACCGTCACGTGCGGGATATGCTGGATATATATCGGCAGGGCAAAAGACCCGAGACTGAGTATAGCTACGAGCAGACGATAATAGCAGTCGGAGGTATCGCCATTGTGCCGTTTCCGTTTGAGCTGTTTTCGGTCATCGCCATGCGGCTTCGCCATTACAGTCCCTTCAACGACACGTTGTGCATCTGCAATACCAACGGCTCTAACGTATATTTGCCCAATAAGGAAGAAATATGCCGCGGAGGCTATGAGATAGGTGTCTTCCGCTTCGGCAAAGCCTTCGGGCTTACAGATGATTCGGACAGTCTGCTTATAAAGCAAAATCTTTCGTTGCTCATCGAATTATTTGAAAAAAGGAGAAAATAAACATCATGAAAAATCAGTTTGCATACGCCCAGTGGCCATGGGGAACCAAAACACGCGAAGAATTTATACAGTCCTGTGCCGATATGAGCTCAGTGGGCTTTAAGTATTTTGAAAGCGTGCGCGCTTTTATCGACACCTTTATAAACGATTTTGCCGACTTCAAAGCCATAACCGACGAGTACGACGTACATCCGGTCAGTTTTTACTTTCACCTTAAGGGCAACTACGAAAACGACGTTACAGGTCTTAAGGATCGCATAGGCTTTGTTGCAAAGAACGGAATAAAAACCATAAGCCTGCAGAGCACCATGTTTCCGAGCCGCCCCGAGCCGTACACCAACCTCGCCGACAACGAGCACATGCGGTACGCCCTTGATACCACAATTGAGGTGGCCAAAATCTGCCGTGAGTATGGCATCACACCCTGTGTGCACCCGCACTACAATTCGTCAATAATGTATGAAAATGAGATTGATTTTGTTATGCAGAATACTGATCCCGAGCTGGTCGGCTTCGGACCTGACACGGCTCATCTGATTGCCGGCAGGTGCGATCCCGTTGCCATGTTCGACAGATACAAAGAGCGCATAAAATTTGTTCATCTCAAGGATATAACCGGCGATATGGATGTCAGAGGTATTGATCAGACTATAGGCGTTGAGGTGTACAGCAACTTCCGCGAGCTGGGCGAGGGAATTGTAGATTTTCCGGGCGTGTTCCGCGTGCTCAAAAGCGTAGGGTACGGCGGATATCTCTGCGCTGAGCTTGACAAGACAAGATATACCAACAAGGCAAGTGCCGCTATCAGCCTCAAATATCTGAACGAAAACTGGTAAAGGAGAAATCAGCTATGTACAGAATAGGTAAGGAAGAAGTTGCTGCCGTTGAGGCGGTGGTAAACAGCAGAAAATTTTTCAAGACCGATACTACACTTAAGACAGTCTATACATGTGAGGAGAAGATGAAGAAAATTACCGGTGCCGATTATGCCGTTATGATGACGTCCGGAATGGGCGCACTTGTCAGCGGGCTGATTGGTCTTGGCATAGGCCCCGGCGATGAGGTCATAGTTCCGGCATATACGTATATAGCCTCCGCGATGGCAGTACTGGCAGTGGGCGCGATTCCCGTGTTGGCTGAGATAGACGAGACCTGCACGCTCGATCCCGCTGATTTTGAAAAAAAGATCGGTCCGGCCACCCGTGCGGTTATGCCGGTGCACATTCAGGGGTTCCCCTGTAATATGGATGCAATTTGCGATATTGCCCGGCGACATGGAATACACGTCATTGAGGACGCCTGCCAGGCAGACGGCGGTGCTTATCACGGCCGCAGGCTTGCCACTATCGGCGATGTGGGCGCATTCAGCTTCAATTACTACAAGATTATTTCCACCGGAGAGGGCGGTGCTCTCATAACCTCTGACCGCCGCATCTACGAGCGGGCACTGATATATCATGACAGCTGTGCTATAGCATATTTCGGCAATCAGCTCGATGACATGCTGGAGCCGGTGTTTGCCGGCACCGAGTATCGTGCCAATGAGTTCAGCGGCGCAATACTGTCGGTTCAGCTCGACCGCCTTGACGGGATACTCGCAGATCTGCGCCGCAACAAGCGCATAATGCTGCAGACTATCGGTGACAAGTACAAATGTATTCCCTCCAACGATATTGATGGAGACTGCGGTACTACGCTTGCACTTCAGTTTGAGAGCGAGAAGGAGGCGCGCCGCTTTGCGGAGAATGCGCCCTGCCACACCAAGCTGCCTATCGATACCGGAAAGCATGTATATTCCAAGTGGACTTTCATACTGAATAAAAAGGGTGCGATGCACCCTGCCATGGATCCTTTCCTGATGAAAGAAAACCAAGGACTAAGAACCAATTATGCCACAGATATGTGCCCTCGTACACTTGACATCCTCAGCCGTACGGTTTATATCAATGTAGACCCGGACATGACTGAGGAGCAGGCTGCGGATTTTGCTCGCAAGCTCTGATGGAGGGGCATTGATCAGATCTTTTCCGGGCACGACAGAAGAGATCGTTAAAAAACGATGTTTTAAGGCATCACCGCGCAATGTCCGAATGGCACACTTGCCCGCATATTTTCTGTCACATTTTGCAAAAGCCCTTGACTGCAGCACTGCTACAGCCAAGGGCTTTTTATTATCTGACAAAAATCCGACTGCGCAATTGCTCCCCGGAATTGCGCGATGAAGCCTCAAAGCCGGTACGGTCCTGCGGACAAAATCCTGGACAGGGAGAAAGGAAGGGATTATGTGCACAAGGGAACAACAGGAAAATGCACTTGCGATGTATGATGCAACGCAATCCATCGCAGAGGTCATTCGCCGACTGGGATATCCGTCGAAACAGGCGTTGTACACATGGATAGCAAATCGCGATAAGCCTTGGCAAAAGCCAAACGGTTTTCGCGGTGCCACTGTTCAACTCGCGCGTTTCGACTGTTCAGTTCAAATCGGGCAGGGTGTTCAACTTGGACGCTATATCCAAATACCGCAATATCATCTTCTGATGAAGTGAAGCAGCTGAAGGATCAACTGTACGAAATGCAGATGGAAATCGACCTTCTGAAAGCAACCATTGATGTGTTAAAAAAAGACCCCGGCGTCAATCTGGAAAGGCTGAAAAACAGCGAAAAGACAGTGGTGATTGATGCCGTCAGAGCCAAATATGCACTGTCAGATTTATTGCAGCAAATGTCGCTCCCGCGGAGCAGTTACTATCTTTGCCGGGCAATTCAACGAAAAAGAGATAAATATCAGGGCACCAAAGGGCAAACCCGAGATATATTTACAGATAACCGAGAAATATACGGCTATCGAAGGATCAAATCGGCAATGGAGAGGCTCGGCACTCGCGTTTCGGAGAAAGTCATCCGGCGACTTATGAAAGAAATGCGTCTCACCGTAAAACAGCCGCGACGGGCAACTCTGCCTTCGAGGGATTTTTCGGGCATTTAAAAAATGAGATGTTCTACAACCGCTCCTGGCAGGGGATCGGAACAAAGCAGTTTATACCGATTTTGAACGACTATTTGATCTGGTATCGTGAGAAGCGCATCAAGCTGTCTCATCACGGCTTAAGTCCAATGGAATACAGACGCAAATTAGGACTGATCTGACAGCTTCCTGTCCAGGATTATGTCCGCAGGGCCTTATCCAAAAAGAGCATAGGATTTTCATTCATGCTCTTTTTCAATAATAAAAAACAAATCCGAACCAATTTCGATTAACGAAATAGTTCGGATTTGTTTCGCTTGGTGACCCCTGCGGGAATCATGAACCACATTTTGGCGCTGGGGTTTGCGGGGGCTGGTTGTGTAGTTTAAGTTTGCACCAAAATAGCAGGAATGTGCGGAGCGCATTCTGCGGGCTCAATCTTTGGGCTCTTCACCGAGGCGATGAACGCCTCGGTGGAGAGCGGGAATCATGAACCACATTTTGGCGCTGGAGTTTGTGGGGGCCGGTTGTGCGGTTTGAGTTCGCGCCAAAATAACAGAATGCGCGAAGCGCATTCTGCGGGGTTTGATTCAGCTGGGGGCGGCAAAACAAAACACCAGCGCACCGCGCTGGTGTTTTGTTTTGGTGACCCCTGCGGGAATCGAACCCACGTTTACGCCGTGAGAGGGCGTCGTCTTAGCCGCTTGACCAAGGGGCCGTTTTTCGACGGCCTCATTATTATATCATAGCTTTTCCTAAAATGCAATAGGTTTTTCAAAAAAAAATTAAAAAAATTGCGGAAGAGGGAATTTTGACGCGAGGCGCCGCTAAACTGCCGGATGTCCGCCGTAGGGGCGACCATCGGTAGCCCGCTGATTTTGGAGCAAGAAGACTTTATTCGTATAGGCAAAGCATCGGCTAAATAAAAGGCTCCCTCCGGGAGGGAGCTGTCACGGCTTGCCGTGACTGAGGGAGAGTGCGGGATAAACGGGCGGGAGGGCGCAAGGGCTTGCGGCAATGATGCCAACATAAACCCAACGCCCCGCCTTCTCCTTCCGTCACGCTTCGCGTGCCACCTCCCTCCCGGAGGGAGGCAAGGGGGTGGGTGACGCTTGGTTTACACAAGTGAGGTTGTTTGGCACAAAAGTCGGCGGGCGACAGTGGTCGCCCCTACGGTGCGCATGTAAGCGGGTTGCCGTGGTGGCGGTGCGCGCCCGGTCGCACTAAACAAAAGCTCCCTTTACACAAGGGAGCCTTGGCTTAGGCCGACTTTTTTCTACACAGGTGAAGTTACTTCTCATGCGGCAGCGCACCGCACGCGAAGCAGGGCGGTGCTGAACTATTGCGGGATGACGTAACGCACGCACTTAAACGCCCAAAACCGTACGTTCCGGCGTCCCACAGACTCTGACTCGCCCTTTTTGTGAAAGTTTTGCGGGGCCTCGGGGGCTTTTTCAAAAGCCGCCCGAGCGGGGTCCGGGGCAGAGCCCCGAGAGCGAGCGGTTTGCGCTTGCTCTGTTCCGTCCGTCTCCCCTTTTCCGAAAGTTTTTGCGGGTTCCAAGAGGGCTTTTTTCAAAAAGCTCCATTGGCGGGGTCCGGGGCAGAGCCCCGAGAGCGAGCGGGTTGCGCTTGCTCTATTCCGTCCGTCTCCCCTTTTCCGAAAGTTTTTGCGGGTTCCAATGGAGCTTTTTTCAAAAAGCCCCCTTGGCGGGGTCTGGGGTAGCGCCCCAGAATCATTACTTGTCCTCCCCCTTCGGCAGCTGGACGGGGGGGCGGCCGCCGAGGAGGGTGACGAGAGCGCGGAACATGGTGTCGCGGGACGGCTTGTCCAGCTCGCGCAGGGATTTCATGATGACGTTGAAGCTTTTCAGCTTGGCCTGACTGAGGTCGGTGAGCGTGCGCGCGCCGGTCGAGTCGATAATGCCGAATATCGTGTCGGCAAACTTGGCGCGCTCTTCGTCAGACATCGAATAAACCAGCTTCTTGAGGTTCTCGTCCGACTGCTGGCCGAAACGCGAGCGCTTGTCAAGATAGACAAACTGCGGGCCCATCACCTCCCACGACATCGGGTCGTGCTGCATAATGCCCGTCTGCGTGCTTTTGATGATCTGGTAGTGCGGGCTCTGCTCGAGCATCATGCCGACTACCGACGACTGCGGTATGAACGTGATAATGCGGTCGGCTACGTCGCGGTACTCGTCCGACTCGATAACGGCGGGCAGAAAGCCGGGGCCGTCGTTGTTGTAGACGCGAATGACACGGTCGCGTACCCGCGCGGGCGAGAAGGCCGCCGCCCACATGGCGACGTTGCCGCCCTTGGAGTGACCGCCGAGCCGCAGCCCGCCGCCCCACGCCGACGCTATGCGCTCCATGTACTCCACCGCGCGGTTGTGCGCCGGGATGGGAGTCTTGAAGCCTAACATCACGTCCTCCTTCCAGCCGACGATGGTGTCGTCGGTGCCTCGGAAGGCAATGTAGGCCGAGCCGTCGGAAAGCAGATAGGTCAGCGCGGAGAACTGCATCTGCGCGCTCTCGTCGACCTCGTTGACAAAGCCGACTACCTGCATGTCCGCGAAACGCTGGCACTCGGCCGCGCGCCGGGCTACGTCAAGCATGGACGTCGGAATAATCGCCCCGATGTAGTCCTTTTTGCCCTCGGTGGCGCGGTTGAACTGCTTCATCGCCTCCGGGAAGCCGACCGGCTCGCCCGACGGGTCGGCGGGCACTATGCCGGTAAAATCAACAAAGGTGCTCATGGCGAGGATGATGTTGTCGATTTCATTGAAGGGAGAGCCGGTCATGGGGACGTCCCCACGCCAGTTCAGATAATCCAGAACGTTATTCAAGTGTTCGCCTTTCGTGTTTTTAGCCGAGGACCGTGTCCACAAATACGGGATAGTGGTCGGACAGCTTTATGTAGAAGTAGGGACGCGCGTGGTTGAAGGTCAGAATGTCGGTGTCGCCGCCGTTCTTGAGCATGATGTGGTCGATGGCCTGCGCCTTGTAGGTCTCGCCCGACTCCTCACGCGAAAAGCCCTCGGGGCTGCAGAAGTGACGACCCTTGTGATCGTGCGCGTAGACCGTGGCGAGATCAAAGGTGTCCTTGAAGCCGCCGTCCGTGAAGACCTTGTAGGAGGAGGCGGTGGTGCGGGCGTTGAAGTCGCCCATGACGTAGACGGGCACGTTGTACTTCTCGATGAGCTTATCCATCGCCGCTACAATCTCGGCCGCCTGACGCTCACGCATCTGCTCGCTGCCTGCCTGCGCCGTGTCGGACTTCCACCACAGGTGCGTCGAGAGCGCGACGAAGGTCTTGCCGGTCGTCTTGTGCTTGAAGTAGCCCCAGGTGTAGGACTTGGTGCCGCCGTTGCAGCCGTAGGTGAACTCGTGATAGCCGCGCTCGACCACCTCGACCGTGTCCTCACGGTAGAGAATGCAGGTGTAGTCGGCGTCGCCGCCCGAGGAGTAGGACAGCAGCTTGTAGCTGAAGCCGCACTTGGTCAGCTCGTTGCGTATGAGTCTTATCATCTTGATGCTCATTTCCTGGAAGCAGATGACGTCGGGGTTGTAGGCCATGTATACGGCGGCCAGACCCTTGGAGCGAACCTCGGCGGAGCAGTCCTCTCCGATGTCCTTCCAGGCGGCCTTGTTGTCGTCGCACTGCCAGACGTTGTTGCTCATGATGCGGACGTCGGCGCCCTCCTCAAGGTCGTAGAGGCGCTTGCCGTAGGCGGAGCCGGTGAGCACCAGCCCGGCGTCAAGCGAGAGACCTTTTGAAAGATACTCGTCACGCAAAAGATTTACACAGTACTGAAGCGCAAAGCAGGAGCCGCCCGCAAGGTAGAGGTTGCCGTCCTTGACCTCGACGCGGTAATCGAACGTGTCAAACCCGGACGAATAGAGCGAGGTCGAGTAGGCGTCGCTCGTCGGGCCGATGAAAATTTTGTGCGAGGAGTCGGACTTCGCGGAGTCGGCGACCGCCTTGAGCGAGGCGCCGGACAGGTTGAACAGCACGTCGCCGAGCGAGGATGCGATGGTCTTGCCCTCCTCGTCCTCGACCGTCGCGGAGTAGACGGGGACGAAATCTCCTATCGTCGTTCCGCCGACCCTGAAGTCGGGGCAGGCGAGCGCTTCGGTGTGCGAGATGGTCTCGCCGAGCAGTATCTGCTTGTCGCCGACGCACTGCGCGATAAAGACGTTTACGGCCTCGACGATGGCCTTGTCCGAGCCGCCGGTTATGACGACGGAGTTGTTTTTGAGGCAGATGACATAGTCGTTGGGGTTGAGCGTATCAGTGACGCTGCTGGCCTCGCGGTTTGTCGGGCCGACGAGAATTTCGAAGGCGTTGGGGTCGAGCTCGTCAACGGACTTGACCCAGTCCTCGGATATTCCGACGTTGACGCCTGCGGCGTCGGACAGCGCGGAGCGCAGCTTGCTCGCGGCCGAGATGACGGTTTTGGACGCCTTATCCGAGCGGATGACCTTGTAGACGGACTTGCCGTTCTCGACAAGGCTCAGCCCCTGCGCGGCGGTTGTCGTCCCGATAGATGGGGCGGAGGAGTCGTCGGGGGTGGTGTCGCCTCCGGGGGTTTTTTCGCCGCTGCAGGACGCGAATGCTACCAGCTGAAGGCAGACCAAGCCCGCCACAGCAATTCTGATCAGAGTTTTCTTCATGAATTATTGCCTCGTTTCTTTGAGTTTTATTTATGAATATTTTTTTCGCGGATAAGTTCTTTGGCCTCCACGGCGTGCGCCTTCGGGGCCAAAGAACTATTCCTGCATACGTGCAACATCAACGAAGTGCTGCCGCACTTCATTGATTGCAATAGCCACACACCTCACCCAAGCTTGGCATCTGCATACAACGGATAATGATCCGACAACTTAATATAAAAATACGGCCTTATGTGATTGAACGTCAGAACCTCCGTCGCACCGGGGTTCTTTAAGAGTATGTGGTCAATCGCATTCGATTTGTAGGGCCGCAGCTGCGTCTCGCGCGCAAATGTCTGACGCGTGCAGGTGTGGTAGCCGCTGTTGTCGTCGGCGTAGACGGTCGCAATGTCAAACGCGTCTCTGAAACCGCCCGAGGTGAATACGCGGAACGCCGCGCTCGTCGTGCGCGTGTTGAAGTCGCCCATTACCCAGACCGGAACGCCGTATTTCGCAATCAGCGAGTCCGCCTCGGCCACAATCTCGGCCGCCTGACGCTCGCGCATCTCGTCGCTGCCCGCCTGCGCCGTCTCAGACTTCCACCACAGGTGCGTCGAGAGCGCGATGAACTCCTTGCCCGTCGCCCTGTGACGGAACCGCCCCCAGTCGTAGGACTTGGACCCGGCGTCCGAGCCGTAGTCAAACTGGTGCCGCCCCTTGCTTATCAGCTCGAGCGTGTCGGTGCGGTAGAGAATGCAGGTGTAGTCGTTCTGCGCGGCGGTCGAGTAGGTGATGAGACCGTACTCCCAGCCGTTGTTCTTAAACTCGCGGCGCAAAAGACTCATCATCTGCACCGTCATCTCCTGGAAGCAGATGACGTCGGGCGCGTAGGCCATGTACGTCCCTGCGAGGCCGACCGAGCGCACCTTCGCCGAGCAGTCCTCGCCCATCTCAGCCCAGGCGGGCTGGTTGTTGTCGCAGTTCCAGGCGTTGTTGCTCATGATGCGGACGTCGGCGCCCTCCTCAAGGTAGTAGAGGCGCTTTCCGTAGGCGGAGCCCGTCAGAGTGAGACCGGCGTCGAGCGAGAGACCGTTCGCGAGATACTCGTCACGAAGCAGGTTGACGCAGTACTGAAGCGCAAAGCAGGAGCCGCCCGCGAGGTAGAGGTTGCCGTCCCTGACCTCGAGACGGTAGTCGAAGGTGTCAAAGCCGGACGAATATAGCGAGGTCGAATAGGCGTCGTTTGTCGGGCCGATGAAAATTTTGTGCGCGGAGTCGGACTTCGCGGAGTCGGCGACCGCCTTGAGCGAGGCGCCGGACAGGTTGAACAGCACGTCGTCGAGCGAGGATGCGATGGTCTTGCCCTCCTCGTCCTCAGCCGTCGCGGAGTAGACGGGGACGAAATCTCCTATCGCCGTTCCGCCGACCCTGAAGTCGGGGCAGGCGAGCGCTTCGGTGTGCGAGATGGTCTCGCCGAGCAGTATCTGCCTGTCGCCGATGCACTGCGCGATGAAAATGTTGACGGCCTCGACGATGGCCTTGTCCGAGCCGCCGGTAATTACGACGGAGTTGTTTTTGAGGCAGATAACGTAGTCTTTGGGGTTGAGCGTCCCGGTGACGCTGCTGGCCTCGCGGTTGGTGGGGCCGACGAGAATTTCGAAGGCGTTGGGATCGAGCTCGTCAACGGACTTGACCCAGTCCTCGGCGATTCCGACGTTGACACCCGCGGCGTCGGACAGCGCGGAGCGCAGCTTGCTCGCGGCCGAGATGACGGTTTTGGACGCCTTATCCGAGCGGATGACCTTGTAGACGGACTTACCGTTCTCGACAAGGCTCAGCCCCTGCGCGGCGGTTGTCGTCCCGTCGGCGGAGGCGGAGGAGCCCGGTGTTGGTGTTGACGTTTCCGCTCGGGAGCCTGTCCCCGTCCCGCCGCCGTGACCCGCGCAGGCCGTGAGCATAAGCGGAACGCAGACCATCGTCAGTGCAGTCAGCTTCAGCAGTGGTCGTATTTTCATTGTGAGCCTCGCTTTCGATGATAATCATAATAATTAAACCATGAAGCAAAAATGCTTGCTGGCAAGAGCATTTTTGCGAAGCCGTCAATGCCACAGCCGCGCGAAGCGCGATGAGGCGACAGCCGTGAAGGGGTGCGGAAGCACGCCTTCCTGTGGCTATTATACCATGAAGCAAAAATGCTTGCTGGCAAGAGCATTTTTGCGAAGCCGTCAATGCCACAGCCGCGCGAAGCGCGATGAGGCGACAGCCGTGAAGGGGTGCGGAAGCACGCCTTCCTGTGGCTATTATACCATGAAGCAAAAATGCTTGCCGGCAAGAGCATTTTTGCGAAGCCGTCAATGCCGCAGCCGCGCGAAGCGCGGTGAGGCGACAGCCGTGAAGGGGTGCGAAAGCACGCCTTCCTGTGGCTATTATACCAATTATACGGGCACGTGTCAAGCGGGTGCGCGAAAACATATACTGTACCTGAAACGGAGGGCTGCATATGAAGATAGCAATCAACGGTTACGGGCACGTCGGGCGCGGGGTCGAGGCGGCGGTGCGGAGCTTTCCCGACCTCGAGCTGTGCGGCATATTCACGCGTCGTCCGCGCGCGGTGGAGGCGCAGACGGATGTCCCGGTCTGGGATGCGGGCAACGCCGAGACGGTCGCGGAGCGGGCGGCGGGACTCGATGTCGTGGTCATGTGCGGCGGCAGCGCGGACGATTTGCCGCGCGACTCGCCCCGCTTTGCGCGGCTTTGCAGCATAGTCGACAGCTTCGACCGCCACGAGTCTCTCGACGCGCACCTGTCGGCGCTTGACGCGGCGGCGCGCGAGGGCGGGCACGTCGCCATCACGGGCGCTGGCTGGGATCCGGGGCTTATGTCGCTTGCGCGGCTGTATTTCGCGGCGGTGCTGCCGCAGGGACAGACGCTGACGCAGTGGGGGCCGGGCATCAGCCGCGGGCACACGGAGTTTCTGCGCGGCCTGCCGGGCGTTGAGCGGGCGGTTCAGTTCACGATACCTCTCGACGCCGACGCGGTGCTCGCCGAGGTTCCGGACGGGCATCTCGTCGCGCAGGCGCTGCACCGTCGGGAGTGCTACATAGTCGCGTCCGGGGACGCAGACCGTGCGGCGCTCGAGCGCGCCATCCGCGCCCACGAGTACTTCCGCGGCTACGAGACGGTGGTGAATTTTGTCACGGAGGAGGAGTTCGGGCGTATAGTCGGCGACGGCGACGATTCCGGCGACCGACGCGCTCCCTCGGACGGACACGACCACACAGACCGATGTTCCACCGATGGACGCGGCCACGCAGACCGAGGCAGTCCATCAGACAGACGCGCCCCCGCAGACAGACACGGCGGGCTTGTCGAGCGTGTGGGCGTCAGCGGCGGCGTTGACCGTCTGACGCTGCGGCTCGAGCTGCATTCGAACGCGTTTTTCACGGGATCCGTTCTGTGCGCCGCCGCCCGCGCCGCCGGACGCATGAGTCGCGCAGGCAAGGTCGGGGCGTACACTCTCGCGGGTGTAGCGCCGGGGCTGCTGGCGGGTGGAGAAGCCTTTTTCTGAAGGGGGGCGTATTGCATATGCCCATATGCGTGGTTAAATTGAATTGATTTTTGCGGTTCTCGCAGGGAAGCCTGCGGGGACTGCTTTTTTATAGATAGTTCTTTGGCCTTGGCGGGCTGTCGCCGTGGAGGCCTCCGACAGTGGAGAAGTGTACTCGCCGAGCGTCGGCGGGAAGCGACTTTTGAAAAATAAGTTCTTTGGCCTTGGCAGGCTCTCGCCGTGGAGGCCACCGACGGTGGAGAAGTGTACTCGCCGGACGTCGGCGGAAAGCGTTTTTGTAAAATAAGTTCTTTGGCCTTGGCGGGCACTCGCCGTGAAGGCCACCGACGGTGGAGAAGTGTACTCGCCGAGCGTCGGCGGAAAGCGTTTTTTTAAAAAAGTTCTTTAGCCTTGGCAGGCGCTCGCCGTGGAGGCCACCGACGGTGGAGAAGTGTACTTTTCTGCCGCGAGCAGAAAAGTACCAAAAGAGTCGCCCCA
>CAKRSS010000031.1 GCA_934401725.1 uncultured Eubacteriales bacterium | reverse complement strand
TATGGAGCTGGTGAACGGAGTCGAACCATCAACCTGCTGATTACAAATCAGCTGCTCTGCCATTGAGCCACACCAGCGTATCCTCCGCATCGAGACGGTTCCACCGTTCCGTAGCCGGAACGTTTAGTATTATAGCATACACTCCACGGCTTGTCAATAGTTTTTTTCAAAAAAATCTGACCTTTTTTGCTTTTTCATCTTTAACATGCGCGCGATTTGTTGTATAATTAAGGTTAAGGTTTCACCGCGCAATTCCGATGGCGCAATTGCGCAGTCAGATTTTTCGTCAGATGAAACAAAAATTCGCAAAGAATTTTCGTGAAATATGACGGAAAAATGCCCGGCAAGTGTGCCACCCGGGCATTGCGCGGTGATGCATTAACAACAGATAGGGGGCTTGCAGTCATGTCAGAAAAGATACGCACCGCGCGGAGAGCGGCGGTTATGGTCGCGGTGGCGCTCCTGCTTTGCGTCGCGGCGGCGCTTACGTCCTGCGCGCAAAAGGCGCGCGAGATAGAGGTGCCGGACGGCGGGGTCTGCCGGGTCTATGTTGCCGGGGACGGCGCGGTGTGTCGGCTCAGCGTCACGATGGCGGACGGCGGCGAGGTCGTTCTGCGGCCGGCAAGCCGGGTGTACGACGGCGGCGCGGGGGTAGAGGTCGTCGACATAAACTTCGACGGCAACCCCGACATCCGTCTGCCGGTGCGGCAGGTCGGCGAGGCCGTCTACTACGCCAATTTCATACGCGGCGGCGACGGTTACTATCCCGTCACGGCGCTTGACGCGCTTGTGTCGCCCGAGGTCGACGCCGCGGGGCAGACGGTGCGGTCGCACTATCTGTCCTATACCGTCGAGCCCGCGACCAACGACTTTCCCGAGGTCTATATCCGCGAACGCGGCGTCGACATTTACGTCTGGCGGAACGGCATCCTGACGCTTAGCGCGCGGGAGAGCTACACCTACTACTCCGAGAACGACATTTACTGCGTCGCGCGTCTCGAGGTGGGGAGCGACGGCGAGCTCGAGGCGGTCAGCGAGCGGTGGCTGAGTCCGGAGCAGTACGGGGCACTGGACGGCGCGCCGCAGCTCGTCGGGTGACGGCGGAATAAAATTTCGGCGCGTTTTGCGCGCTTTTGGGAACTTTTTTTCGGGATTTGCGTCAGTATATACGAAAACGTTTGGAGGTGCGCCATGAAAAGAACAATAGCCATAATAATTCTGACCGCCGTCATCACGGCCGGGCTGACGCTCGGCGGCGTTTTGATGTACATGCGGCATTTCGAAGGCGGCCTGCCGGGCAACAACGCGCGGGATAGTCAGACGACGTCCGACGGTGAAAATATGCCCGGCATGCTCTCGTGGTACGGTCCCGACACGCGTGGAAACGACGCCGAAATAATCATTGATTGGTGGATTCCCGTGAGCGAGGAGGAGCGCAGCTTTTGCGGCGTCTGGTACTCGGAGGACGGCGAGTGCGCGCTGGTGCTGGACGACAACGCGGCGTTTGTTGAGTTTTCATCGCCTGTCACCGTGGCGGACGGCAAGACGGCTTACGGCAGCTCGCAGAACGGCGTATGGTGGCTCGGCGAGGGGCTTTCCACGATTAATTTTGCCGAGGAGCGCAGGCCGGAGTACGCCGACGGCGAGGTCACGGAGTTTTCCGTGGCCGAGATGACGGGCGAGAAGCTCGTGCTTGCGATTGGCCGCGACAGGGTAGTACTTTACAGTTCCGATTCCGAGGAGCGCCCTTCTTTGTACAGCGAGCTGCCCGAATACAATGACGCCAAGGTGGTATTTACTCTGACCTCGCCCGCGACGGTGTCTGCGTCAGCGCTCAACGAGGCGGGGAAGCTATTCGTCACGGCGCGCATGGAGATAGTTGAAGGCAGTCTCGTATGGTGGGGCTCGTCGACCGACTATGGCCCCGACATAATCCTCACGGCCAAGGACGGGATGTCTCTTGTGGAGGATCCTCTGAGTTACACCTGCGACTACACCTACAACACGAGAACCACCGGTTCTGTGCGCACAGGCGAGCGCACGTTCCGAGCGAACGAGCAACCCGGCGGGCGTTTTGCACCGGGGGTATACGATGTGACGTTTGTGTACCACGGGGCGACGGAGACCATTGAAGGTGGGTTTGTCATTACGGAGTGAAGGATGCGGGCTATTGCATATGCCAATACGCCTTCCCCACACGGCGCGCCTTTCCAAGGCCAAAGAACTATTTTTATTTTCAAAAAGCCCCCCGCGACGCGGAATGTGTCGCGGGGGGCTTGATTATTATCGTCTTCTGAACGAAGCCTTCACGGCGTCGGCGAAGCGCTCGATGTTGTCCGGGTTGATGGCGGGCAGGTTCGCGACCTTGATAAGCCCCTCCTCCTCGCCGGAGTCGCGTATTGCACCGACTATCATGCGCACGACCAGCCGGTCAAGTCCGCGTACGCGACGCGGGTCGACCTCGCCGCCAAAGCAGGATGTGACCACGGCGGGGCGCATAAGCTCGGCCGGTATCAGCTTACGCAGATACTCCGGTGCGCTGTCGATGTAGCCGCAGCAGATGAAATAGCCTGTGCGGCGGGACAGCAGCTCCTCGCGGTGCCGGTGCATGAAGGTGCGCATAGCTTTCGGCAGCTTGCCATAGCGCACGGGCGCGCCGAGCGCCACAAAATCAAACCCGTCAAGCGGCGGAATGCTGTCGTTTTCTATGTCGCAGAGCGTGACGTCCTGCGCGGCGAGCCGGTCTGCAAGCATACGGGCGCACCGCGCGGTCGTGCCGGTCCGCGAGGCGTAGGCGATGAGGACGTTCATTTGACGTCGATTATCGACTCATCCCACATCTCGGGAGCCTTGTATCCCATCAGGTTGACCATCGTCGCGGCGACGTCGGACAGTCCGAACTGCCCGCGATCCTCCTTGACGGTGTAAGCGCCGCTCGTGACGTTGTCGTAAATGATGCAGGGGACGGGATTGAGCGTGTGGCTGGTCTTGGCCTTGTAGTGACCGTTCTTGTCCTGCTTGGGGAGGCCGGTCTTTTTGTCGAGCTCGAACATTTCGTCGGCGTTGCCGTGGTCGGCGGTGATGACCGCGACGCCGCCGAGCTTATCTATGACGGGCAACAGGCGGCCGAGCTGGAGGTCGAGGGCTTCCATGGAGCAGCGGGTGGCCTCAAGCGAGCCGGTGTGGCCGACCATATCGCCGTTCGGAAAGTTGACGCGCAGGTAGCGGTACTTACCCGACTCGAGGCACTCGATGAGCTTGTCCGTGATTTCGGCGCACTTCATCCAGGGGCGCTGCTCGAAGGGGACGCGGTCGGATGGGATTTCGATGTAGGTCTCAAGCTCTTCGGAAAACTTGCCGGACTTATTGCCGTTCCAGAAGTAGGTGACGTGGCCGTACTTCTGCGTCTCGGAGATAGCGAGCTGGGAGACACCGGTGTTTGCGAGGTACTCGCCCATGGTATTGGTGATCTCGGGCGGGTTGACGAGGTAGCGGGAGGGGATGTGCAGGTCGCCGTCGTACTCGAGCATGCCTGCGTACATGACCTTGGGGTATCTGACGCGGTCGAACTTGTCGAACTCGACGCTGTCGAACGCTTTGGAAATCTCTATTGCGCGGTCGCCGCGGAAGTTGAAGAATATGACGCTGTCGCCGTCCTCGACCGTGCCGACGGGCTTACCGTCGCGGGCGATGACGAAGGGGGGCAGGTCCTGGTCGATGACGTGGTAGCGGTCGCGGTAGGTTTTGACGGCCTCCCCGGCGGAGGCGAACTGCTCAGCGTCGCCGAGCACGTGGGTATGCCAGCCGCGCTCGACCATTGACCAGTCGGCCTCGTAGCGGTCCATGGTGATTTTCATTCTGCCGCCGCCGGACGCAATCATGATATCGAAGTCGGGCGTGCGGAGCTCGTCGAGGAACTGCTCGAAGGGGACGATATAGTCAAGAGCGGAGGTTTCGCCGACGTCGCGGCCGTCGATGAGAATATGGATGCGGACGCGCCTGACATCTTCGTTTTTGGCTTCCTTTATCATGGCCTTGAGGTGGTCGATATGCGAGTGGACGTTACCGTCGGAGAACAGGCCGAGGAAGTGCAGTGTGCCGCCCGAGGTTTTGACGTTCTCGGTGAGTGCCTTCCAGGTATCGGACGCGAACATTTTGCCCGATTCAATCGACTGCGAGACCAGCTTTGCACCCTGCGCGAAGACCTGGCCGGAGCCGAGTGCGTTATGACCGACCTCGGAGTTGCCCATGTCGTCGTCGGACGGCAGGCCGACTGCTGTTCCGTGTGCTTTGAGCTTGACCATGGGGTACTTTTCCATCAGCATGTCCAGCGTGGGGGTATACGCCTCGGCGACTGCGTTTGCGATGGTATCGGGCGCGAGTCCGACGCCGTCCATTACGACCGTAAGGACGGGGCCCTTGACGCCATCAAATGTCGTGAGTTTTTCCAGCTTATTATTCATAGCTTTATACCAGCCTTCATAAATTATTTTCCACCTAATAGTATAACCTTTTTTTCGGATTTTTCAAGAGCCGCGGCGCATTTTCCGGAAAATTTTTCATCCCGACGCCTTTTTTCTCGTCCCTCACTCAAAATATTCTCCCCAACGCTTGAAAACAGCGCGAGAGTGGTGTATAATAAAATAAGTGTGGTGTTTGCGGAGGCCAACGAAAGAGAGTTTCGCGCTCTGCAGAGCGCGACCAGCGCTACGCGGCGCTGGACCCGCGCCGCCTTTTGGAAAAGGCGGGCGAAAACTTTGAAAAAAGGACGGGTTAAAATCTGTGGGACGCCGGGATGTACGGTTTTAGGCGTTTAAGCGCGGGCGTTGCGGCATCACACGATAGACCAGCACCGCCCTGCTTCGCGTCCGGTGCCCATTCGGAACGGGGAAAATCGTTCGTTCACCGCATGCCGTAGGGACCGGCATGCCCCGTCGCGCGCTGACCACCGTGGCGAAGTTACTTTTTCATGCGGCAGCGCGCCGCACGCGAAGCAGGGCGGTGCTGAACCATAACGTTATACCGCAACGCACGCAATCAAGCGCCCAGAACACAACTTCCCGGCGTCCCACAGACCTTAACCCGTTATTTGAGGAAAGTTTTGCGGGGTCTCGGGGGCTTTTTCAAAAGCCGCCCGAGCGGGGTTCGGGGCTGGCCCCGAGAGCAATCGGTTCCCGCAGCCGCCCGAGCGGGGTTCGGGGCTGGCCCCAGATTATAATTAAAATTCATCGGCAGCGAGTGCTGTCAGAAAGGTACGGTCAAAAAATGGCTGAAGAATGCACGCACGATTGTTCGAGCTGCGGGGCGTCCTGTCCTTCGAAGGGCGGGGCGGGGAGCATGTATGAGGCTCCGAATCCGCTGAGCAACGTCAAGAATGTAATCGGAATAGTAAGTGGAAAGGGAGGCGTCGGCAAGTCGCTTGTGACGAGCATGCTGGCGGTCAATCTGTCGCGCCAGGGCTACAAGGTCGGCATACTTGACGCCGACATAACCGGCCCGTCCGTTCCCAAAATATTCGGTCTGCACGCGGACGTTGAGGGGGACGACAACGGTCTGATCCCGCCCAAGACGACGACGGGCATCGAGGTGATGTCTGTCAACCTTCTGCTGGACGACGAGCGCAAGCCCGTTGTGTGGCGCGGCCCCGTGATTGCGGGGACGGTCAAGCAGTTCTGGACGGACGTTATCTGGCGCGACCTCGATTTTCTCCTTGTCGACTGCCCTCCCGGAACCGGCGACGTGCCGCTGACGGTTTTCCAGAGCATCCCGCTCTCGGGTATAATCATAGTCAGCTCGCCGCAGGAGCTCGTCTCGATGATAGTGGCCAAGGCCGTCAACATGGCGCAGATGATGGCCATTCCCGTTATCGGCGTGGTGGAGAACATGAGCTACGTCAAGTGCCCCGACTGCGGGTGCGAGATAAAAGTGTTCGGCGAGTCCCACATCGATGAAATCACGGCGGACATGGGACTTGAGCTGCTCGCCCGCGTCCCGATGGACCCCAAGCTCGCGGCGCTGTGTGACCGCGGCATGCTCGAGCTCATGGAAAACGACTACCTGTCAGACGTGCCGGAGAAGATACTTCGCCGACTGCTTCTGAACAAATAAAACGGGGCTTCCGCCCCGCGCTACATAGAGGTGTGATGTGGAAAAATTCAAAAAACTGTGTCATCTTTATTTCATTGACGCAATGGGCGCTATGGCGCTCGGTCTGTTTGCCTCGCTGCTCATAGGTACGATATTCGATACGCTGAGCCAGATACCCTACCTCGGCTTTTTCGCGACAATCGCGAAGTTCGCCAAGGGCGCCTGCGGCATGGCCATCGGCGTCGCTATGGCGTACAAAATGAAAATGCCGCCGCTGGTCATATTCTCGTGCGCAACAGTCGGCAGCATCGGCAACGCCATGGGCGCGATACTTGCGGACGGCCGCATACTGAAGTGGGCGGCGACCGCCAAGGGCGACGAGGGCATCTTCTACACCGCAGGCCCGGCCGGAGCTTTCTTCGCGGTGATAATCGCGTGTGAGCTCGGCAAGCTGGTCTCGCAGAAGACCAAGGTCGACATTCTCGTCACGCCTACCGTCACCATAGTCGGCGGGTTTGCCGCGTCGTGGCTGCTCTGCCCGCTGGTGGCTTACGTCATGTACTACCTCGGCAGCTTCATCAATACCGCGACGGAGTATCAGCCCATACTCATGGGCATTGTAATCTCGGTCGTGGTCGGCATGATTCTGACGCTGCCTATCTCGAGCGCGGCAATCTGCGCCATGATAGGCATCACGGGACTCGCGGGCGGCGCGGCGACAGTCGGCTGCTGCGCGCAGATGGTGGGCTTTGCCGCCATGTCCTTCCGTGAGAACCGCTGGAGCGGCCTCGTCTCGCAGGGACTCGGCACCTCCATGCTTCAGATGGGCAACATCTGCAAAAATCCCCGCATCTGGATTCCTCCTACACTCGCGGCGGCCATAATAGGCCCGCTGTCGACGACGGTGTTCAGGCTTCAGTGCACCGGCGTCTCGGCCGGTATGGGAACCTGCGGCCTTGTCGGCCCCATCGGCGTCATCTCGGCAACCGAGAGCACGCCGCTTATGTGGATTGGCCTTGTCGTGTGCTGCCTCGTGCTGCCGGCGGTGCTTTCGCTGGTGTTCGGCGAGATACTGCGCCGTGTCGGCTGGATAAAAGAAGGCGACCTCAAGCTCGACTGATACCGGAAACGGAGCGCTGCGCGTGGGGCTGACGCCCCCGCGCAGCGCCGCTCACCGTGTTGCGACTTCCCCACGCAGCGCCGCCCGGCGCGCTTTATTTACCCTGCGTTTTACCCCTGCAATTTACCTTAGAAAGATTTTTTAGTTATGTTTTTTATCGCTTTTAAGAATGTTCTCATCATGCTCCTTTACATGTCCTGCGGGTTCACGCTGGTCAAGACGGGCAAGGCACACTCGGAGCATGCGAAATCGCTGTCGGCGGTTCTGATATACCTGTGCGGACCGTCGCTTATCATCAGCGCGTTTCAGGACATGACATACAGCCTCGAGAGCGCGTGCGACATCGGTCTGTTCTTCGTCATCACGCTGACGATACAGATAGTGTCCTTCGCCATCCTTTACATAGTACTGCACCGCAAATATGACGACGCAAAATACCGCATACTGTCCTGTGGGGCGGTCATGGGCAACGTCGGCTTCTTCGGGATGCCCATGGTTATGGCGCTGTTCCCGAACGAACCGGTCGTTGCGTGTTACAGCACTATGTACAGCATGAGCATGAACCTTCTGGTGTTTACGATGGGGGTGTTTCTCATCACGCACAACCGCAAGTTTATCACACCAAAGTCCGCACTGCTCAACCCGACCTCCATCGCCATTTTCCTCTCGCTGCCGATGTACTTTCTTGACGTCCACCTGCCTGCGGAGCTCGGCAGCGCTGTCTCGCTGCTCGGCAAAATGACGACGCCTGTCTGCATGCTCATACTCGGCATGCGCCTCGCGTCGGTCAGCCTGCGCAAGCTGTTCTCGCGGCCGTTCGTCTACCTCGTGTGCGGACTCAAGCTGCTGGTCTACCCCATGTTCGCCTACCTTTGCGTGCTGTTCCTGCCGTTTGTCAGCGCCACCTTCAAGGCCTGCATTCTGGTGCTCAGCGCCGCGCCGACGGGGGCGATGCTGCTGTCGCTGGCCGAGTTGCACGGCTGCGAGCAGGAAATGAGCGCAAACGTCGTGCTTCTCGCGACAATATTCTGCGTTGTGACGCTGCCGCTGGTTGTACTTATTGTGTAAAGCTTCGCCGCGTATGCGCCGTGAAGCCTCAATGTTCAAGGAGTAATATATGAAATACCAACTTGTAATTTTCGATATGGACGGAACCATTCTCAACACACTCGGCGACCTTACCGACAGCGTCAACGCCGTGCTTGCCGAGAACGGATTCCCGCCGAGGAGCGAGCGCGAGGTCCGCGCCTACCTCGGCAACGGCCTGCGCGCGCTCGCCGAGTTGAGTCTGCCCGAGGAATGCGACAAGCAAACATCCGATAGGGTGTTTGCCCGGCTTAAGGAGTACTACGCCGCGCACTGCGCCATCCGCACCTGCGCCTATGACGGCATCATGCCGCTCATACGCAAGCTCAAGGCGAACGGCGTCAAGGTCGCGGTCGTGTCCAACAAGATAGACGAGGCCGTGCAGGAGCTGTGCGTCAGCTATTTCGACAGCATTTTTGACTACGCCGTCGGCGAGCGCCCAGGCATGAACAAAAAGCCCTCGCCCGATCCCGTCAACGCCGTGCTCGACGCGCTCGGCTTTGAGCGCGGACAGGCCGTCTACGTCGGTGACACCGAGGTCGACATCGCCACCGCCAGGAATGCGGGCATGGACTGCATCGCCGTCGACTGGGGCTTCCGCGACCGCGACTACCTCGCCACACTCGGCGCCGAATACATGGTGTCCGACCCCGCCGAGATTGCGGGAATAGTTCTCTGACACATTGTAAATATTAATAGAGTAGGAAAATATCATGGAGCTTTCAGTCAATATACGCAACCTGTTCCGCCGCTACGACTTTGAGACGCGCGCCCGGCTTTACAGCGAGGCCGGCTTCCGCTGTGTGGACTATTCGCTCGAGGAAATGGTTGCCGACGACAACGTCCTCAACACCGACGCCTACCGCGAGCGCGCCGAGTATATCCGCCGCACCTGCGAGGGGCTCGGTATGCGCATAAACCAGACGCACGCTCCCTTCACCTTCAAAATGTGGGCGGACGACGAGGGCTACAACAGCATTATACTGCCCCGCCTGCACCGTGCGATGGAGATTTCGGCCATATTCGGGGCCGAGGTGTGCGTCATGCACCCGCTCCATCACTTTGTCTACCACGGGCATGAGGAGGAAATCTTCGAGCGCAACATGGACTTCTACCGCGGGCTCATCCCCTATTGCCGCGAGTACGGAGTGCAGCTCGGCGTCGAGAACATGTGGCAGATCGACCCGCTGCGCAAAAACTGCACCTACGACACCTGCGGCAAAAAGGAGGAGTTCGTGCGCTACATCGACACACTGGACAGCGAGTATATCGTCGCCTGCCTTGACGTGGGACACGTCGGGCTGCCCTGCGGCAGCGACGACCGCGCCGAGGACTTCGTCCGCGCACTGGGTCACGACCGCCTCAAGGCGCTGCACATCCACGACAACGACTTCCGCGGCGACCAGCACCTGCTGCCCTACCTCGGACGGCTCAACTGGGACGCCATCACGCGCGCTCGGTGAGATTGACTACACCGGCGTCTTTACATACGAGGTGGGCGCCGGCATCGTCACGTCGGCGGACGACGAGTTTGTGCCCGTCGCGCTGAACTACATGTACCGCCTCGGCCGACACCTTGCCGACAAGGTCGACGCCGCGCGCGTCTGACGCATATTCCGGGTGCGCCCCACTGCCTTGCGACAGGAGGGCGCACCCGTTTGAGTTTCATGAGCTTTGAAGTTTCTTTTGAGTTTAGGTAAAAATATTATTCTGTTCGCCGGAAAGCGTAAGGAGGAGAGATATGTTCCATATACTTGTGGTCGACGACGACAAAAACACGCGCAGGCTGCTGCGCGCGGTGCTTGAAAAGGAAGGGTATACCGTCTTTACCTCCGAGAATGGCGAGGAGGCGCTCGCGCGCCTCGGCGAGGTGCATGTCGACCTCGTCGTACTCGACATAATGATGCCGACTATGGACGGCTATGAGTTCACGCGGGTGCTGCGCGAGTCCAACAACGACATGCCAATACTCATGGTTTCGGCCAAGCAGCTGCCTGCCGACCGTCACCGCGGCTTTATCGTCGGCACGGACGACTATATCACCAAGCCCATCGACGAGCGCGAAATGCTGTTGCGCATAAAGGCGTTGCTGCGCCGCGCCAAAATCGTGACCGAGCACCGCATAGTCGTCGGCGAGGTGGTGCTGGACTACGATGCTATGACCGTCAGCGGCCACGGGCAGGTGCAGGAGCTGCCGCAGAAGGAGTTTCTGCTGCTATACAAGCTGCTGTCCTACCCCGGCAAGATATTCACGCGCATTCAGCTCATGGACGAAATCTGGGGCATGGAAACCGACAGCGGCTGGGAAACGCTGACTGTCCACATAGGCCGACTCCGCCGCCGCTTTGAGGGGTGGGAGGAGTTCTCAATAGAATCTGTCCGGGGACTCGGATATAAGGCGGTGAAGCAAGTATGAAGCTGAAGAAAAAAAAGCTGCGTGAGCAAAAGTCGCGTCTTTCGCTGACGCTGCTGTTTGCCGGGGCAGTGTTCGCAATACTTTTAGCGGTGCTGCTGGTGGTCGGCGGCGCGTCGCTGCTAATGATACGCACCGGCCTCATGCCGGGCACGGACGTCGGCATGGTCAACGGCTACCAGCTGGTGGGGCTTATGCTGATAGTCAGCGTTGTGCTCGGGTGTGCGTTTTCGTTTCTGTTCGGGCGGCTGTTCGTCATGCCGATAAACAGCACCATAAACGTCATGAACCGCATCGCGACAGGGGATTTTCACGCGCGCATATCGTTCACAACGGTGTTCTCCAAGGTTCCCATTATCTCGGAGCTCACCGACAGCATAAACACCATGGCCGGGGACCTCGAGAACACCGAGCTGCTACGGCTCGACTTTGTCAACAACTTTTCGCATGAATTCAAGACGCCGATTGTCTCAATCGCGGGCTTTGCGAAGCTTATGCGCTCCGGCGACCTCACCGAGGAGCAGCAGCAGGAGTACCTCGCCATAATCGAGGAGGAGTCGCTGCGGCTGTCGGCCATGGCGACCAACGTTCTGAGCCTGACGCGCGTCGAAAACCAGACCATACTCACCGACATCACGAGTTTCAATCTTTCCGAGCAGATACGCAGCTGCTTTCTCATCCTCGAGGACAAGTGGACGCAGAAAGCTCTCGACCTCGTGCTCGATTTTGGCGAATACGAGATAAGCGCCAACGAGGAGCTGCTGCGTCAGGTATGGATAAACCTCATCGACAACGCCGTAAAGTTCACGCCCTACGGCGGCACGATAGGCGTGCGCATAGCGGCGGGCGCGGGTACCGTCTCGGTGACGGTCGAGAACACGGGCAGCTCCATCGCGCCCGAGAACACGCGCCGCATCTTCCAGAAGTTTTATCAGGAGGACCGCTCGCATTCCTCGCCCGGCAACGGCGTGGGACTGGCGGTGGTCAAGCGCGTGGTCGATCTGCACCACGGCCTTGTCTGGGTGCGCTCCGAGAATGACGTGACGGCCTTCACCGTCAAGCTGCCGGTGGAGCAGTGAAAAAAACGGTGTAACGCGGAAATATCAGGGCGGCGTCGCGGGTCTCCTCGCCCGTGACGCCGCATTTGTGAGCGCTGCGTGAAAAAAGTTCGGCAAAATTCAGAAAACGGGAACTTTTTGCCGCGGCGTGCGTCAGTATAGATAAATACATTCCCGGTATGCCGGGGGGGAGGACTGTTTATGAAACGAAAAATTTTGATTTCCGTGATACTTCTGATGGCGCTTGTTCTCTCGCTTGCGGGGTGCGCGGGCGCCAACCTGCCGAACACGCCGGGCACGTCCGGAACGCCGGGCGGGAACGGCAGCAAGGTTGAAAACGTCGACGGCGAGATAAAGAGCAGCCGCCTGTCGACAGACGACGCAGCATACGGCGGGGCTATGGTAGACGCGGAGGCTGCGGCTTACGCGGCGGATGTTGCGACCGGCACGCCGTACCCGTCGGAGCCCGGAGGGCTTTACGACGGTGTCGTCGAGGGCTACCCCCGCTACGACGACCAGACGGTATATGGCGCGGGCACGCTTACTGCCGGTGAGTGGCGCGACAACGCCAATTACGCCGACTGGAAGGACAAATTCCAGCAGTCCGAGTGGACGAAGCTGGCCGAGGACTGGAACGTCCCGACGCTGAACCGCGTTGTCGTCACGGCCTCGGTCGGTGACAGCGTCATCGGAGAGGGCGCGAAGGTGCGTCTGCTCGACGCGCAGGGCAACGTGCTCTACCGTGCCGTGTCCGACAACCGCGGGGTCGCCTATCTGTTCGCGCCGGCGGGTAGCCGCGCGGCGAGCGTCGAGGCCGAGTTCGCCGGCGAGGTCGTGCGGGCCGACTGTGATGGCGTGAGCGAGGTCAGGCTGAGCTTCAACCTGCGCTACGAACCGACCGCGCGCAAGCTGGATCTGATGCTTATGGTCGACACAACTGGCTCGATGAGCGACGAGCTGGAGTACCTCAAGGCGGAGCTTAAGGATGTGGTTGAGCGCGCGCAGAGCGTGAGCGGAGTTGCGTCCGTCCGCACGAGCGTGAACTTCTACCGCGACGAGGGCGACGAGTACGTCGTCCGCTACTTCGGCTTCCGCGACAGTATTGACGAGGCGGTAGCGAAGCTGTCCGATCAGCACGCTGCCGGTGGCGGCGACATGCCCGAGGCTGTCCACACGGCGCTTGACAACGCCGTCAACCAGCACGCGTGGGATGATGGCAGCATCAAGCTGATGTTTCTTGTTCTCGACGCGCCGCCCCACTACAACGACGAGGTCGTGAAATCCATCAATGAGTCGCTCAGCCGCGCGGCGGAGATGGGAATACGCATAATTCCAGTTGTCGCGAGCGGTTCCGACCTGACCTGCGAGGTACTGTTCCGCAGCATGGCCGTCCTCACCGGCGGTACCTACGCCTTCCTGACCGACGACAGCGGCATCGGCTACCCGCACAGCGCGCCGCAGGTCGGCGAGTACGACGTCGAGAAGCTGAATGATCTGATGGTGAGGGTTATAAGCGAGTACTGCTCGTGAGGTGGGCTTATTGCATATGCCTATGCGCGTGGTTAATTGAATTTTAGGTTTGCGGTTTCCGCCGGTAAGTCCGGTGGAGGCCGCTTTTCTTATAAATAGTTCTTTGCCCACGAGGACTCTCGCCGGAACGTCGGCGGGACGTGATTTAACTGTACTTCTCTGCCCGCGGCAGAAAAGAACACTTCTCCACCGCCGGTGGCCTTCACGGCGATAGCCTGCCAAGGCCAAAGAACTTTTCTAAAAGCATATGGGCATATGCAACACGCACACAATCACCCCCCACAATCCACTGTCCTCAAAACAGTACAACAAACTCAAAACCCCCATTTTACCATTGACAAATCGCCTCCGTTGTGGCATACTTTTATTGTACCCATATCAGTACAGTAAAAGAAAGGAGCCTGCTATGTCAAACAAACTCAAGACACTCTATCTCATGAAAATACTCCTCGATCGCACCGACGACGACCATAGCCTCACTATGCCCGAGCTCATCTCGGCGCTCGGCGAGTACGGCATCGAGGCCGAACGCAAAAGCCTGTATGCCGACATCAGCGCTCTGCGCGAGTACGGCATCGACATCGAGACCCGGCGCGGCAAGAGCGTCGGCTACTACGTCGCAAACCGCCTGTTCGAGCTGCCCGAGCTGAAGCTGCTGGTCGACGCGGTTCAGTCCTCACGCTTCATCACCACAAAGAAGAGCAACGAGCTCATAAAAAAGCTGTCCAGCCTCGCCTCGGGCTATGAGGCGACGCAAATGCGGCGACAGGTCTACGTAGCCAACCGCATCAAAACGCACAACGAGAGCATTTATTACAACATCGACGCCTTGCACAGCGCCATTCTGCGCTCCAGTCGCATAACCTTCCAGTATTTCGACTGGACGCCGGACAAGACACGCGCCCTGCGCCACGACGGTCACCTGTACGACGTCAGCCCCTGGGCGCTGACCTGGGACGACGAAAACTACTACCTCATCGCCTACGATTCCGCCGTCGGCGACATCAGGCACTACCGCGTCGACAAAATGCTGCGCATCACCGCCACCGGTCAGCCGCGCGACGGCCGCGACAAGTTCCGCGACTTCGACATGGCCGTCTATTCCAGTCGCACCTTCGGCATGTTCGGCGGGCAGCTCGAGTGCGTGGTGCTCGACTGCTCCGACGAGCTCGCCGGCGTGATAATCGACCGCTTCGGGCAGGATGTGACCATCGTCCGCCGTGAGGGGCACTTCGAGACGACGGTCAACGTCATGGTGTCGCCCATGTTTCTCTCGTGGGTGATCAGTTTCGGCGGGCGCATGAAGATACTGTCGCCCGGAACGGTCAAAAACGCCATGGCCGAGCTCTGCGGCTCAACCATGGCGGCGCTGAATTGAGGCGTACCGCGCAATTTCGGCGGGGCCTCGGTATTCGGTTTTACATGAGCGGCGCGCACAGGCGCAGGATGCTGTGCCAGACGCGCACGAAAAAGTTATCCCGGCAGTCCTCAAGCGTGATTTCCTGGCACTCCTCGAGAGTTGTCAGGTAGTCGCGCTTTATTTCGGCGACGGCGGGCGAGCCGTAGAGGCAGGCGCCGCACTCGAAGTTGGTGTAGAGGCTGCGGAAGTCGAGGTTTGTGGTGCCGACGGTCGCGACGCAGTCGTCGGACACGAAGGTTTTGGAGTGGATGAAGCCCTTGGAGTACTCATATATCCGCACGCCGGATGCGATGAGGTCGCGGTAATACGACCGCGTCGTCGAGTGGACGAGCCGTTTGTCGGGTGTATGCGGTGTGATTATGCGGACGTCGACGCCGCTTTTTGCGGCGAGCGACAGCGCGGAGATCATGCTGTCGTCGACGATGAGGTAGGGCGTGCTGATGTAGACGTAGTCGCGGGCGTGGTCGAGTATGTTCAGATAGACGTGCTCGCCGACGTTTTCGTTGTCCATCGGGCTGTCGCAGTAGGGCTGGACGAAGCCGAGTCCGCTGTCCGGCACCATGAGGGCAGGGAAGGAGCGCGGCATATATTGACGAAAATCTTCGTCAATCTGACCGTTTTTATCGCCTTTGCGGCGGGTCAGTGACCACATTTCGAGGAACATAAGCGTCATGCTCCAGGCTGCGGGGCCGCGGAGCACGATTGCGGCGTCCTTCCAGTGCCCGAACCGGGGGCGGGCGTTGATGTACTCGTCCGACAGATTGACGCCGCCGGTGAAGGCGACGACACCGTCGATGGAGACGATTTTGCGGTGGTCGCGGTTATTCTGCATGGTGGAAAGCACTGGGCGGAAGGGGTTGAAGACGGTGCACTTTATGCCGTAGCTGCGGAGGGTTTCGGGGTAGTTTTTGGGCAGTGTGAGGAAGCAGCCGACGTCGTCGTACAGCACTCGAACCTCGACTCCCTCGGCGACCTTTTCGCGGAGTATATCGAGGATAGTGTCCCACATGAGGCCCTCGTGAATGATGAAATATTCAAGGAAGATATAGCGTTTTGCCTTTTTCAGCTCGCGCAGCAGGCAGTCGAATTTTTCCTCGCCGGGGGAGAGGTAGACCGCCTCGGTGTCGGGGTAGACGGGGAAGCCGGCAAAGTCACGCAGGTAGCGTATTTGTGTCAGCTGGCGGGGATCGGAGTCAGCGGCGCGCTTGTAGGCGTCGTCGGCCACGCCGTCGAGGCCATACAGGGGCCGCGTTATTTCCGACAGCTGCTCCTGGCGGCGATTGAGCCGCCTTGACGAGCTTTGCATATGAATGAACAGATAAAACAGTCCGCCGAACAACGGGAGCAGCAAAATGACGAAAATCCACGTCATTTTGTATGCTCCTTTTTCGCGCCGAGTCAGTATGCACAGCGACACGACCAAGCTGACCACCGTCAGGACGGTTCTGATGACGGTGTAGTATTTGCTCCATGCGATAACGCTGTAAATTATGAACGCCAGCTGCGCGATTATCAGAAGCGCCACCACCAGTCGGCGGCGAAGGATGACCCTATACCATTTTCTGTTCAATACTTTTTACCTCGTTTTTCTGTTCGTAATCACTTCTATTGTACTATATTTCGACAACAAATTCAAGTGGTTAATTAAATTTAAGAAAGGGTGTTTCGCCGTCGGCGGGTGGCGGCCAACGCGGGGGAATTTCGCGCATGCGCGAAATTGTGTTTCGCGCTCTGCGGAGCGCGACCAGCGCTACGCGTGCGCAACGGCAAAAGCTTCGCCCTTGCCCCCGCGCCGCCTTTTGGAAAAGGCGGGCGAAAACTTTGAAAAAAGAACGGGTTAAAGTCTGTGGGACGCCCAAAACCTCACATCCGGAGTCCACAGACTCCGCCCCGTCCTTTTTTGAAAGTTTTTGCGGGCTCTTAGGGAGCTTTTTTCAAAAAGCTCCCTAAGCGGGGTTCGGGGCTGGCCCCGAGAGCAATCGGTTTTTGCTTGCTCTATCCCGTTCCCCCGTCCTTTTTTGAAAGTTTTTGCGGGTTCTTAGGGAGCTTTTTTCAAAAAGCTCCCTAAGCGGGGTTCGGGGCAGCGCCCCGAGAACAATCGGTTCTCGCTCCCCTCATCCCATCCGCCTTACCCTTTTTCGAAAGTTTTTGCGGGATTCTTAAGGGCGCTTTTTTCAAAAAGCGCCCTTAAGTGGGGTTCGGGGCAAAGCCCCGAGATGTGTCCCCTAAGTGGGGTTCGGGGCAAAGCCCCGAGACTCGCGTCTCTTACAGCTCCTCTATCGAGAGGATGCCTTTGATTTCCTGAATTTGGGACAGAACCTGGTTGCGCTTGACCTTGTTGCCCAGCTGGAGCGCGAAGATGGCGCTCATCATGGGGCCCTCGGCGGCGCGCGCGCGGGTAATTTCGATGTCCATTATGCCGACGCCCAGCTTTTTGATCTCCTCGGCAATCTCGGCGATGCTCTCGGTCTCGGTGTACTCGACGTAGACATTCACACTCTTGGCCTTGGAGGATATGTACCACTCGATCTTGGACAGCAGTATCTCGGCCACGAGCACAAACACCATCGCGATAATCGCGCCTTCGTAAAATCCTGTGCCGATCGCAAGACCGATTATGGCCGAGACCCACAGTCCTGCTGCGGTGGTCAGTCCCTTGACCTGACGGCGGCGCGTCACTATTATAGTTCCTGCGCCGATGAAGCCGATGCCGGCAACAACCTGCGCGCCGAGACGTGCCGGGTCGGTCGTCCATCCGGCGGTGAGCAGGTACTGGCTGGTCAGCGTGGTTATCGCCGCGCCGAGACAAACCAGCGTGTGCGTGCGGAATCCGGCGGGACGACGCTTGCTCTCACGCTCGACTCCGATAAGTCCGCCGCATATCACGGCGAGCACCATGCGAAGCACGACGGACACCGTGTTGAACTCCCTGAGGGAGGCTAAAAATTCACCCATTTCTTAAGTTTCCTTTCCGGGCAGCGCCGCGTCATATTTCTTCCAGCGAGCGGATGGTCTTGATGCTCGCCAGCCTGGCAATAATGGCCGAGTGCGGTTGCTTCTCCGGCAGATGCATGGAGAATACTGCGCTGGCGTACGCGCCCACGTAAGGACTTGCCTTGTTTATTTCAATGTCGTAAATACGTATTCCTTCGGATTTTATCATGTCGATGACCAAACCTATGTCGTTTATGTCGGTCAGCTCGACGTATATGTTCATGTTGCGCGCGCGGGAGAGAATGAAGGACTCAACGTGCCGCATGAGCGTGATGGAAACGAGTATCAGCACGCAGCCGAGCACCGCACCAAGGTAAAACCCCGCGCCGATTGCAAGACCCATGCAGGCAGACGCCCAAAGACCGGCGGCGGTCGTCAACCCCTTGATTTCCTGGCGGCTGGTGACGATTATCGTGCCCGCGCCGAGAAAGCCGATGCCGTTGATGACCTGCGCGCCGAAACGCGAGACGTCAGTCGTGCCGGTGAAGCCGGGGGTGTTCTGGATAAGTATGGCGACGTACTGACTTATCAGCATGGTCAGCGCGGCGCCCATGCAGACGAGCATGTGCGTCCGGAATCCGGCGGGACGCTTGCGGCGTCCCCGATCCAGACCGATAATTCCGCCGCACAGCACCGCGAGCGACAGCCGCAGCGTCGTGGACAGCAGTCCGGGCTGCTGGAGCTCGGACAGTAAAGACGTTAAATTCATTGCGATAGTGCCTTCCGGAAGTTCAGTTTTGAGTACCGAGCGTGATGGTGACGGTGTTGTACGCCCCACCGCGGTAGTATTTGACGGTGATGGTGTCACCGCCGTTTTTGTTGTTGACAATGTCCATAACCTGATAGATGTTGTAGACGCTCACGCCGTCGACCTCGGTGATGATGTCGCCGGGTTGCAGTTTGTTTGCGGCGTCAAGCCCCGGCGTGATGGCCGTGACAATGACACCTGAAATCGCCGCGGTGCCCTTGGTGCCGTCGTCGAGCGTGTACTCGTTGCCCTCGGCAATGCCGCCCGCGGTAATGCCGATAAGCGGACGCTTGGCCGCAATCGCGCCGCCGCCCGAATACGAGCCGGTGGCCTTGATTTCGTTAAGCACCTTCATGGCCCCGGTGATCGGGATGGCAAAGCCGATGCCGTCATAGTCGGTTTTGGTCATTTTCATGTTGACAATGCCGATTACCTGCCCGCGGTCGTTGAGAAGCGCACCGCCCGAGTTGCCGGGGCTGACAGCGGCGTTGGTCTGAATCAGCGTCATGCGTTTGGTCATGATGCCGGTGGAGTCGTATATCTTGACGTCGCGGCTGACGGCGGAAACTATTCCGGTGGTCGCCGTTCCGGCAAATTCAAGTCCGGCGGGGTTGCCGATGGCCACAACACTCTCGCCCTCGATGAGCGTCGTGGAGTCGCCGATCTCGGCTACGTCAAGGCCGGTGGCGCTGATTTTTATGAGCGCGAGGTCGGTCAGCTCGTCAGAGCCGATTATCTCGGCGGGGAACTCGCGCCCGTCCGCCAGCACGACGGTGCAGGACAGCGCGTTCTCGATGACGTGGTGGTTGGTGGCGATGTAGCCGTCCTCGGTCAGAATGATTCCGCTTCCCTCGCTGACCGATACCTCGGACAGCCTGCACTCGATGCCGACCACGGACGGACGGCACTTCGCGATTATCTCGGGAACAGTCAGCACGCCGCTCGAGGGGTCGTACTCGCGTATAAACACCGTGCGCGTGACGGGCGGGACAAGCGCCCCGGAATCGACAAGCACCACGCCGAGCAGCGTCACAAGACAGACGCAGAAGGCGATGGTCATGATGATGGCATAGGTAAGTACGCCGCCACCGGGGCGGCGTTTTTTGTTGTGGGCCTGCTGCGCGCCGTAGTTCCAGCGGTACTTCGAGTCGGGACATGTGGGGCGCGGCTGCATTCTCGGGATGCTAACGGGAGCGTCCGAAGGCGTTGCCGCAGGGGCGTCGGACGGCGTTCCTGCCGGAGAATCGCCCGGAGCCTCGACGGGAGCGTCTGACGGTGCTTCAACCGGCGCGTCGGACGGCGTTCCTGCCGGAGAATCGCCTGGAGCCTCGACCGGAGCGTCGGACGGCATTTCGTTCGGCGCATCTGACGGCGCGGCGGGGGCGCTCTGCGGCGCTTTGATCGGGGTCTCGGGCTCGGCGGGGGTCTCTATTTTGTTAAGATCGGCGGGGAAGTCAGGATGGGAGGGCGTTTGATTGCCCGAGGTGTCCGGTATTCCGTACTCCTTGTTTTCCATAGGTTCAACCTCTCTCAGAATTGGTTTTTATATCACGGATGTGCCCCTGTCCGGGGATGGCATCCAGCGTAAAGCAGAATTCGCAGTTCTCGCCGTACTCGCTCTTGACCCAGATGTCCTGGTGGTGGGCGTTTATGATGGTCTTGGCGATGAACATGCCGAGCCCGACGCCGGTCTTGTCGAGACCTCGGCTCTTGTCGCTCTTGTAGAAGCGCTCGAAGACGTAGGGCACGTCCTCGGGCGGTATGCCCTGACCCTCGTTGAAGACCGAGACGAGAATCTTCTTCTCCTTATATCTGACCACAGTCAGCCGGAGCAGTCCGCCCTCGCGCGAGAACTTGACGGCGTTGTCGCAGATGTTGTAGAGTATCTGATATATCGCGTCGCGGTCGGCGCTGACGGCCATGTTGTCACGGTCGCAGTGGAATTCGACCTCGAGATGCTTTGCATCGATTTTTTGCTCGAACGAAATTATAATCTGACGTGCCATCTCGCAGATGTCGAAGGGCGCCATGGTGAATTTGCGGTCGCCCGCCTGCATGCGCGAGATGTCCAGCAGCGATGAGACAAGTCGCGACAGCCTGCGAACCTCGGTAGCTATTATACCCAGATAATACTCGTGCTTATCCGGCGGTATCGCACCGGCGAGAATGCCGTCGATGAAGCCGGCAATGGTGGTCATGGGCGTGCGCAGGTCGTGCGAAACGTTGGCCATGAAGGTGTTTCGCATGGTCTCGAGGTTGTCGAGCGACTCGGCCATGTTGTTGAAGGCGACGGCGAGCTGCGCGACCTCGTCGCTGCCGCGCACGGGGACGCGGACGTCAAACCGCCCTGCGGCGAAGCTCTTGGCGGCGTTGCTCATGTCCTTGAGCGGGCCTATGACCTTCTCGGTGATAAAATAGACCGCGATTAGCGCTGCCAGCATAATCCACAGGCTCGCGACGAGAATGGTCTTTATCATGGTCTCGAGCAGGTCGTCCATGGTGACGGCGGACGAGCAGACAAACACCGTTCCGCAGACGTAGTTGTTGCTGTTGTTGACGGGTGCGGCGAAGATGAGGTGCGAGTCGTCGAAAACGCCCTCGAGGTAGTTGAGCTCGGAGATCTCGCGGCCGTTTATCAGCTCGTTCATGACCGCCTTGGGGATGGACGCGCCGGGGTTGACCTGTGAGGTGTTGTTGTCGGTATAGTGTATGATGTTTCCGCTGATGTCGGTGATAAGTATGCTTATATCGGTCGAGTTGGCCGCGACTACCTTCATAACCGACGTCACGTCGTTCTCGTTGAGCACAACGAAGGCGGAAAAGTCGGTAAGTCCTGTGCGTGCCAGCTTGTCCTCAAGATAGGAGGCGACCGAGTGCGCCGCGCTCTCTATCTGATCCGATTTCGAGGCGACGGAGTAGTTGTTGACCGTCGAGGTGACGATGGCAATCAGCGCAACAAAGCTGATTAAAATAATCAGCATGAATGCGGTTATGTACTTTGCAAAAATGCTTTTGAACATAATTGCCGTCTCCTCGTTGCGAGCATCAGTTCAGAAGCTCGAATTTGTAGCCTATTCCCCAGACTGTTTTAAGTACCCATTTGTCGGACACGCCGTCCAGCTTCTCGCGCAGACGCTTTACGTGTACGTCGACAGTGCGCGAGTCGCCGAGATAATCAAAGCCCCAGACCTTGTCGAGCAGCTGGTCGCGGCTGAAAACGCGGTTGTAGTTCGAGGCTAAGAAGTAAAGCAGCTCCAGCTCCTTGGGCGGGATGTCTACGGGCTTGCCGCGTAGTTTGAGCTCGTATTTCTGCTTGCTTATCTCTATATTGTCGTACTTTATGACCTCGCCGTCGTCCGCATTGTTGTGCGACGAGTAGCGGCGGAGCACAGCCTTGACGCGCGCTGACAGCTCCTTCATGTCAAAGGGCTTGACCACAAAGTCGTCCGCGCCGAGCTCGAGCCCCAGCACCTTGTCGAAAACCTCGCCCTTGGCCGTTATCATGATGACAGGCTTGGACGATATTTCGCGTATCTCGCGGCAGACCTGCCAGCCGTCCTTCTTGGGAAGCATTATGTCGAGCAGAACCAGGTCGGGCTCGAATGTCTTGAAGGCCGTGACGCCCTCGGCGCCGTCATTCGCCGTTTTGACCTCGTACCCCTCGTTTTCAAAGTACAGACGCAGCATTTCGCATATATTTTTGTCGTCGTCGACTACCAGTATCTTTGTGTAAAGCATTTCTACCTCCAACGATTTTTTATGTTATGTATATAGTTTTCAAGTGTGATTGCCGCCGGGCACAGGGGCTGCGGCGATGTGGTTGACACAAACCAATAGTACCGCATTCTCCTTCCGTCACGCTTCGCGTGCCACCTTCCTACCGGAGGGAGGCAAGGTCTTGGGTGACGCTCGCCCTGACCGATGAAGTTACTTTTTCCCGTCAGGGCGGCAACAGCGCAGCGTTTTGCCGCTGAACTATAACGTGGCGAGCAAACGTTTTAATCCCCGTTCCGAATGGGCACCGGACAGGAAGCAGGGAAAGTCATCCTTCCGACCGCCGCAAGCGTTCTTACTTTCTGCTACAGCGCACCGGACGCGAAGCAGGGCGGTGCTGGTCTATCGTGTGATGTCGCAACGCACGCACTTAAACGCTTAAAGCCTTGCGTCATGTCCGTCCGCAGACTTTAACCCGTCCCTTTTTCAAAGTTTTTGCCCGCCTTTGGGGAGGCGGCACGGGTCCAGCGCCGTGCAGCGCTGGCCGCGCTCCGCAGAGCGCGGAACACTCCTTGCGCTGGCCGCCGTCCGTAGACGGCGGCCCCCCTTGCGCCTCTCACAGAGCGCGGAACCCCATCCTATATTCATTTTATTATACCACTTTATCGCGCGTTTGAAAAGAGTTTTTTAATTATTTAGACAAAATTTTGTTTGGGAGAGCAAGTCACTATTGCCAACGGGGAAAAAATGATATATAATGTAGAGTGAGATAGAATGCGGACACGGCGCGGCCGTGGATAAAAAGAAAGGTACGGTAAAAACCAAACATGAAACTCGGCATAGTAGGACTCCCGAACGTAGGCAAGAGCACGCTGTTCAATGCGCTGACAAACGCCCGTGCGGAGTCGGCAAACTACCCCTTCTGCACAATCGACCCGAACGTCGGCGTTGTTCCGGTGCCGGACAAGCGTCTTGACGTGCTGGCACAGATGTACAACCCCGAAAAATATACCCCGGCAACCGTTGAGTTCGTCGACATCGCGGGACTCGTCCGCGGCGCGTCGCACGGAGAGGGACTCGGCAATAAATTCCTTTCGCATATACGCGAGGTCGACGCAATAGTGCACGTCGTCCGTTGCTTCGAGGACGGAAATATCATTCACGTCGAGGGCTCGGTCGACCCGCTCCGTGACCTCGAAATTATCGATATGGAGCTCATTTTCTCCGATATGGAGATGATAGAGCGCCGCCTCGACCGTACACGTAAGCTGGCTAAGAATGACCGCTCGCTCGCAGCTGAGCTCGACGTGCTCGAGCGCGTCTACGCCGCCCTCGCTGAGGGTAAGTGCGCCCGCTCGGTCGAACTCTCCGAGGACGAGCGCGCCCTGCTCGCCGACTCGCCCCTGCTTACACTCAAGCCCATAATCTACGTCGCCAACGTCTCCGAGGACGACGCGGGCGACCCGAGCGGCAACCCCTATTACCATAAGCTGTGTGAGCGCGCCGAGAGCGAGGGCGCGGAGGTCATCGCCGTCTGCGCACAGATCGAGGCGGAAATCGCAGAGCTCGAGCCCGAGGAGAAGGTCGCCTTCCTCGCTGACCTCGGCATAGAGGAGTCGGGACTCGACCGCCTTATCCGCTCGAGCTACGCACTGCTCGGTCTCATCAGCTACCTCACCGCAGGTCCCAAGGAGGTCCGCGCGTGGACCATCACCCGCGGTACCCGCGCACCGCAGGCGGCAGGTAAAATTCACAGCGACTTCGAGCGCGGCTTCATCCGTGCCGAGATCGTCAGCTTCGACGACCTCGTCAGAGTCGGAAGCATGACCGCCGCCAAGGAGGCGGGTCTCATCCGCTCCGAGGGCAAGGATTACGTCATTAAGGACGGCGACGTCGTGCTGTTCCGCTTCAACGTCTGATGCGGATGCGTCGGAAAAAGCACGGCGCGGAACGGATCGCCGCCTGTGCTGATCTCTTGATTGCCGATCCCGCGACGCTTGCCGCAAACCCGCAGGCGCCGTTTCCCGAGGAGCACCCGCTCTGCCTTGAAATCGGGTGCGGAAAGGGCTCGTTCGCCTGCGGACTCGCCGCAAAAGAGCCCGGAATCAACCTCATCGCCATCGAACGCGTGCCGGATGTCGCCTGCCTCGCGCTGGAGCGCGCTGCGGCCGACCGTGAAAACCGCCCCGGCGATAACCTGCGATTTGTCATCGGCAACGCGCAGAACCTCGCCGAATGGTTTCCACCGCACTCGCTCGAGCGCATTTACCTCAATTTCAGCGACCCGTGGCCGAAGGCAGGCTACGCCAAGCGCCGCCTGACACACGCCGGATTTCTCGAAATGTACCGCAGCGTGCTGCGCCCCGGCGGCAGACTGTGCTTCAAGACCGATAACGTCGGCCTGTTCGAGTTCAGCCTCGAGCAGTTCGCGGCGGCGGGACTTACCGTCGAGTACGAGACCCGCGACCTGCACCATTCACCTTACGCCGAAGGCAATATCATGACCGAATACGAAGCCTCGTTCACCGCGCAGGGCGTCCCGATTAACGCCGCTGTTGTTATTTTTTGAATAACGGAAGGTAGAAAAATGCTCAAAGATTTAGTGCAAAAAAATAGGAGCTACCGCTCCTTTGACCCCGAGCGCGTCGTGACGCGCGAGGAATTGCTCGAATTTGTCGATATCGCACGGCTGACCTCGTCCAGCCGCAATATACAGCCGCTCAAATATCGCCTGGTCTGCACCCCTGAGGAGTGCGCCAAGGTGCTCCCGCTGACAGCATGGGCGGGACGGCTCAAGAATGTAAAGCTCCCGCCGGATGGCCACGCGCCGACGGCCTACATAGTCGTCTGCTGCGACATGACCATCGCCGAGACCATCAC
>CAKRSS010000030.1 GCA_934401725.1 uncultured Eubacteriales bacterium | reverse complement strand
CGTCTGCGGTACAAATGGCTGTTGGAATGAAGTTTTCGGAGAGCGCTTCACCGCTCGAATGAGGTTTGATAGAACCGATAGCTCACGCTGCACGACCCGCGCCATCATATTGCGGCTCCGCCGCTCATGAAGGCTATTTAGGCAGAAAAATGAGCGGAAATGGCGCACCAATCAAAGCAAAACTAACTTTTTCAAGCCTGCCTCGCCAAAACCTCATCACTGTAAGCTGCCATCCGCACGCACGCACTGGTCGACCTCGAAAGACGTCACGCTAAGTTTAGAAAAAACGCCTAAAGCCGCCTTCACGGCGAGTCCGAGCGGGGACAAAGCCGTGCGTCACCGAAAGGCGTGATGCCGGCGCCGTGCGTGCAATGAGGCCAGCGTGCGCCACTGCCAATCCATCAAGGGAGTGGGGGAGTCCAGAGGGGGCGAACCGTAGGTTCGGCCCCTTTGGGGCGATTCTTTTGGTACTTTTCTGCTCGCGGCAGAAAAGTACACTTCTTAACGTCCCGCCGACGTTCGGCGAGTGCCCCCTCGGGCCAAAGAACTTATTTTTCAAAAACGTTTTCAGCCGAACATCCGGCACGCCTGCCAAGGCCAAAGAACTCTTCTTAAAAGCATACGTGCATATGCAATAGCGCCCACCCCGCATACTAATTCTCCATTTTATTATATCATATAACCCCCCTCAATACAATAGAAAAAAGAAATTTTTGTCCCCCGCCGGGCGGCGCGCGGCAAATTATTTTGCGAATAGGTATTGAATTCATAACAACGGTATGGTATAATTATTTGGATATGTATATTTGGAGCTAATGATACGATTAACCTTTGGAGGTCTGTATTGAAAACCGATATGAAGCTGCGTTCAGGCGCGACAATCCGTGAGATCACTAAAAAAGAGGCCGACTCCCGCGATTACCTGACCCGCAGCATACTCACGCAGATGCACCTGCTGCCAGGCGGCGACCCGGTCGCCTTCGGCAAAAACACAGACGGCAGCCTGATCTATTACTATGACCCGTCAAAAGTCGTCGAGGCACCGCCCGAGCTGTGGTACTACCCCGACGCGCGGACGGAAGAGGTCACGCTCGAGAGCGGAACCGTCATCCCGCGCATGAACATCAAGCGCGCCGCCGCCTGCGGCTTTTACTCTAAGGAGCGACTCGCGCAGATGCATTACGACGTCGTCGAGGAGCCGGTCGCCTATACCTACAAAAAAGACCGGAGCATAGTCTATTTCTATGACAAGAAAACAGCCGTGCGTCAGCCGCTTATGTGCGTCAAGTGCGGCAAGAAGGTCCGCTACCGCAAAAAGCTGTGCGAGGACTGCTACCGCGAGGAGATGGCCGTCCTGCGCATTGAGGGCGACCGCCACCGCAACGCCGAGTACCACATGTACCCTGACCGTGTGCTGTTCTTCGACCTTGAGCTTACCGGGTTCTATGACCACGACGAAATCATCTCCATCAGCATTCTCAACGGCTACGGAGATGTGATAATGGACACGCTCGTCCGCCCTGTCCACACCAAGAAGTGGAAGAAGACCGAGAAAATCCACGGCATCACGCCCGAAATGACGCAGGGCGCGCCCACTCTTGCCGAGCTCACCCCCCGCATCAAGGAAATATTCGCGAACGCCGACGTCCTCATAGCCTACGGCGTCTCGACGGATTACAGCCACATCAAATACATTTACGAAACCGAAGCCGAGCGCGCCGCGCTGCACGACAAGGTCCGCTGCTGCGCGAATGAGTTCGTCCGTTACGCGCACGAGTGCCGCCCCGAGGTCCAGCACGCAAGTCTGACCGACGCTATGGCCTGCCTCGAGGTCGCATGGGACGGAACCGCTCACACCTCAATCGCCGACACCGTCGCCTGTCGCCACGTCTGGGACAGGCTGTTCCCCAATTACTACGAAAATTATCACGAGTAAAGGAAGGTAGCCACAATGGGACTCTTTGGCCTTGATAAGCCCAGCCACCGCGAGGAGGGCACCGCACTGCTGACAACAGTCCGCGACAACGTCGGCCTCGCCGTCGTGCGCAGCCTGCTCGACGGAGCCGAAATCCCCTACATCGTCAAGGAACGCGGCTCGGGAAGCTCGGTCAAGATAATCGCCGGCTTCAGCATGTTCGGAACGGACATTTTCGTCCCCGAAAGCAGACTTGAGGAGGCGCTAGCGCTCATCACCCCGCCCGACGAAATTGTCGACGTCGATGAGAGCGCCACCGACGCCACCGAAAACGGCACTGTGGATACCGGCGACTCCGACGAGTCCGCCGACGGCAGCGTCGACAGCGCAAAAAACGACTGAAACTAAGAAAGAGGCAAAGGGGGAACGCCCGCGCGGCACTCCCCCATTCTGAATTTATGAAAGAAATAATTCTTTGCAAGTACGGCGAGATCGTGCTCAAGGGCGCAAACCGCGGCTATTTTGAGGACATGCTCTGCCGCGAGCTGCGCCGCCGCTCTGCCGCGTACGGACATTTTGACGTCCACCGCTCGCAAAGCACCATATACATCGAGCCGCTCGACGACGACGCCGACCTCGACGGCATGTACGGCGCTGCCGGGCGCGTTTTCGGCATAATCGCGCTGACCCGAGCCGCCGTCTGCGAGAAAAACCTCGATTCCATACTCGCCACCGCGCGCGAATATATCCCGCCCTTCATGGAGGGCATCCGTACCTTCAAGGTCGAGGGCAAGCGCGCCGACAAGGCGTTCCCGCTCAACTCGATGGAGCTGTCCGCCGAGGTGGGCGCGGCGGTGCTGTCCGCCTGCCCCCGCCTGCGTGTCGACGTGCATGCCCCGCAGCTGACCGTCCGCGTCGAAATCCGCGAGACGGCGGCCTACATTCACGCCGGACAGCGTCCCGGAGCGGGCGGCCTGCCGGTCGCAAGCGCCGGTAACGGTCTGCTGCTGCTCTCGGGCGGCATCGACTCGCCCGTCGCGGGCTGGATGATGGCCAAGCGCGGCATACGGCTCGAGGCCGTTCACTTCGAGTCCTTCCCCTACACCAGCGAGCGTGCGCGCCAGAAGGTGCTCGAGCTCGCCGGGCTCGTCGCGCACTGGACGGGCGACATAAACGTCCACATCGTCTCGCTGACGCACATTCAGGAGGAGCTGTCGCGCGCCTGCAACGAGGAGTATTTCACGCTGCTTCTGCGCCGCTACATGATGACAATTGCCGACCGTATCGCCCACGAGCGCTCCTGCGGCGCGCTCATCACGGGTGAGAGCCTCGGTCAGGTGGCAAGCCAGACGCTGCCCGCTATCGGTGTCACCGACGCCGTGACCAGCCTGCCCGTCTTCCGCCCCTGCATCGGCATGGACAAGGAGGAAATTATCCGCCTCGCCCGCCACATCGGCACGTTTGACACCTCAATTCAGCCGTATGAGGACTGCTGCACCGTCTTCACGCCGCGGCATCCCAAGACGCGCCCCGAGCTGCACAAAGTCGAGGCCGAGGAGCGCAAGCTGGACTTCGGGGCGCTAGTCACCGAAGCGCTCGGCACGCTCAACACCGTAAGAATCAAGGCGGAGTTCTGAGCCGCCGAAACATAAGCCCCCAAGCCGGGTTCCGGCTTGGGGGCTGTTTTACACAATTCGTGTTAACTCTATTCAGAAAAGCTCATTCAAGCCCAACCGTGATGTACACCGTCTGCTGCGACACGCCCGATTCCTGCGTTGCGAGTCCCCGCCCCGACATGAGCGCGGCCGACTCGCCGCGGTAGACGACATTGTAATTCAGCCGCGTGGTCACCCCATATACCACCACCGGGCGACCGTCGTCGTCAAGGGTAATCTGACGGAAGGAAATTTCAACGCCGTTGTAGGCAACATCGACGTACATTTCATTGTCGTCGCGCCGGTAATCCGGGTACGCCGCCCGTGTCTCTGCCTCGACCCTGGAGTCAAATGCAGCGGTGTCAAAATTCGAGAAACCGCGCATGGCCTCGAGAATCTCGGGCTCGTGCCAATCTGTCACCTGCACCAGCGTACCGTCTCCGCGCAGGTCTACCATCGAGCTGTCGGCGACCTCAACGCCGTCGAACGTGTTATAAAATTTCACAGTGTACAGGTACGTCTCGGAAGAGTAGGAAATATCGGTGTGCGCATAATACGAAGCATCCACAAATGCACCAAGACCTTCGCGCGCGATGTTTGTCAACTCTTCTCTGCTAAGCGTGTCTCCACTCGGCACCGGCTGAAAAACCATTTCTTTCATATAGCCGATGAGCTTGCCCGAGCCTCGATTGACGTAGAAAACCTTTATCCCCTCGTCATTTGGATCTGCACGGTAGTCATCCTCCCATGTCCTCCGCATAAATCCCTTACCCGAGCTCAAAAATTGAACAGCATACTGCTTACCGTTAAAATCAATGGACGTGAGCGCATTCTCCGGCGCGTCGTAGTCAAAACTGATGTCGAGAGCAGCCATTGTGGCTTCGGTCGGAGCAATGTTTGCCCGATATCCCGAGCTATAAGGGGCGGCATCATCCGCAGCCTTTGACAATACGCAAACCTCCCCCGGCGTGGCGGTCTTGCTATCAAAATTGCCGCATGAAACCAGCATTGCAAGCAAAACAATCGATATAAAAATACAAATAGAATATTTTTTCATCATACACCTCCACTATTTATTAATTGTTAGTCATGAATAACCTATTGCTACTTTTTAAATCTGTTTCGGAAAAAAATCTATCCAACCATGCATTGGTGGTTCGTATAGCATCGGCAGTTATTGCCCCTCCAGAACTAAAACCATTCAATCGGTTTAAAAAATTATCAGTCCACGAATTAGCATCGCTACAATTGATCTCCACTTTGAATCCAATAACATTTTTTGCTCCCTTTCGATACGTAGCAACGACAAGATTATTCCCCGTCGCGCCACCTTGGCCACAAAGGCAGCAGCAGTACAATATCAAGTCCGAATTAGACAACGTCCGCCCTTCTCCTGAGCCTAAGTTCGAGTTCCCCATAATTGGCGAATGCATATTATCATCGCCAAAAATTATATATGTGGCCGTGCCATGCCCTCTATAAACAGTTACATCCGAGTTCATCAAATATATCGCTGCTTTATCGCCACTATCTATACTTGTATATGTCGATATGCTCGCGTTTGTCCCATAAATTCCTCGAATTGAGGAGGATGCCATACTAAAATAGGAGGTATGATTGTGGGTTCCCCCCTCAGAAGAAGGAATACCTATAAGTGTAGCCGTTTTTCGATTTTCAGATGACACGGCGACTCTCGTTGTGCCTCTGACGCTTGAATCAGCAGAGCTAACCGCCGCAACAGTGTAAATGCCCTCACTGACACCGGCAACGGCTCCATTGGAAGATACATTAATGCCTATATAGCTGGAAGAATATGTCGCGGACTGGTTAAGTGTGGATGTTGAAAAAACCCTGGCAGTCAACTGCGTGAGATTACCGACCTTTACAGCAGTATTTCCATACACTATTATTCCTTCAAGAGATGCAACTTCAGTATCTGAAAGTTTATCAAAACACCATCGTTCAAGCGTTATCCCTGAATACCCATTTACAGTATAAACATTACCGGTACTCTGATCCATAGTCAGTGTTCTGCTTGCCAACCCGTTGTTTTGAACAATGTACCCCTGTGTATCGGAGCTTGCAGAAATTTTCCATTTAGTGCTTTCAAGCGAATATGAGTAGTCAATTCCTATGCCATAAATCCCTACGTTTGAGGACGTATAGTCAAGCGCCATATTAGGCTTGTGTATCGGCCTTAACGTATATTTGTCGTTCGATATGTGAGTCAACAGCCATAACGCATTTTTCTCCATAGTATCATCAAAATCGTATATTTGGCCATACGCGGCCATAACATTGGTGTTGTTTGTTATGCCATACCCTTCGACCATAAGACTTTTAAAATTGTTTTGATTGTATATCCGATACACCCCATTGGGCAGTATCTGATTTGAGTCGGTGGTTCTTGCAATGTCGCTTGCCGCTTCGACAGACATGCTATTAGTGGAAATTTGCTCTCCCGTGTCCGCCACATCGGCGGCAGACACGGGTAAGGTAATCAATAGAATTAGAATTGCCATGATAACCAAAGTAAAAATAGCCGAATGAATCCTGTTGCTTCTGCCCATTTTTGATGTTCTCCTTTTTCTTGTTAATTCACCCTACGGGTGTATTTTTATTATATCAGGAAGATTATCCATTTGTCAAGCAAATTTCAAAAACATCATAAAATATTTTTCAACCCATGATTATTTTTGTTTGTTTTGCCGTAAATTCTGATTAAACTCAATATTTATATTCCATGCACGCTCCACCTTCCATAAACCGACAATCCCCCCGGCGCCTGCGGCGCCGGGGGGCAGCTTTTTTCATTCTCTCTTGCGATTTACTTCACTTCGCTGATGCTCACCACATCAAAGCCCAGCGCCTCGACTGCGTCGCGGAGCGCGCCGTCGGACATTTTTGTGGCGTCGCCGCTCACCGTCGCGGTTCCGTCAGAAAGCGAAACGTGGCACTCGAAGCCCTGCCTGCCGAGCGCCGTCTCGACGCGCGCCGAGCAGTGCGCGCAGTGCATACCGTCAATTTTAATCAGCTTTTTCATTGTTTATCTCCTTGTCAGCTTGGTTTTTCAGCTTTGTTTTTCCTTTTTATGCCCCGTTCTGAACAGGCGGAGCGCGTTTGTCACGACGAACAGCGAGCTGAGGCTCATCGCCGCCGCGGCAATCATGGGACTGAGCGTGATTCCCCACCTCGGATAAAGCACGCCCGCCGCCACCGGAATTCCGAGCGAGTTGTAGAAAAACGCCCAGAACAGATTCTGCCGGATGTTGCGCATGACGCGCTTGCTGTACCGCAGCGTGCGCGGGATGCTCTCGAGGTCGTCGTTCATCAGCACGATGTCGGCCGAATCGATGGCGATGTCGGTGCCCGCGGCGGGCGAAATACCGACGTCGGCCCGCGTCAGCGCGGGTGAATCGTTGATGCCGTCGCCGACCATGGCGACCTTGTGACCGCCCTCCTGAAGGCGGCGTATCGCCTGCTCCTTGTCGTCGGGCAGCACGTCGGAGATGACCTCGTCAATGCCAAGCCGGCGGCGCACGGCCTCTGCGGTGCGGTGGTTGTCGCCCGTCAGCATGACGACGCGAACGCCGAGGTCGCGCAGCTCATGAACGACAACTTTGCTCTCGCGGCGCGGCGTATCCGCAACCGCTATCACGCCGAGCAGCCTGCCGTCGCGCTGGAAATACAGCGGAGTCTTGCCCTCGCCTGCCAGGCTCTCCGCCTGCGCGGACACGCCGGACACGTCGACTCCGCACTGCGCCATGTAGGCGGCGTTGCCGCCCGTCACCGAGCGCCCGCCGATCTTGCCGCTGACTCCGAGTCCGAAAACAGCGGTGAAATCAAGGCATTCCTGCCGCTCGCCCTCAAAGCCCTCGACGACAGCGCGTGCCAACGGGTGCTCGCTGCCCGACTCAAGCGATGCGGCCACGCCAAGCAGCTCGTCGCGGCTGATATCGCCGGCGGGCAGTATGTCCGTCACGCGCGGCTTGCCCTCGGTCAGCGTCCCGGTCTTGTCGAAAACGACGGTGTCGGTGCCGCACAGCACCTCGAGCGCCTCGGCCGATTTGACCAGCACGCCGTCCGTCGCGCTGCGGCCTATGGCCACCGTGACGGCGACCGGCGTCGCGAGTCCGAGCGAGCAGGGGCAGGAGACAACCAGCACCGAAATGCCTATACTCAGCGCAAAGCCGAGGTCGTAGCCGAAAATCAGCCATATTATCGTCGCCAACGCCGCGATGGACATGACGACAGGCACGAAAATTCCCGAAATTTTGTCCGCCAGACGCGCTGCGGGCGCTTTGGTCGCCCCCGCCTCACGAACCAGCTGGATTATGCGCGAGAGCGCGGTGTCGTCGCCGACGCCGGTCGCGCGGAACTGTATACCGCCGCTGATGTTGACGCTCGCCGTCAGCACCGTGTCGCCGACCGTCAGGTCGACGGGCACGCTCTCGCCCGTCAGCGCCGAGCGGTCAAAGGAGGACGAGCCCTGCACTATCACGCCGTCCGCCGGGACCGACTCGCCGGGGTGCAGCACCACAATGTCGCCCACCACAAGGCTGTCCGCGGGGACAGTCACCTCGTTCCCGTCGCGGATGACGGTCGCCGTCTTGGGCGAGAGGTCGATAAGCCGCTCGAGCGCGCGCCCGGTGCGGCGCTTTGCCCGGCTCTCGAGGTATTTGCCGACCGTCACCAGCGTCAGTATCATGGCCGCCGACTCAAAATACAGCTGCGACATGCACCTGTGAACCGTCTCATGGTCGCCGCGCCCGAGCGCCTCGCCCGCGACAAAGAACATCGCCACGCCGTATATCACCGCGGCGGACGAGCCGACCGCCACAAGCGAGTCCATGTTCGCCGCGCGCCGGATGAGCGCCGGAATGCCGCGCAGGAAAAACACGCGGTTGACGTAAAGCACAGGCAGCGTCAGCAGCAGCTGAATGAGAAAGAAGCTGACCGCGTGCTCCACCTCGTGAAAGTAGCCCGTGAAGGGCAGCGACAGCATGTGACCCATCGAAACGTACATCAGCGGTACGGTGCAGCAGATGGAGACGATGAGCCGCGTCCGCACGTCGGTGTAGGGCGACTTTTTCTCCTTTTCGGCGTCTGATTTTGCCGACTGAGCGTCGGCGGCGCCGGATTTTTTGTCCGGCAGATATGTGGCGACGAACCCGGCCTTGTCGACCGCCGCCGTCACCTTTTCGATAACCTCCGGGCCGTCCAGCTCGCAGATCATCCTGCCCTCAAGCAGGCTGACCGACACGCTCGTGACGCCCTGCACTCTGCCGACAGCCTTTTCCACGGCCGCCGAGCAGGCGGAGCAGCTCATGCCCTCAACTTTGAAGTTTACCTTCATTATTATATGTCCTTTCCGGGTCAGCGTGACCCCGCGATTATTATAGCACCCGCGCAGAGCAAATTCAATAGCCGCGCGCAAAAAATATTCACTAAAATAGTATAGATTAAAATACGCCCTCTATATACACTTTCCTAAAAAAGCCCTGTCGTACACATAGAATCCGTAACAAATTATTCATATGTTCAACATCATTGACAATTTTTTAGTTCGCATTTGTGCATATATACAATTATTTGATAGGACAGTTGACGAATGCTTGCGAGCATGCTAAAATAACATTGTAGACACACAACAGCCGCCCCACGATTACTTGATTTACATCAGAAAGGAGCCCCTGTATGTTAAAAAAGCTCTCATTGCTCATCGCGCTGATAGCTTGCAGCGCCTGTATTGTGTCCTGCAACACCGCGCCGGTTGAGAATCCTCCGGATTCGACGCCGCCGGAGGAAACAACGCCTGCAAGAGAGACATTTCCGCAGACGCTTGAGGAGATGCAGCAGGCGTTCCCTGAGTACAATATATTCTCAATTGATGCCTATAACCATGTCTGCCGCGAGCCCAACGGAAGCCCTGACCCAAAGGTATACTGTGTTCCCGAAACTGCAACGGCAGAAGGCGTTGAATTCAAAGCAGACCAAGCGGCGGTGTCAGTTGACTTTGATGTCATCAAATTTACTCTTTCGAAAACTATAGCCTCCGAAAATGACTTTTTTTACTGCAATACGCTCCGGCTCGAAAAGCTGGAGAATGGCGAATGGAAACGACTTTATTACCTCCCCCCCGTTATAGTCACCGGTGAATGGCCTGTTTCCGGTCTGTCCGGACCGACATCAATCCCGCTCGAGATTTCGCGGAAGACCGTCATCTCGCCCATCGAGCCCGGCACTTACCGCGCGGTGGCCTTCGTCGGGTACGAGTGCACGCCGTTTTACGCCGAGTTTGAAATTAAATGAGGATTCATCACGCAATTCCGGTAACACAATAATGGCGAAACGCCCGTCCGGCGTGTTCGCGGATTGCACAGTGATGCCTCAACCCCCAAAGCCATCCCTTCGTGGATTGCACAGTGATACAAACACAAAAGCCGTCCCTCCGCGGTTTCCGCGGGGGAACGGCTGATTTTATTTTCCGGGCTTGGTGTCTGATTTTGTGTCAGGCGTGGTTTCCGAATCGGTTCCGGGCTTTGTTTCGGATTTGGTTCCGTGCTTGTTTCTTGTCCTGCCCTCGGCTCGCGCCGCGGTCTTGCGCTCAATCGGGAACATGACCTCGGAGAGCGGCAGGATAAGCAGCCCCGCCACAAAGTTGCCGAAGCAGTGCAGTCCGTCAAACGGCAGCCCGCTGATTATCCACGCTATCGTCTGCTTAAAGTTCAGCCCGAACATAATGGCCTGCGCGGGAGCGTACAGCGTACCGAACGCCAGCCCATGCAGCGCGCACACGGCGGGATAGACGACCGCCTTCACGCCCTTCGACATACGCGAGACCGGCAGCAGCATTGCCGCGCCCCATAGCGGGAGCCATATGTAAAGATACGGCACCCACGACAGCGCAAAGCCCCATGTAAGTCCGTCTAGCATGATGTAAATGTAGAGCGGGATGAGCGCCCGCCAGCGGTAGACCAGCGTCAGCAGCACGGTGAACATACCGACCAGATGAATGTTCGGCAGGCCCTCCATCGCCTTTTTCGAGACGAATATCAGCGCCCCGAACATGGCGAATATCACAAGGTGGCGCAGATCAAGTCCGGATTTTGACCTCATTTAGTCATTGCAAGCTCGAATGTCTCGCCACCCGCAATTTCAGCGCCGTCGACGCCGACCGACATCATCTCGCGCGTGCCGTCCTCGGCGACCTTGTTGAAGCACCACCAGGATTGGTCGGCATCATAGTCAGCGGTCATGCCGTTGACGGTCTTGACGTAGAGGCCGTACTGGCTCTCATCGCCTGCGACGATACCGAGCTTCAACAGCGCCTGACCGAGGTTAGCCTCATCGGTCTTTACTGTCAGCAGGATGGACTTGTCCGCCGCAGTGACGTACAGCTTGACGGTCTTTGAGCCCTCGCCGACGGTCTTGTCGGTGGTGTAAGTAGCGTTTTCCCATACTGCGGGCAGTACCTCTTTTTTGGCACAGCCGCCGAGCAGCGTGGCGACGCACAGAAGCAGTGCTATCGATACAACTACAATCCGATTTTCAGAAATTCTTTTCATTCTCATTCTCCTTGAAGAAAAAATTTATTGATGAACGAAAAGCAGCCGCGTCCCCCCACACGGGAGGCGCGGCAAAAGCACCGGAGCTGCTGCCGCCCCGACGCACTCGCCGACTGTCCCCCCGATTTGCCCGGGAAACGTTCTGCCGGCACAGTGAAATGAGCATTCCGGCTTGAAAATCGCGCGTCCGGCACGCACCGAGGCCCCATGGCGTCAACCGGGGGCCGTCCGGCGTCGCCGCGACGTGCGATTCAGTTACGGTAATGGCTGTTGTGGCGGATTTGCACCGCGCTTTCCTCATTCCCGAACGCGGGAGCGCCCGGTTTCGCCTTTCGGCGACCCACTGTGTTTCATTGATCTCACAAACGAGAGTATTTTATCACATTTCGTCGCGTTTTGCAATACCCTATCGGGACTCCGCCGCGCACCTCCGGCGGCGCTTCATACAAGAGCGCCCCACCCTAGAAATTCTCCGGCGTACCCGAACCCAAGTCCGAGCACGGCGGAAAGGACGATAATGAGTATCGGGTGCAGCTTTTTGAAGCTGAGAAAGACCATGAGCAGCGCAACACAGGCGCTGAAGACCAGCGTATAGACGTTTATGTCCGCAAAGCCGGACGGAAACAGAACCTTTCCGCCGAGCGACAGCAGCGCCGCGGCGATAAGTCCGACGACGGTGGGCTTCAGGCAGTTAACGCAGCCGCTGACGTAGGGGTTTGTGCTGAATTTGACTAGAAATCTCGCGATAATGAGCACGAATATAAAGGCCGGCAGCACGACGCCGAGTGTCGCGCACAGCGCGCCGGGAAAGCCCGCCACAAGCGCGCCGACATAGGTCGCCGTGTTGACGGCGAAGGGGCCGGGCGTCGACTCGCTGATAGCAACGAAGTTGAGAAGCGCCTCGTCGCTCAGCCATCCGCGCGTGACAACCTCGTCTGCGACCAGCGGAATCATAGCCGTGCCGCCACCGAAGGTCAGCGCGCCGATTTTGAGGAAGGTGAGGAAAAGCTCAAGGTATATCATTTGCCCTCACCTCCGCGCATACGGCGACCGGCGATAAAGGTCATAACCAGCCCCGTGACCGCCGCGCCGAGTATAATATAGATAGTGCTGCCGCTGATAAAGGCCGCGCCGAGGAAGGCTATCGCCATAATTATGTAATAAACCACGCCCCTCGGGCTCTGACGATACATCGACACAAGCGCGCTGAGAATAAGCGCGAGCACGCCCGCGCGGATTCCGGCGAAGGCGTAGCGGACGACGCGCAGCTCGCTGAACTGCCGCATAAGCCCCGAGATGATGAAGATTATCACGAAGGACGGTATCACCACGCCGATCGTCGCGAAAAACGCACCCCAGAACCCGGCAACCTTATAGCCGACGAAGGTTGCGGAGTTGACTGCTATCGAGCCGGGGACTGACTGACAGATAGCGAAAGCGTCATCGACCTCCTCGTTTTTGACCCAGCCGTGGTTATCGACGACCTCACGCTGTATAAGCGGTATCATGGCGTACCCCCCGCCGAAGGTGAAGACGCCTATCTTCATGAACGTCAGAAAAACCTGAAGAAGGCGTTTGAGTTTTTCCATTAAAATGCCTTTCTATAATAAATAATTTTTAAGGCATCACCGCGCAATGCCCGAGTGGCACACTTGCGTGCATATACAATAGCACACACCCGTCACTCCAATATCCCTGCCCCCGTCAGCTGCTCCACAAAAGCATCAATGTCCGCCGCAGCCTCGGTCTCGCTGACGTCGTATTTCTCAAGCATTGAGGCAAGCAGCTCGTCGCGCGTCGCGCCGGACTCGAGCCGGTTCCAGAGGAATACCCCGCTGTTGTTCAGCATGATAACACCCGAAAAATCGTGCGAAAGCTCGCCCGTCGCAACGGCAACCGTGTCGTTGCCTATCTTGGAAAGCACAAAACCTTTTTTTATCTTCATAATCCCTCCCGCGGCTCAAAGGCCGGAAATGTAGTTTTCGATTTCGCGGCGCGTCGCCGAGACGCTGCCCTGTATCATCTGCACCGACCCGCCGCCGCGCCCGTTGAGCGCCCGGTTGAGCTCGGGTGCAAGTTCGCGCATATCGCGGCTGCGGCTGGCAAGAATATACCTGTACCCCGCCTCGTCGTCGCCGGAAAACAGCGCGCAGAACCCTCCGCACTTGTCCTGACACAGATTGACAAAATATCGCATGTCAGCACCGTCGAGCGGCTCGAAAAGACAGATATTTTCATCCGTCGCCGGGATTGCGCCCGCCCGGAGCGTCAGTATCTGACGCCGCAGCGCGCCGCACTCGCCGCGCAGACGCCCCGCCTCGGCAGCAAGCTCGGCCACCGCCCCGGCGACCTCTGTCTGCGGCACAGACAGCCGCGCCGATATGTCCGCCGTCGCCGCGTAACGGCGACCGTAATCCTCCAGCGCGTCAACCCCGCACAAAAGATGCACACGCACTCCGCCCTTGTAGTGAATGAAATCAAGTATCTTTATAATGCCTATGCAGCCCGTGTGCTCAAAATGCGGCGCGCAGCAGGCGCAACGGTCCATACCATCGATTTCGACTATGCGCACGCGCCCGGCCAGCGCCTTTTTGGATCTGTAATCGAGCACCGCCAGCTCCTCCGGTGTCGGAAAGCTGACGCGAACCGCCCGGTTCCCGGTTACGGCCGCGTTGGCCTCGCGCTCGACGGAATCAAACGCCGCGCGATCGAGCACGCCGTCGAAATCTATGGTCATGTCGTCCTCGCCCATGTGGAAGCCGACGTTGTGAAACCCGTATCTACGGTAGACAATACCCGAAATTATGTGCTCGCCGCCGTGGTTCTGCATACGGCGACGCCGCGCGTCGGCGTCAATGCGGCAAACGACCTCCGTGCCGGGACAGAACTCGTGCGCCACGCAGTGCCACACCTCGTCGCCGTCCTCGTACAGACCCGTGACCGGCTCGCGTGCGCCCGTCGCGGCGCAGACAAGCTCGCCGCCGTCGGCAGCCTGACCGCCGCCGCCCGGAAAGAACACCGTCCGCTCGAGCGCGACGGCAAAGCCGCCCTCGCACGCCCGGCAGGCGGTAACACGCGAGGCAAGCTCCATGACCTCGCCCCGCGTCTCGTAAACTTTTTCGGTTGACATAAACTATCCTTTCAAATTGGCCCCCAGCTCGCGCAGCCGCGACTTGTCGCGTATGACGACCGCGCCGCGCTCGAGGCTGACGACGCCCTCCGCGCTCAGGCTCTTGAGCGTGCGAGACACCACCTCGCGCGCCGTGCCGATGTGCTTGGCAAGCTGCTCGTGCGTCGTGTTGACGCGCCCGGAGCCGGTGCGATCGGAGGCGGAGCAGAGAAAGCCCGCCAGTCTCTGCTCGGGACTTTGCAACAGCATGTCCTGCATGCTGCCGACCACGCGGCAAAAATGCGACGAAATCACCCGCCGCACAAAGGCCTCGGCGTGTATGCAGCCCTTGCAGACGTCCGCGAGCGTGGTTGAGTCGACGATGAGAACGTCCGTCTCGGTCTCGGCCGCGACGCAGATGTTGAACGCCGACGTGTCAATCAGATTGTGCGCCGCAAGCAGGCAGATCTCGCCCGAATAACAGGTCAGCATAGCGACCTCGCGTCCCTGCTCGGACACGGTGTAGGCGCATATCCGCCCGCGACGCACGATTATCATGCCGCAGTCCTCGCCGACGTCCGCCAGATGACTGCCCTTTTTGTACCGGACTGCCCTAGTATTGTTCATGAGGTTTTCGCGTTGTGTCTCGCGTAGCCGCTCCCAGAACGGGAGCAGTGCGGTAAGCAGTCCTGTCTTGCCCCGGTTTTCGCTCATGGAACAGCCCTCCTCGTAATCAGTTGTGTGTCAGCTGCGCTTGAATTTCATCTCGGCCCAGAGCAGGCGGTGATCCGAGTGCCCCTCGGGCCCCATGCCCGACTCTGCAACGCTCCAGTCAGGCGAGAAAATTATATTGTCGATGCCCTTGCCAGACTTCGGGAAGGTGGCGTAGGTGTTCTTATTGACGAAATCCGCGCCCTCCCAGAGTTCAAACTCGCCGATGTCCGCCGTGTTGAAGTCGCCGGTGATGATGTAGGCCTCGCACTCGGCGAGATAGGGGACGGCCTGCTTTATCTGCGCGGAACGACGGGACGACTGCTCGTGGTCAAGGTGAGTGTTGAAGAAATCAATCATGACACCGTTGACGTTGAGCACGGCATGTCCGATGCTTCTGTCCTCGCCTCCGAGCCCGGCGAGCGGGATAACCTCAAACGACTCGATGGGGTAGCGGCTGAGTATACCCGAGCCGTACTGCCCGCCCTGGTAGTCGATAGCGCGGGCGAAGCCGTAGTATTCGTAGCCCGACGCCTCGGACAGCGCCTTCATGGTGTCAAGTCCGCCCGTGCGGGTGGTCTTGAAATCAATCTCCTGGAAACCGACAACGTCAAGATTCAGCGCCTTGATGTCCTCGGCGATGGGAGCCATGTTAAGCCCGACGTCCGCGCCGTGGCGAATGTTGTAGCTGCCAACGCGCAGCGTCAGCTCGACTCCGGCGTAGACATCGTCTACCTGCTCGTAATGATCGGTGTTTCTCATGATTTTTACTGTTCCGTCCTCTCCCTTGCGGCACTGCGAAATAAAGTAATCAACAGCTGCATCGTAATATTTTTCTCGGGTTGCGATAATTATAACCTTGTCCCCGCGCACGCCGACGTACCAGCCGCTCTCGCACTCAATCTCCGCGCTCTCGCGGCGGTTGGTCGTACCGATAAGCACCTCGGTTTTGCTTACGGCGTCCGGATCCTCGCTCGGCTTGACCCAGTCTTCCTTGAGACTGATTTTCGCTCCGAGCGTGTCGCCGAGGTACTTGTGCACACGCTGTGCGGCGCTGATGACGGCCTTGCGGCAGTCAGACGGACGCACGACGGTGTAATCAGCCCCCGAAATGCTCAGCTCGTCCGACCGCGGCGCGCTCGTGTCCGACACCTCGGACACCCCGGATGTGACATCCGAGAGCGCAGGGTCAGCGGTGGTAGTGACGGCAGGCGTCCCTGCCCCGCCGCCGCAGGAAACAAGCGCCATGAGCATGGCAAGCAACAAAAATATGACGGTAAAACGCCTCATCGTGGTAGCCTCCGGTATTTTTATCTCCATTATAGTATTATAATAGATACAGCGCCTATTGTCAAGGCATCAACGCGTAATTCCGATGGCGCAATTGAGCAGTGACACCTCAATAAGCCCGCGTTTGGGCTGCTGCGGGCGGAAAATGTTATGGCGCGGGCATGGCGCAACGCGGAAAAAGCCGTGGATGTCCGCGCGTCGCACGTCACATAAGATCAATCCCCTCGAACAGCTCCTCCATCGGGACTCCGAGTATTTTTGCAATGACAAAAATCTCAATATCCGTGGCGCTCCTCAACTGCCCCTCGAGCTTTGAGTAGCTGGTCGGGTTCATGTCACAGCCCATAGTTTGAATTTTGGCAATAAAGTCCTTTTGCTTGATGCCCCTCGCCTTGCGCAGCCGCTCAATGTTCCGCCCAACCATATTGGCGGTGCCATACCCTTGCTTTCTGATTTTCATAAGTCCTCTTTTCTTCGGATTTTCGCATAAATTGGCCTGCAAATGCCCGAATTATCGTATTTTAACGCTATTATAGAATTATATTCACAAAAGCTATTGACAAAATTCCGATTTGGAATTATAATAAGAATAATTCCAAATCGGAATAATATTTTGAAGTGAGGACTGAAAAAATGGCAACAAACTACGAAAATCAAACCGATTCTCCGAGAAGCTGTGTTGACAGGCAGAAGGTCGATATGTTCATCATGGCAAACCAAAAGTATTTTCCCGCAGAAAAAATGGTGTTTCTGAGGGAAAAGCTCTACGCACTCGACGACACAAGATTTGCCCTGGTTTCGACAATTCAGTTCAAGGACCCCACCATGCTGCTTATCATCTCTGTGGTTGTCGGTTTTCTCGGCATTGACCGCTTCATGATGGGCGATGTTGGAATGGGCATTCTGAAGCTGCTGACGGGCGGCGGCTTCGGAATTCTTGCAATTATTGACTGGTGCACGATACAGAAAAAAGTCCGCGAATCAAACTTCAACAAGGTAATGACAAACATCTGAGTCTGTAACGGGCAAAAAGCATACCACGGCACACCGCTGTGGTATGCTTTTTGTGTCCGGGCGCGGTTATCAACTCCGCGTTTGTGAGATATAATAATATCCGATGCCGTTTGACATTATGATAACCGAAAAAATAACCGCATATATTGACATCCGCCCCCGAAATGTTGTATAATAAACCGTGAATGTTGAAATAGCCGCTCAAGCGGCATGGAGGAAAAACAATGTCAGCACAAATCAAAAGAATCGGTGTCATCACCAGCGGCGGCGACTGCCAGGCCATGAACGCGGCTGTCCGTGCAGTTGTCCTTTCCGCAAGAAAATACAAGATTGAGGTTGTCGGCATTTCCGATGCCTACTACGGCATGACCCACAACCGTCCGGGCGACTTCCGCGTGCTCCACGCGGCGGACGTTGAGAACATCATCAGCCTCGGCGGCACGGTGCTCAATTCCGCCCGCTTTGCCGAGTTCGGCGACGACCCAGAATACTACGCCAAGCTCATGGGCAAGAATCTTGAGGCGCACGGCATCGGTGCGCTGGTCGCCATCGGCGGCGACGGCAGCTTCCGCGGCAGTCTCGACATCCACAAATACACCGGAATTCCCTGCATAGGCATTCCTGCGACAATCGATAACGATATAGTTTCCACTGAGTACACGCTCGGCTTCGACACCGCGCTGCGCAACACCATCGAGATGTGCGACGCCCTGCGCGACACCTGCAACTCGCACAAGAGATGCGACGTCGTCGAGGTCATGGGACGCAAGGCCGGTCAGATTGCACTGCACACCGCTATCGCGGTCGGCGCTTCCGCAGTGGCTATTCCCGAGGCTCCGGCGCTGTTTGATGAGGAAAAGGTCATCGACGCCATGATTCGCGCACGCCACGACGGCAAGCGCTCCTTCCTCGTGATATTCGCCGAGGGCGCTGTCAACACCGAGCTGACCGACACTGCGAGAAAAGCGTCGCTTGACGCCGCCGTCGCCGACTACACCGCCGGCAAAATCGACGGCAAGGCGCTCACCAAGGTCGCATTCAACGGCTACAAGGCCGAGTACAGCGAGCAGTTCGTCGCAACGCTTGAATCGCGCTCCCGCAAGGCGTTTGAGAAGTACTACGCCGAGGAGGGCAACATCGACTTCAAGGGCGAGTTCATAGAGACCAAGTTCGCACGCTTCGCTCACGTCGCGCGCGGCGGCCGTCCGACCTGTTTCGACCGCGTCGTCGCCGGATATATGGGCGAGAATGCCGTCCGCCTCATCGCCGAGGGCAAGCTCAACCGCGTCGTCTGCGTCCACAACGGCCGCATCGCCGACATGGATATGACCGAGGCCATCAGCGTCGACTCCTTCTATCGAAAATTCCGCAAGTCCGGTGTGCTTGACACAGCCGCACTCAAGGCTATGACCCCCGAGCAGAAGAAGATGTTCGACTTCCGCCTGAAAGTCAGCGACAGCCTCCTGGCGACTGCAAAGTCGCTCTCAGAGGTCTGACAATAAAAGATACCGGGGCTGTCCGCACATGCGCAGCCCCGGTTTTAGGCAGGTGATTTTATGAAAATGAACATATCCCCCGCGGCCGGGCGCGCCGTGAAAATACTTGAGGAGAACGGGCACGAGGCGTTCGTGGTCGGCGGCTGCGTGCGCGATATGCTCATGGGGCGCGAGCCTAATGACTTCGACATAACCACCTCCGCCACTCCGCCCGAGACCGAGGACGCCTTCCGCGACTTCCGCCTCATCGAAACGGGAATAAAGCACGGCACTGTCACCGTTCTTGTCGACGGCGAGCCGCTTGAGATAACGACCTACCGCCTCGACGGCGAGTATCTCGACAACCGCCGCCCATCCGAGGTGTTCTTCACGCCCAACCTCGTCGACGACCTCGCGCGGCGAGACTTCACCGTCAACGCCATGGCGTATTCGCCGACGCGCGGCATTGTCGACAAATTCGGCGGGCAGGACGACCTCGCCCGGCGGCTCATACGCGCCGTCGGCGACCCCGACCGCCGCTTTCACGAGGACGGCCTGCGCATACTGCGCGCGCTGCGCTTCGCCGCGGTGCTCGATTTTGACATCGAGCTCGAGACGGCCGCGAGCATTCACCGCTGCGTCGCGCTGCTCGACAACATTTCCGCCGAACGCGTGCGGGTCGAGCTATTCAAGCTGGTGTGCGGAGTGGGCGCGCGGCGTGTGCTCGCCGGGTATCCCGACGTGCTGTGCCGCATCGTGCCCGAGTTTGCGCCGTCGGTCGGCTTCGATCAGCGCAACCCCTGCCACAAATACGACGTTTACACGCATTCGCTCGTCTCGCTCGAGCTGGCCGGGGGCGACGTCTGCGTCAAGCTGGCGGCGCTGTTTCACGACATAGGCAAGCCCGCCTGCTTTTCCGAGGACGAGCGCGGCGGCCACTTTTACGGCCACCCCAAGCTCAGCACCGAGCTTACCGAGACGGCGCTGCGCCGCCTTAAAACCGACAACAAAACGCTCGGGTCCGTCGTGCGGCTGGTCGCCGAGCACCACCGTACGATACTGCCGAACGAAAAAAGCGTCCGGCGTATGCTCTGCGCGCTCGGGGAGCAGGACTCGCGCCGACTCATTGCGCTGCGCCGCGCCGACAACGGCGCGCTTGTCGACTGGCTGGTCGCGCCGCGCCTGCACGAGCTCGACGAAATCGAGGCCATACTCGACCGCCTCATCGCTGAGCAGGGTCAGCTGTCGCTCGGCACGCTGGCGCTGCACGGCGACGACATCATCGCGCTTGGCCTGAAGCCGGGGCGGCAGATCGGCGTAATTCTCGGCCGCCTGCTCGACGCCGTCCTCGACGGCGAGTGCCCCAACGAGCGCGAGCCGCTGACGAGCCTCGCCGAGCGCCTCATACGGGAGTCAAAAACCGCCGAATAACCGCGCCGACATCTCAAAAACGCGAATCCCCGTAGGAACCGGCGTCCCCGACGGTCCGCGCGCGTCCCGCACAAAAAATATTCTTGAAAAGGAGCCCACCATGTCACTCACCGGAACCGATTATGCAACCCTGGCGCACAACGCCGGACGGAATGTCTATTTCGTCGCCGAGGGCGACCGCGACGGCAACATCGCCCGCCAGGTCGTCACACCAGCCAACCCCTGCTGCAACTGCTACTCCATCGCCAAGGCGTTCACCGTCACGGCCATCGGAATGCTGTGCGACCGCGGCCTGCTGCACACCGAGGACACCGCCGTAAGCTTCATTCCCGACCTCTGCCCCGACGGCATGGACGAAAGGTGGTGTCGCGTCACGCTCGACCACCTCATGCTGCACCTTGCGGGCTTCGGCCGCGGCCTGCTCGACATCGACGCCGACAACGCCTCGACCTACCCCTCACACAATTATCTTGACATAGTCCTCGGCGAGCCGCTGCCCTACGAGCCCGGAACGCATCACCAGTACACAGACGCGGCATATTACCTGCTCTCGCGCGTAGTCGAGCGCGTCTCGGGCATGGATCTCGCGGCGTTTCTGCGCCCGGCGCTTGTCGACGTCATGAATTTCAAGGAATACGCCTGGTCGACCTGCCCGCGCGGCTATTCCATGGGCGCGACGGGACTCTACCTGCGCACCGAGGATGTCGTCAAGCTGGGCATTCTCTACCTGCGCGGCGGCGACTGGTTTGGCGAGCGCATAATCTCCGAAGACTGGGTCAGAACCGTGCTCGAACGCGGCTACGAGTTCAAGGATCGCGGCAACGGCTGGTACGGCAAGGGCGGTATGCGCGGCCAGATGCTGACCTTCAACCCCTCGCGCGGCATCGCCGTCGCCTGGCACGGCTACGACGGAAAATCGGCGTATGATGCGCTGATACGGGAGTAAACGCGGCAATCCAAGCGGCAAACACCTCATCCAAACGAGTCAAAACTCAAAAAAGCCCCGCCGCAGCGGGGCTTTTTGTTATCCGTCACCGTTTTTCATCGTGGCAAGCCCACATTCAAAAATTAGGTTGACAATATCCTAAAATAAGTGTATAATATTTGTGTAACACATTTGTCAAGGAGAAGGCAAAATGAACATCAACACCAACCAGATAGTCTCCATCTCGGAGGCCAATCAGAATTTCTCGCGTGTTGCCCGCACGGCAGACCGACTTGGCACCGTGGTCATTTTCAAAAACAACAAGCCGAAGTACAAGCTGATTGACATCGAGCAGGACACCGAGATTCAGATGACAGACGACGAAAAAATCGACTTTGTCGCCGCGCGCATTCTGAGAGAGTATCGCAGAGCGTTTGAGGAGCTGGCAAAATGATAAAATTCAGCCGGGACAAAGTTCTGCTTCTGCATCAGATAATTTCTCAGGCGACGGGCGGCGACCCCAACCTGCGCGACGTCGGGCTTCTGGACAGCGCGCTCGAATCGGCGTTTCAAACCTTCGACGGTCAGGAGCTCTATCCGACCAAGGAGGAAAAGGCCGCGCGCATCGCCTATTCGCTGATTTCAAATCACGCGTTTGTCGACGGAAACAAGCGGATCGGCATGTACGTTCTGCTTTCGTTCCTCGAGGTAAACGGCATAAAAATCCGTCCGACCAACGAGGACGTTGTCCGCGTCGGCCTCGCAGTGGCGGCAGGCGAGATGAAATACGAGGAAATTTTAGCCTGGATTCTTGAAAACGAATAATCCACAGCCACAAAAACACTTTGACGACGTGAAAAAGGGGCGTCCCGAAATCGGGACGCCCCTGCTTTTTGGGCAAGCTTATTTCATAGCCTCTTCCACCGCCACAGCGACTGCGACGGTCGCGCCGACCATGGGGTTGTTGCCCATGCCGATGAGGCCCATCATCTCGACGTGCGCGGGCACGGAGGAGGAGCCTGCAAACTGCGCGTCGGAGTGCATACGACCCATAGTGTCAGTCATACCGTAGGAGGAAGGACCGGCTGCCATGTTATCAGGATGCAGAGTACGACCTGTTCCGCCACCGGAGGCAACGGAGAAGTACTTGACGCCGTTCTCGACACACCACTTCTTGTAGGTGCCGGCGACGGGGTGCTGGAATCTGGTGGGGTTGGTGGAGTTACCGGTGATGGAAACGCCGACATTCTCCAGCTTCATGATGGCAACGCCCTCGGGAACGTTGTCAGCGCCGTAGCAACGAACCTTTGCGCGGTCGCCGTTCGAGTAAGCCGTCTCGGAGACGATCTTGACTTGTTCGGTGTAGGGATCGAACTCGGTCTTGACGTAGGTAAAGCCGTTGATACGGGAAATAATCATAGCCGCGTCCTTGCCGAGACCGTTCAGGATAACGCGCAGGGGCTTGGTTCTGACCTTGTTTGCATTGAGCGCGATCTTGATAGCTCCCTCAGCGGCCGCGAAGGACTCGTGACCTGCGAGGAAGCAGAAGCACTCGGTCTCCTCGGAGAGCAGCATCTTGCCGAGGTTGCCGTGGCCGAGACCGACCTTGCGGTTCTCAGCGACGGAGCCGGGAATGCAGAACGCCTGAAGACCGATACCGATATCGGCTGCGGCGTCAGCTGCCTTCTTGTCGCCCTTCCTGATAGCGATAGCAGCGCCGACTGTGTACGCCCACTTTGCGTTCTCGAAGCAGATGGGCTGGGTGTCCTGGACGATGGTGTAGGCGTCAACGCCCTTCTCGTCGCAGATTTTCTTGCATTCATCGATGGAGGAAATACCGTATTCCTTCAGGACGCCGAGAATCTTGGCCTCGCGTCTCTCGTAACCTTCAAACTGTGCCATTTCGATATACCTCCTTAATCACTCTTTGCGGGGGTCGATATACTTGACAGCTTCGCTGAAGCGTCCGTATGTACCCTTAGATTTTTCGTATGCTTCGTTAGGCTCCATGCCCTTCTTGATGAAGTCTGTCATCTTGCCCAGAGAAACGAACTCGTATCCGATAACCTGATCGTCGGCATCCAGCGCCATGCGGGTGCAGTAGCCCTCGGTCATCTCGAGGTAACGGACGCCCTTGGACTTGGTGCCGTACATGGTACCGACCATGGAGCGAGCGCCCTTGCCGAGGTCCTCCATGCCTGCGCCGATAACCAGACCGCCCTCAGAGAACGCAGACTGTGTACGTCCGTAAACGATCTGAAGGAACAGCTCACGCATAGCGGTGTTGATAGCATCGCAGACGAGGTCGGTGTTCAGCGCCTCGAGAATGGTCTTGCCGGGAAGAATCTCGGCGGCCATGGCGGCGGAGTGAGTCATACCGGAGCAGCCGATAGTCTCAACGAGCGCTTCCTCGATAACGCCGTTCTTGACGTTAAGAGACAGCTTGCAGGCGCCCTGCTGAGGTGCGCACCAGCCCACACCGTGGGTGTAGCCCGAAATGTCGGTAATCTGCTTGGCCTTTATCCATTTTCCCTCTTCGGGAATAGGAGCAGGACCGTGGTTGGGCCCCTGAGCCACAATACACATATTTTCCACTTCTTTGGAAGAGATCATGTTTGTACTCCTTCTTATATTAATTTATTTAATAATTTCTCCGAAAACCTGACCAAACGCGCAGGCGGCGTTGCACTCATCGGTGTCGATGTGCATGGCGAGCGCGAACTTGGAACTGACACGGACGACCACGTCGCCGAAAACAAGCGGGCGCGCGGTGTCGAGCCTGACGCTGACGATCTGCTTGTCTGCGACGCCGAACCCGGCGGCATCCTCGGGCGTCATGTGAATGTGACGCTTAGCAGCAATAGCCCCCTCCGGGATTACCTTCTCACCGGCAGGGCCGACCAGTTTGAGGCCGGGAGTTCCGGCGATGTCTCCGCTCTCGCGGACAGGAACCGTGATGCCCAACGCGCGTGCGTCGGTGAGCGACAGCTCGACCTGGTCAGCGGGGCGGACGGGGCCGAGGATAGAGACATTCATCTGACCCTTGGGGCCGACGAGCGTGACCTTCTCCTCGCAGGCGAACTGACCGGGCTGACTGAGATCCTTTTTGTTGTGGAGTTTGGCGTCCTTACCGAACAGCGTCTCGAGCGTTTCCTGCGTGACATGGATATGGCGCGCAGAAGTTTCAACAAGAACTTTTTTCATAAATTTTACCTCTGTATGTTTTGTGAAAACTTTGCCGCCTGTTATTATACCATAAAAAAATATTCTTGTAAATGGCGAAATGAAAACAAATTTATGAAAATTGCGTGACGGAGCCGCAAACGCGCTGCATAAGCGGCGCGGCGATGGCAATAATAAGCGTTAGTCACAGAAAGGGAGGGAAAAAATCATGTCAGACAAGCAAAGCAGCGACAACGGGCGCGCGCAGGACACAAACGAGGCGGGAAACGAATTTGAAAACATAATCAAGAGCGGCAGTGTCGTGACCGGCAGCTCGCGGGGGGACATACAGTGTCTCTCGATAATCGGGCAGATCGAGGGGCATTATGTTCTCGGCGACAACCAGAAGGCGACGAAATACGAGCACATAATCCCGCTTCTGGTCTCCATCGAGCAGAGCGAGAGCGTGCGCGGGGTGCTTATCGTGCTCAACACTATGGGCGGCGACGTTGAGGCGGGGCTGGCGATTGCCGAGATGATAGCGTCGATGAGCAAGCCGAGCGTCTCGTTGGTGCTCGGCGGCGGGCACTCAATCGGTGTACCGCTTGCGGTGGCGGCGCGGCGCTCCTTCATCGTGCCGAGCGCGACCATGACAATTCACCCGGTGCGCATAAACGGACTCGTCGTAGGCGTGCCGCAGACCTTCAACTATTTTCGCGAGATGCAGCGGCGCATAATCCGGTTCATCTGCGACCACTCCTCGGCGGCTCCCGACAAGATTCACGAGCTCATGATGCGTCCGGACGAGATTGCGACGGACGTCGGCTCGATTATCGACGGCGAAGAGGCGGTAAAGTACGGCATTATCGACCAGGTCGGCGGACTTTCGGACGCGCTGGACGCTCTGCGTGGGATGATGTGATTTGCCGTCAGGGGAGGGGTGTGGGCGTATTGCATATGCACGTATGCGTAATTGGTTAAATTGATTTTGCGGTTTTCGCAGGTGACGACCTGCGGGAACCGCTTTTCTTATAAATAAGTTCTTTGGCCTTGGCAGGCGCACGCCGTGAAGGCCACCGACGGTGGAGAAGTGTTCTTTTCTGCCGCGAGCAGAAAAGAACCAAAAGAGTCGCCCCAAAGGGGCCGAACCTACGGTTCGCCCCCTCTGGACTCCCCCACTCCCGTGGGGATGCGTGAGGGGTACGTGCCCACCCTTGCCGGAGTCTGCATCCGGCGGAAAGACGCCTTT
>CAKRSS010000029.1 GCA_934401725.1 uncultured Eubacteriales bacterium | reverse complement strand
TTGGGTGCATTCTTTTGGTACTTTTCTGTTGCATAACAGAAAAGTACACTTCGATATCGTCGGAATTCGCCACGGCGTGCGCCCGCCAAGGCTAAAGAACTTTCTTAGCATACAGGCATATGCAATACGCCTCTCCCCGGCGCGCCCGCCAAGGCTAAAGAACTTATTTTAAAAAACGCTTTCCGCCGACGTTCGGCGAGTACACTTCTCCACCGTCGGAGGCCTTCACGGCGTGCGCCTGCCAAGGCCAAAGAACTTATTTTAAAAAACGCTTTTCACCGACGTTCGGCGAGTACACTTCTCCACCGTCGGAGACCGTCCACGGCGGCAGCCCGCCAAGGCTAAAGAACTCTTTTTCAAAAAACGTTTTCCGCCGACGTTCGGCGAGTGCCCCCGTGGCCAAAGAACTTTTCTTGCATACAGGCATATGCAATACGCCTCCTCCCACGGCGCGCACCCGCCAAGGGCAAAGAACTATTTTTAACAAAAAAGCAGTCCCCGCAGGCTTCACCCGCGGGAACCGCAAAAATTCAATTATAACCCTCTCCGCCCATACGCAATTAACCTCACCGCCTCCCGCAGCCTCTCCCCCGCGTAGGGGAAAAATTTCAGGTACGCCGCGCAGAAGCGGTTCTTCGGCACATCCGAGCCGGGGACGGACACCCGCTCGCGGTAACAGCCGCCGCGGCAGAGCGCAAGGTAGGGACAGACCCGGCAGTCCGGGTGCAGCTCGCGGGAACGCGATATAAAGCCCAGCTCCTCGCGCCGCGCGTCGAGAGACTCAAAGCTGTCCGTCAGAATGCTGCCGAGACGGTATTCGTCCAGCACGTAGAAGTCGCAGGGGTAGACGCCGCCGTCCGCCTCGATGACGTACTGCGGCGAGCAGATACCAGCCATGCCGCAGTTCTCGGGCTGCCGCCCGATGAGAATTGCCATGTAGTTCTCGAACGTCCGGTTGTAGACGTACTTGCCGTGGACAAGGTCGTCGTACCACGCGTCAAAGGTGCGGCAGAGAAAGGTCGCGTACTGGTCGGATGTGAGCGCGGCGTGAGCATCGCCGTCCGCGCCGCACAGCGGGTCAAGACAGGGAATGTATTGCTGATACCGGAAGCCCTGCGCATCGAAAAAGTTGTGCAGCCTGAGCGCTCCGCGCGCCGTCGCACCCGTCACAACGGTCAGTATGTTGAATTCGACTCCGTACCGCCCGAGAAGCCGCGCCGCGCGCATGACAGCGTCAAACGTCCCGCGCCCTGAGGGCGTGCGGCGGTTGGCGTCGTGCAGCTCGCGCCCGCCGTCGAGCGACAGCCCGACGAGAAACCTCATGCGCGCGAACAGCGCTGCCCACTCCTCGTCGACAGCGAAGCCGTTGGTCTGTATGGCGTAGCTGACGCGCAGCGAGCGCGTGTTGTACCTTGCGACAAAGCCCTCGAGCGCGCAGTAGAAGTCGAGTCCGGCGAGCGTCGGCTCACCGCCCTGGAACATGAAAACGCACTCGCGCTCGGCGCGCTCAAGCACGCGCCGCACGACAGTCTCAAGCGTCCCAAGGCTCATCAGACCGACGACGCCCGTCTCGCGGTTGGCCATTTCGTCGTTGTAAAAGCAGTAGCGGCAGCGCATGTTGCAGGCGCCGGACGCCGGCTTTATCAGCACGTTCATCAGTCGTCGTAGTGGCGCAGCCAGTCGGTCAGCTGCTCGAGGCTTTCGAATTTTACGTTGCTGTTGCTTATCTTTTTGCGCTGGGGGTGGTTCATGACGAGGCCGTTGACGTAGTCAAGCTGACGCGGCTCGTATTCCTCCTCCTCGCGCTGACGGGTCCAGCCGCGCCAGCGCCAGTGGGGCGCGGGGGCGTCGGTACGCCAGGGGCGGCACTCCCAATAATAGCCGCGGAAGGGGTCGCGACGGGTGCACATGCTGTCGAGTATAGCATCGTGCAGGCGGTTGCGGATCTCCGCGTAGGCGGGGGCGTCGATGAGGTTGTGCAGCTCGTACGGGTCGGCCTCAAGGTCGTACAGCTCGTCCGTTGACATGAGGTTGAGCGACAGCTTATAGTGGCCGTCGGTGACGGCGCGCATGGGCTGAAGGCCGCCGTAGTGGTCGTGATCCTGCTCGAAGCGGGTGAACTCGTAGAAGACGAGTTCCGGAGCCTCGGCGTCGGTGCTCATGCCGGTTGCAAGAATGCTCTCGCCCTGCATAACCTTGGGGACAGGCAGGCCGAAGAACTCCATGATGGTGGGGCAGACGCTGATATGCGAGACGGGGTGCTTATCGTAGACACCGCCGCGCACGCCGCCGGGCAGGCGCATGATGAAGGGGATACGTGCGACGTCGTCGTAGGCTGCGGGGCCCTTGGCGAACAGGCAGTGCGACTGAAGCAGGTCGCCGTGGTCGGAGGTATAGAGGATAGCGGCGTCGCCCGGCACCTCGCGGACGACGCGCCCGATGAGGTCGTCGACGTAGGAATTGCAGCCGAAGAAGGCAGGGGCTTTGATTTTGAGGTTATCGCGGTCGGTATCGGGGCCCTTTTCGGCGGCCCAGACCTTTTGGTAGTCGGGCTTGCCCCCGAGCGTATCCCAGACGGCGGGGGACTTGGGAAACTCGTAGTCCCGGTACATATCGGAGTAGGGCTTGGGGCAGAGGAAGGGGCCGTGCGGCTCGTCGAAGGAGACGACGAGGAAGTAGTCCTCATCGCGGTACTTCTGCATGAAGTCGAGCGCCCGACGTGCGACGCGGTAGCCGTAGGTCATGTCCTCGGTCCAGTCGATGAAGCGCATGGTTTTGGTTGCGCGGGAGCGGATGCGGTCGTCCTCGGGCAGCTCCTCGAGGTAGCGGCGCATGTCGTACCAGTAGTCGGGGTCCCAACCGTCGGGGCAGAAGCCGTTACCGAAGTAGTCGGTGCCGTCGAGGTGCCATTTGCCTATGTAGGCGCAGTGGAAGCCGTTGTCGTGCAGGCGCTGGCCTATGGTCTTGACATTATCGCCGAGCGCCATGCCGTTCGCCCACGAGCCGGTGCAGGCAGGGAACTGACCCGTGAAGAGTCCGGCACGGGCGGGGCCGCAGACGGGCTGTGTGGTGTACGCGCGCTCATAGCGGACACCGTCCGCGGCCAGCGCGTCGAGATTGGGCGTTGACAGCCCCGTCTCCCGGTAGCAGTTTACCATGTCGTAACGCTGCGTGTCGGTCATTATCAGAACAAATTGTTTTCTCTCGCTCATTTTTTGTCTCGCTTTACAAAACCTTTTTATCTTAAATTATATATGTTTTCAGACGGAATGTCAAGAGTCCGGCGCGAGGGAGTGTTTCGCGCTCTGCGGGTGGCGGCCAACGCGAGGGAGTGTTTCGCGCTCTGCGGGTGGCGGCCAACGCGAGGGTGTGTTCCGCCGCCTGCGGGCGGCGGCCAACGCGAGGGAGTGTTCCGCCGCCTGCGGGCGGCGGCCAACGCCACACGGCGTTGGATCCGTGCCGCCTCCCAAAAGGCGGGCGAAAACTTTGAAAAAAGGACGGGTTAAGGTCTGTGGGACGCCGGGACGGGTGGTTTTGGGCGTTTAAGTGCGGGCGAGGCGGAATCACGTTGTAGACCAGCACCGCCCTGCTTCGCGTCCGGTGCCCATTCGGAATGGGGAAAGGATGTTTGTGCAGTGTGTCCGGTGCGCTGTCGCGGAAAGTTAGTCCGCCCGCGGCGGCCGTAGGGGCGACCATCGGTCGCCCCTACGGTGGAAGGCGTGATTCACTATGCGTTGGCCACCAAAGGCGGGGTATCTTTTTCGGAAATCGGACGCGCTTCACAAACGCTCTCCCGTTGTTCCGAATAGGCACCGGACGCGAGGCTGCAAAATTCTCTTTCTGGCCTCCGTGGCGGGCATCTCTTCCGCGGCAGCGCACCGGACGCGAAGCAGGGCGGTGCTCATCCATAACGTGATGACGCACCGCACGCACTTAAACGTCCAAAACCACCCGCTCCGGTGTCTCACAGACTCTGACCCGTCCCTTTTCGAAAGTTTTGCTGGGTCTCGGGGGCTTTTTCAAAAGCCGCCCGAGCGGGGTTCGGGGCTGGCCCCGAGAACAAGCGGTTCCCGCTTGCTTCATCCCGTCCGCCATCCCTTTTCCGAAAGTTTTTGCGGGATCCAAGGGGGCTTTTTTCAAAAAGCTCCCTTGGCGGGGCCTGGGGCAGCGCCCCAGATTCGCCCCCCTTGGCGTGGTCCGGGGCTGGCCCCGGAGTCGCGTCCTTTATTCCATATCCCGGCACGCGATGAGGTTGATGCCGGGGGTGATGAAGTCGCGGACGAGGACGTCGCCGGCGTGCACGGGGAGGTGTGCGACGACGGCGTTCGCGCGTTCCATGGCGGCGAACAGCTTGTCCTTCGGAATCGGGGCCGACGTCTTGACCGACAAAAGCTCGCGGCTGTCGTCGTCGGTGCGGACGGTGGTCGTCAGCGTGCGGCGGGGGGAGACCAGCTCCTCGGTCGCGTAATTCGCGCCGCGCTTGCAGGCGTTGCCCGTGACGACAACGTCGCAGGGCGTTCCGAGCGTGTTTATTCCGTACGTGACCGTCAGCGTGCAGCCCATCGGACACACAATACATGTCATCTGTCTGTTCATTTTGCAGCCTCCTCACCCGCGTCAATGGCGAACTTCAGCTCGCGACAGCCGCGCGCGGCTGCCAGTGCGTCGCCCTTGAGCGAAACATATTCCATCTCTCCCGGCGCGGCGCGGAGCAGCTTTTTGCGCATAATCTCGCGCCCGTCGGCCTTGACGACAAGGTAAACATTCCGGTAATTGCGCGTGACGCGGAGATAGAACCGCGTCGCCTCGGCGAGCCTGTTGACGTCGTAGCGCTGCGGCACAACGTACCTCACGCCCTCGCCTGTGCAGGTCTCGGCGTAGGTGTGCCCGGCGCGGCTGCCGCCCTTGACGTACTTCGCCGCGCAAGCGCCCGCAAGCGCGCTCTCCTCCGACACAAAGTCGACAAGATCGTGCACGTGCAGCACGTTTCCGCAGGCAAATACGCCCGGAATCGAGGTCTGACGGTGGTCGTCGACCACCGCGCCGTTCGTCACGCGATCCATCGCAATGCCGGCGTCGACGGTTATCTCGTTCTCGGGTATGAGACCGCAGGAAAGTAGCAGCGTGTCGCACTCGAAGTGCATCTCGGTGCCGGGGATTGGCTTCAGATCCGGCCCGACCTTTGCCACCGTCACGCCCTCCACGCGGTCGCGCCCGTGTATCTTGACAACGGTGTGCGAGAGGTAGAGCGGAATGCCGAAATCGTCGAGACACTGCGCAATGTTGCGCGCAAGCCCGCTCGAGTAGGGCATCAGCTCGCAGACGGCCAGTACCTTCGCGCCCTCGAGCGTCATGCGGCGCGCCATGATGAGCCCGATGTCGCCCGAGCCGAGTATCAGCACGCGGCGGCCGGGCAGATAACCGTCAATGTTGACGAACCGCTGCGCCGTTCCGGCCGAGTAGACGCCCGCCGGACGAGTACCGGGAATGTTGAGCGCGCCGCGCGTTCTCTCGCGGCAGCCCATGGCGAGCACGACAGCGCCCGCCCAGACCCTGACAATCCCCTCGGTCGCCGAGGTGTAGGTCACGCACTTGTCCTCGGTCAGCGAGAGCACCATGGCGTCGGTGACGTAGGGAATGCCCGCCGATTTTACCTGGCGTATGTATTTGTCGGCGTATTCGGGGCCGGTCAGCTCCTCGCCGAAGCGGTGCAGACCGAAGCCTGCGTGTATGCACTGATTGAGTATGCCGCCGAGCATGCTGTCACGCTCGATGATAAGTATGTCGCGGGGGCCAAGTCCCGCCTCGAGCGCGCCCATGGCCGCCGCAAGTCCGGCGGGGCCGCCGCCGATTATAGCTACCTTTACAGTCTTGTTCATTTCGTCCTCCCCACCAAAAGTTCAGAGTCGCCGTCGTGCTTTTTTACCTCGTCGAGCGGCACGCCGAGCTCGCGCGCGAGCAGCTCCGCGACTTTGGGCATGCAGAAGCCGCTCTGGCAGCGTCCCATTCCGGCGCGGGTGCGACGCTTGACGCCGTCGATTGTCGTCGCGCCGAGAGGGCTGTGAATAGCGTCGAGAATTTCGCCCTCGGTCACGCTCTCGCAGCGGCAGATTATGCGGCCGTAGGCGGGATTTTTGGCGATGAGAGCCTCGCGCGCCTCGTCGTCGAGCGTGCGGAAGCTGACGGGCCGGGGACGGCGGGGATTGAAGTCGTCGCGCGGCACGAGCTCAAGGCCGTCCTCGCGCAGCAGCCCGACGGCGTACTCGGCGACGGCAGGCGAGCTGGCAAGTCCCGGCGACTCGATGCCCGCGAGATGCAGGACGTGCGGGTGCGTTCCCGACATGCGTATAATGAAGTCGCCCGTCGATGGGGTGGGGCGCTGACCCGCAAACGAGGTGATGACGCTGCGCAGTCCCGGCAGCGTGGGGACGAGACGGAGCGCGCCGGCGTGTACCTCGTCAAGTCCCGACGAGGTGACCTCGGTGTTGTCCTTCTCGACGTCGTGGGCGTTGGGACCGATGAGCAGGTTGCCATCGACGGTCGGCGCGACGAGAATGCCCTTGCCGAGCTTCGAGGGCAGCGTGAACAGCACGTTGCGGACGCAGTCGGACACCTTTCTGTCGAACAGCATGTACTCGCCGCGGCGGGCATAGAGCTCGAAATCGCGGTCGCCGGTCATGTCGGCGATTTCGTCGGCGTGAAGACCTGCGGCGTTGATGATGTAGCGCGCCTCGAGTATCTCCTCGCCGTTCGAGACGGCGTACCCGCCCTCGATGGGCGTCACCGACTTAACCTCGAACGAGAAACGGTGGTCGGCGCCGTTTGCGACCGCGTTCTCGGCGGCGGCGATGGCAAGGCCATAGGGGCAGACTATGCCCGCGTCCCCGGCATAAAGAGCCGCGACAGCCTTGTCCGACACTCTCGGTTCAAGCTCCCGCAGCTCATCTTTTTCTATAATACGCATGTTGCCGACGCCGTTGGATACACCTCGGGCATACAGCTCGTCCAGCACATGGCGCTCCTCTTCGTCGAGGCAGACCACCAGAGAGGGAATATTTTTGTATTCCACGCCCAGCTCCTCCGTGAGCGCCGGCATCATAAGACAGCCACGCACGTTCAGTTTTGCCTTGAGGGTGCCGGGCATAGCGTCGAAGCCCGCATGGACGATGCCGGAATTTGCCCGGCTCGCCCCGCCTGCCGCGTCGCAGCTGCGGTCCACAAAACAAACGGATAACCTGTACTTGCTCAACTCGCGGGCACACAGCGCGCCACTCACGCCGGCACCGATGACCAATACGTCGTACATTACGCCTCCGAAAAACCGCCCCGTGTGGGGCTTATAATCAAAAAGAACAACTCTGTCTGTAAGCCGGGTTCTGTCTTGAACGGCCATCTATCTTTGCGTGACGTCGCCGTCACGCTCCGGGAGTCTCCTCCCATGCCACCCGGGGGTATATGTCGGGCAAACGACCCCCATACGGTGTTGCTTCGGATAGGGTTTACAGCAAACCTATGTTACCATAGGAGTGGGTGAGCTCTTACCTCGCCTTTCCATCCTTACCCGCGGATGCGGGCGGTTTATTTCTGTTGCACTTTCCCGGCAGTCACCTGCGGCTGACGTTATCAGCTATCCTGCCCTTTGAAGCCCGGACTTTCCTCGCGGTAATACCTTTCGGCGCCATACCACGCGGCCGTCCGACAGAGTTGTAATTACATTTTAACACATAGTTTTGCAAATGTCAAGAGATATTTGAGAGGAGATGTGGGCTAATTGCATATGCACGTATGCTGATTAAAATGTTTTTTGTGGTTCTCGCAGGGAAGCCTGCGGGGACTGCTTTTTTATAAATAAGTTCTTTGGCCTTGGAAAGGCTCGCCATAACGTCGGCGGGACGTGATTTAACTGTACTTTTCTGCCGCGAGCAGAAAAGTACCAAAAGAGTCGCCCCAAAGGGGCCGAACCTACGGTTCGCCCCCTCTGGACTCCCCCACTCCCGTGGGGATGCGTGAGGGGTACGTGCTCACCCTTGCCGAAGTCTGCATCCGGCGGAAAGACGCCTTTTGGGAAGCTCACTGCGTCCGCGCTCATACTCGCCAGAAAATGCACCGGTATGATGGGGCTGGGCAGGCTAACCATTGACGCCCCGCCCCGGTGGTCCTCCGTGCGTCCCGGTGGGGGCGTCTGCGGTACAAATGGCTGTTGGAATGAAGTTTTCAAAAATCGCTTCACCGATGGGATGAAGTTTGATAGAACCGCAAGCTCACGCCGCGCTACCCGCGCCATCATATTGCGGCTCCGCCGCTCATGAAGGCTAATTAGGGCAGAAACCGTTTGTGAAAGCTGCCACCGTAATCCTGCGCGCAGCGCGAGTACTTTGCCAGCAGAAAACCGATTTAAGCTGAACCCCCGGAAAACGTAAAACCGGGGACAAAGCCGTACTTCAGCGAAGGCGCGGTAGAGCGATTCTGACCGAGCCGCGCCGGATGCGAGCGCCAATGAGGGTGATTCCGCTCCCTTAAGCCATCCCCACGGGAGTGGGGGAGTCCAGAGGGGGCGAACCGTAGGTTAGCCCCCTCTGGGGCGATTCTTTTGGTTCTTTTCTGCTCGCGGCAGAAAAGAACACTTCTCCACCGTCGGTGGCCTCCACGGCGTGCGCCCGCCAAGGCCAAAGAACTCCTTTTTCAAAAAACGTTTTTGCCGACGTTCCGGCGCGCGCCTGCCAAGGCCAAAGAACTTATTATGAAAAAAGCGGCCTCCGCCGAGCATCCCGGCGGAAACCGCAAAAACAATTATTATTCAATTCTGTGTCGGCAGCACCAGCTTGTCAGGAAACTCGTACGGCAGCGGGAGCGTCACGATCTTACGCCCCGCGACGATGATTTGCCGCACCGTCGTCGAGTCGAAGAAGTATTTGTTGTAATCCTCCTTGCTGCGGTTGTATTTTCCGACGCCGAAATAGTCGTACTCGCCCAGCGGCCACATTACGATTACAGGGTCAAGCAGCTTGTTTGTGTTGTAGGTTCCGCCCGGCGCGCCGTGGTGCGCAACCTGGAGAAAATCACATTTGAGCGTCTTGCCGTAGTAGCGCGCGAGAAGGTCGTTCTCGGGACGGTAAAGGTCGCCGAGCAGCGTGAAGCTCTGCCCCTCTATCTCCACCCGCATGACTATCGACGACGAGTTGAACACGTCCATCGTCGCCGGTATGCGCATCTCGTAGGTGAAAAGCGTGGTTATCGTCGCGTTGCGGAGATGGAAAACCTGCCCCGGATGCGCGATTACGCGCTCCGCGCCGCGAAATTTGCTCATGCAACCGACCAGCTTTTCGTAGTTACCGTAGTGCGTCGAGCCGGACTCGCCGTACTGCTCGAGCGTGGGGTTGTTGTATATGAACCTCTCGACCGTGACCTTGTTCGAGTAGTAGGTCGAGAAGGCGCGGAAGGCACCGATGTGGTCGCCGTGCGTGTGCGAGAATATCCACGCCGCGATGACAATGTTGTCCGGGCCGCCGTTGAGCTCGACGAGCGTGTTGTATATGCGGTCGGCGTAGACTTTGTGATTGAAACCGCCGTCCTCGAGAATGAAGCTGCCGTCGGCCAGCCGGAATATGTAGCACATGCCGATCTGGCGATCCGCGATGTCCCCGCCGTCCGGCGAAATTTCGCAGCCTATCTGAGTCACGGACGAGCTGACCTTTTTGGTGTAGACGTTGTCCTCGGCGCGCGGCGCGAGGCCGGTTTTGTCCGCCCGGTCGACGGATATGCGGATCTGCTTATCCGGCTTGCAGTAGACTATGTTGATGTAGTGCGACGGAGAGGTGAAGGTCGAGAACAGCACGCCGTTGATGGCGTTTTCGGCGTATTTCTCGTAGCCGCGCGCTGCCACCTCGGCGCAATAGGACTTATACTGCTCCTCCGAGCTACCCTCGAGCGTCAGCAGCTTTGTGCCGTTGCCGGCGTCGTAAATGCCACCGATGCGCGCGTCGGTGCAGACGGGGATGGCGTTGACCTGCGTGTCGACGACGCGGCCCGCGGAGTAGTCGGCAGGGATTTTGAGAGTGGAGCCGTCCCAGAATTTCGCGAGCGCCGCGGAGAGCTCGGCTGCCGCAGCGGTGACGGAGCCGTCGAGCGGTGCGGCGACGACCAGCTTGTTGCCGCAGACCTGAATGCGGTACTCGCCGTAGCCCATACCGGAGGACACCTTCGCTGTCTCCTCAAGGCGCGTTGTGCCGACGAGGATGGCGCGTATGGAGGGGTCGTATTCGGTACCCTTCTTTTTGTAGTCGGTGACGATGCCGGGCGTGATGCCGGTTATGTCGGTGATGGCGCGACGGATATCCAGCGCGGCGTCGGTGGCCGTCTGGGTCGAGTCCTCGTAGCGCATGACGGAGTAGAGGGCCTCACCGTTCTCGACCAGCACGAGGTCGCCGGACTCGTCCTGGGACGTGGTATCGGATGCGGGGGTGGTATCTGAAATTCCGGCGTCAGGGGTTGTGATATCGCCGGAGTTGCCGGGGGTCGAACAGCCGCTAAGCACGGCGAGCAGCGCCAGGACTGCCAGCAGCAGGGATAATTGTCTGAATGATTTCATCTCGCGTCTCCTTTTTTTGGTTGGGGTTATTATAGCATATTTTTGAGAAATGTTCAATAAGGGAGGGGGCGTATTGCATAATTTTTTGCAGAAAGGCGCTCCAAGCCGAACATCACTGCAACCAATGAAGCCCCATTTTCCCGCCCGCCATCAACCAAGCTACTTTGCCAGTACAAAAACGGTTTAGCAAGTCCCCCGGACAACGTAAAACCGGGGACAAAGCCGTACGTCCGCAAAGGCGCGGTAGAGAGATTCTGACCGAGCCGCGCCGGATGCGAGCGCCAATGAGGGTGAGAACGCTCCCTTAAGCCATCCCCACGGGAGTGGGGGAGTCCAGAGGGGGCGAACCGTAGGTTCGGCTCCTTTGGTACGTTCTTTTGGTACTTTTCTGCCGTATGGCAGAAAAGTACAGTTCTTAACGTCCCGCAGACGTTCGGCGAGAGCCCTCCAAGGCCAAAGAACTCTTCTTAATAGAAAAGCAGTCCCCGCAGGCTTCCCTGCGAGAACCGCAAAATCATTTAGTCTCCGCAAAATCCAGCGTTGCTTTGAACAGGTCGCCGTCCACGTCGAGACGCAACTCGCCGCCCATCAGCTCCGTCAGGCTGCGCGCGATGGACAGCCCGAGGCCGTTGCCCTCGGTGTGGCGCGAGCTGTCGCCGCGGACAAAACGCTCCATCAGCTCCTCCGCCGGAATGTTCAGCTGCGTCTGCGAGGTGTTCTTGATTGTGATGAGCACCCGCCCTTCCGTCGACTTCAGTGTCAGATACACCCGCGTCCCGGGCTGCGAATACTTCAGCGCGTTGCCCATCAGATTGTCAAGCACCCGCCACAGACGCGGCGCGTCGGCGGTTATGCGCACACCGTCGCGCGGAATGTCCGAGACAAGCGTCAGGCCGCTCGCCTCCAGCCGCGTCTGGTACTCGCCCGCCGCCTGTGTCACAAGCACGCCTACCTCGCAGGGCACCATCTCGAGCTCGACGTTTCCCGTCGCCGCCTTGGATGCCTCCACAAGGTCGACAATCAGATTCTTCAGCCGCTCGGACTGACGCGTCAGCACCGTCGCGTATTCGCGGATCTTCTGGTTGTCGGTCGGCTCGCGGGCGATGAGGTCGGAGTAGTTTATTATGGAGGTCAGCGGCGTTTTGAGGTCGTGCGAGACGTTGGTGATGAGCTCGGTCTTGAACCGCTCGCTCTTCATGCGCTCGTCGACGGCCACGCTCATGCCGCCTGAGATGCGGTTGAGATTCTCGCCGAGACAGCGCATGTCGCCCGCCATGCCGTTGACGCTGACCGTCGTCTCAAGCTCGCCGCGCGCCAGTCGCTCGGCCGCCTGGCACAGCCGGTGCAGCATAATCGCACACCAGATGCCGAAGATGACAAGCAGCGTTGCCGTCCCGAGCATGAAGAGCACGCGCGACATGTCGCTCGTGACAACGCTGACAATGAACAGCCACAGCCACAGCGCCCCGCAGCCGAGCGCGGCGCGCCAGACCAGCGGTATCGCGCGGAAGAAGGCGGCTGTCCCGCGTCCGGCGGCACGCAGTCCGCGTCCGACGGCGCACAGCCCGCGCCATACGAGGCGCAGAACGAGGCAGGTGAGACTGCCGCGCCACAGCGTCCGCAGCTTGACGCAGGCGGCAAAGCTCATGACGTAAACCATGCACACGACCGCCAGCACGCTCCCACAGCAAAACAGCGCGGTCAGCGTCACCCCGGCGGAGAAGGAGGGCACGAATTCGACCATAAAGGCAACCCCGATGAACGCTATAAACGCTACGGCTATCGTCGTGATGTCGAATGGAATGTGCCCGAGCACGCTGTCAGGCTCGTCCGTGCCCGGACGGTGCCCGACCGACGCGACGAGAAACACAGCGAGAAACACGCAGGCAACCAGCGCCGCGAACGCGATGACGTAGACAGCGTAGCGCAGCGCGACAGCCACGTCGAACAGGCGCGAGAGCAGCCGGTAAAAGTCGCGGTGGGGCAGGTTCGGGTCGAGCCGCGCGGTGACGGTGTAGCTGACGAGACCCTGTAACTGGCCCTCGTCGGTGACGTCATCCGAACCGATGTAATATTTGAGGCTGAAGTCGAAGCAGCTGGAGGTGGGGTAGCTGTCGGCGTCCGCCGGCAGGTTGTTGAATATTTCGACGCCGTCCCGCTCGACGCGGAAGCTCATATTGCTCTCGGAGAGCCAGAGCAGCGTCTGCCGGTCGGGGGAGATGGAGACGTCGGTCCCATTCGTGTCGAGCTGCGCGGCGTAAAAATAGCTTATCAGCCGCCGCGAGTCGTTCTCGGCGCGGGTGGAGAGCAGAGAGTAGCGCGCGCTGGCGGGCGAGGCGTAGACGTCAAACTCGAACAGGCCGACAGCCATGACGACGCTGCCGACGACGACCCACAGCATAAGCACGAGCAGTATCATAGCGCCGGTTTTGGCGGCGAGACTGCGTTTAAGTTTGTTCATTATCGACCCTCCTGCATTTTGTAGCCCTGTCCCCAGACGACGCGGAGATAGCGCGGTGCGCCGGGGTCAAGCTCGAGCTTGGAGCGCAGATTGCAGATGTGCACCGCGACGGTGTTCTCGCTCCCGATGGGCTGGTCGTGCCAGACGCGGCGGTAAATCTCGTCGGGCGAGAAGACGCGGCCGGGGTTCTGCATGAGCAGGCAGAGAATGCCGTACTCAGTCGGCGTAAGCGCGACGGGCGCGCCGTCGAGCGTGACGGTGTGCTGCTCGGTGTCGAGCTCGACGCCGCCGCAGGTGAGGACGGAGGGGCGTTTTGCGCCGCTGCCGAGCTGCATATAGCGCCGCAGCTGCGAGCGCACGCGCGCGACGACCTCGGCGGGCTTGAAGGGCTTGGTGATATAATCGTCGGCGCCGGCGTTAAGCCCCAGGATGATGTCGGCGTCCTCGCTTTTGGCGCTGAGCAGTATAACCGGGACGTTACTGACCTTGCGGATGGCGGCGAGGGCGGAGATGCCGTCGCGGCCGGGCATCATTATGTCGAGCAGGACGAGGTGCACCTCGTTCTCGTTCACGATTTTGACGGCGGCGTCGCCGTCGCAGGCCTCAAGCAGGTTATAGTCCTGATTTGAAAGGTATATTTTCAGCGCCTCGACGATAGGACGTTCATCGTCGCAGATGAGGATATTGTACATGTCGGTACCTCCGTTTATGGTAGTTACATTATACAGGTTTATTCACTAAGATACAAGGGGGGAATGTATGAAGATTTTATTAAGCGTATTGCATATGCCTGTGCGCGGAGAAGTTAGTTTTGTACCCCGAGGGGTGCACGCCGTGGCCGGTCTCCGACGTGTTCGAAGTGTACTTTTCTGTTATGCAACAGAGAAAGAACAATTTGATTATGCCGAAGGCATAATCAAATTCAAAAGAGTGCACCAACGTTTGGACAACCCCCAACTCCCTTGATGGATTGGTGGTGGCGGGCAGTGGCCTCATTGGCGCACGCATCCGGCATCACGCCTTTTGGTGACGCACGGCTTTGTCCCCGCTCGGACTCGCCGTGAAGGCTGATTTAAGCCATCGCTCTAAACTTAGCGTGACGTCTTTCGAGGTCAACCAGTGCGTGCGTGCGGATGGCAGCTTACAGTGATTAAAGATGGGCGCGAAATGCTTGAAAACGTTAGTTTTGCTCTGATTGGTGCGCCACTCCCGAAAGAATTTTCGCCTAAATAGCCCTCATGAGCGGCGAAGCCGCAATATGATGGCGCGCATAGAGAGGCGTGAGCTTATCGGTTCCCATCAAACCTCATCCGAACGGTGAAGCGATTTTTGAGAACTTCATCCCGAGAACCATTTGTACCGCAGACGCTCCCACTGGGACGCACGGGGGGCCGCCGGGGCGGGGCGTCCAATGGTTAGCCTGCCCAGCGTGGGTTCCGGTGAATGTCCCGGCGAGTATGAACGCGGACGCAGTTCACTTCCCAAAAGGCGTCTTTCAGCCGGATGCAGACTTCAGTAAGGGTGGGCACGTCCCCATAAAGCATCCCCACGGGAGTGGGGGAGTCCAGAGGGGGCGAACCGTAGGTTAGCCCTCTCTGGGGCGACTCTTTTGGTACTTTTCTGCTCGCGGCAGAAAAGTACAGTTAGAACACGTCCCTCGGACGTTCGGCGAGTACACTTCTTCACCGTCGGAGGCAGGCCACGGCGAGAGCCTTCCAAGGCCAAAGAACTTATCTTGCATATAGGCATATGCAATACGCCCCACCTTCCTCCAAAAACAATAACAGAGCCGCGTCTTACGACACAGCTCTGTTATTGTTACTGTCCACGGTGGGGAAACAGGGCGCGAAAAGCTCGTCGAGCGTCACGCCGAGAACGGCAGCAAGCTGAGGCAATAACATTATGTCGGGACACGCCAACTGACGCTCCCACTTCGATACCGCCTGCGCGCTGACCCCCAGTATCGCGCCGAGCGCGGTTTGAGTCAGCCCTTGCTTTTTCCTTTGCCGTACAATATTTTCACCCAACCCGAATTGCGTTTGCAGCAAGCCTGTCACCTGTTCCTTTCGGTTCGTGCTCTCTGCCTCGGCTGCTTCGGTTTCGCACGGCGCTGCCCGGAGAATCGCTCCGCCGGACAGTGCCGCGCTCGGATGTTGTTGTAATCTGAATTACTTGTCGCCGCCGAGGCGGGCGACGTTGCATCCGATATGAGAGTTATTCATCATATCCCGCCTCCTTTCAACAAAATATTTCGTGTCTCCACGATATTCGGATTATATCACATATCGCGCACTTTGTCAATAAACCGTTGGTTTAGCGCTAAGGCCGCCACGACCCCGTGCTTTTTTGATGTTTCTCAAAAAAACGCCGTTCAAATCTCCCTATTTTGCGTCACATTTGCCCTTTTTGCACTATATATTGTGTCCGGATTTTTGATGTGTGACAATTTGTCCGAAATGGCTTTTTTTTCGCGGATTATGTGATATAATAATGATGTATAAATGTATTTTAAGCCGCCAATGGCGGTATGGAGGTCAGGATGAATTCATATACTATCAAAATCGCTGATTACGATCTCAGACTCCGCTGTGATCTCACCCCCGAGGCGCTCGATGAGATCGTCAAAAAGGTGGACGGCTACATCACCGGCATGTGTGCCCGCAGCAACAACATCTCCAAAACCGAGGCCGCGATACTCTGCGCGCTCGAGTTCTGCTCGGCATGCGAGCAGGTTGAGCAGAGCAAGGATCAGAACGACGGCGAGCGCGAAAAGCTGGTAGAGGAAAACAAAAAGGCCGCCGCTCAGATCGCCCGTCTCGAGTCGAGGCTTGAGGCTCAGAAGGAAAGATACGAGGCCGCCGCAGCCGCTCAGAAGGAGCGCTCCGACGCCGCAGTGCAGACCCAGAAGGAAAAGTACGAGGGCCGCATTGAGAACATGAAGGAAAAGTACGAGACCCGCATTGCCCAGCTCAAGGCCAAGGTGGACGAGCTCCGCTCGGGCGCCGCACAGCAGATGAGCATGGACATCCCCGCCGACGAGAACAGCGCTGTCGCCTCCGCGACTCCCGCTCCTGCCGCCGGGGACGCCGCTCCCGCTGTCGAGGCCGCCGCTCCCGTCGCAGCAGCCGGGACTGCGCCCGAGGCCGCCGAGCCCGCAAAGGCTGAGGCCGCGCCTGCCGCTGCCGCCGAGCCTGCAAAGGCCGAGGCCGCCGAGACGCCCGCAAAGAAGTCCAAGAGCAAGGTCGGCTCGATGTTCGAGCTGCTGACGTACGGTGATGTCTGATAAAAAGCCGAAACAGAACAACTCCCGCCGCACCCGCAATGCGGGCGCGGCGGGTTTTGCGCCTAAAGGGACGGACAGTATGCGCGGAGGGGCTCCGCGCGACAAGATGCAGCGCGGCAAAAACGGAGCCGTCCGCGGCGCACAGTCCCATGCGCACAAGAGCACGCGCAACAGTGCGCATAACAGTGCGCAGAACACATCGCAGAGCACAGCTTCGGACACCACTTGCGTGGCCACCACCCGCGTGGCCACCACTCACGCGGCCACCACTCACGCGGCCACCACCCGCGTCCCCCCGCTCACCCTTCCTGACGTAAAACCGGACGCCGCAGGCGTCCGGCGCGCGCCCGAGGGACTGCCGCTGCCCGAGCTGCTTGCGCCCGCGGGATCGCCGCGGGCGCTCGAGGCCGCCATCGAGGGCGGGGCTGATGCCGTGTACTTCGGCGGCGTGCGTCACAACGCACGCGCGCTCGCCCAGAACTTCACCCCCGACGACATAGCCGCCGCCGTTCGGCTGGCGCACCTCTACGGCGTCCGCGTCTACCAGACGCTCAACACGCTTGCGACCGACCGCGAGCTTGCCGCCGTCCTCGAGGACGCAAACGTCGCCTACCGCGCCGGTGTCGACGGGCTTATCGTCGCCGACCTCGGCGTCGCCGCCGCCATACACGCCGCCCGGCCCGACCTGCCGCTCCACGCCAGCACCCAGGCGTCGGGGCACTGTGTCGCTGCGGCCGAACAGTTAGAACGGCTTGGCTTCTGCCGCATGGTCTGCGCGCGCGAGATGCCCGCGGACGACATAAGCAGCTTTACCGCGCGCTCGCCCATCGAGGCCGAGGTGTTTGTGCACGGCGCGCTGTGCGTCTGCCACTCGGGGCAGTGCCTGTTTTCGTCCATGGTGGGCGGACGCAGCGGCAACCGCGGCGAGTGCGCGCAGCCCTGCCGTCTGCCCTACCGCGTCGGCGGCGGGGAGCGCTACCCGCTCTCGCTCAAGGATCTGTCGCTCGCCGGGCACATACCCGAGCTTATCGAGGCCGGAGTCGCGTCGCTGAAGCTGGAGGGGCGCATGAAGTCGCCCGAATACGTGCTGGCGGTGACGAGAGTTTTCCGTCGGCTGCTTGACGAGCGCCGCGCCGCCACACCGGCCGAGATGGACTATCTTGCCGTCATTTTCTCGCGCGACGGCTTCACAGACGGCTACTATGCACGCCGGATTGACTCGGACATGCTGGGCGTCCGCCGCGAGCAGGACAAGACCGCCTCGCGCGCGCTCGAGCCGTTCACGGGGCTCTCCCGCCGCGTCCCGGTCGACATCGAGGCAGAAATTCTGCGCGGTGTGCCCATGAAAATGACGGTTCGCTGCGGCGCGCACAGCGTGACGGTGTGCGGAGAGACGCCGGAGGAGGCGTTGAGGTCGCCGTCCGGGCGCGACGCCGTGCTGCGCAACCTGACAAAGCTCGGCGGGACGCGGTTCTGTCCCGCACACGCCGAGCTCAGGCTTGACGACGGGCTGGCCGTCCCGGTCTCGAAGATAAACGCGCTCCGCCGAGCGGCTCTCGACGCACTGACCGCCGAGACGGACGCCGCGGCGGCAGTCCGCATGGAGCACGCCGAACCGGCGCGCGGCGTCTGCGTTCCGGACGCGCCGCGCGATTCCCGCCGCGCGCACAGGACCGCCCGCTTTTATTTGCCCTCGCAAATCACACCGGCGGCGCGGGATTATTTTGATGAGCTTTACCTGCCGCTGACCGTATGCGCGCGCACTTCTGTGCCGGGCGTCCGCGGCGTCATACTGCCGCCCGTGATATTCGACAGCGAGCGCGAAACCGTCTCGCGTCTGCTTGCCGCCGCGGCGGCGAACGGCGTGAGCGAGGCTATCGTCGGCAACGTCGGGCACGTCGGGCTGGCGCAGGGCGCCGGACTGCGCGTCCACGGCGACTTCAGGCTCAACGTCACCAACTCACGCGCGGTCGCAGCGCTCGAGGCGCTGGGCATTCCCGACGTCATAGCGTCGCCCGAGCTGTCGCTGCCCCGCCTGCGCGACCTTGCGGGCGACATTTCGGCGATAGTTTACGGTCGGATTCCGCTGATGGTGCTTGAGAAGTGCGTAGGCCGCGAGCTCGGCAGCTGCGACGACTGCCGCCGAAGTCTTTTGACGCTGACCGACCGCCGGGGCGTTGATTTCCCGGTACTGCGCGAGTTCGACCACCGCAGCGTGATATACAACAGTCTGCCGACCTGCATGTCCGACCGCGCCGACGAGCTCGCCCGCGCCGGACTTTGCGGACAGCACTTTATCTTCTCCGTCGAGTCGCCCGCCGAGGTCGACGAGGTGATTCTCGCGTTCCGCGACGGGACGGGGTTGGCCACGCCGGTGAGGAGAGTGTGAGGTTTGGTGTGTGGGCGTATTGCATATGCCCATATGCGTGGTTAAATTGAGGCTTCACCGCGTAATTCCGATGGTGCAATTGCGCAGTCAGATTTTTCGTCAGATGAAACAAAAATTCTTGACTGTAGCAGCGCTACAGTCAAGAATTTTTGTGAAATATGACGGAAAAATGCCCGGCAAGTGTGCCACTCGGACATTGCGCGGTGATGCCTTGAATTGTTTTTTGCGGTTCTCGCAGGTGACGTCCTGCGGGAGCCGCTTTTCTTATAAAGAGTTCTTTGTCCTCCACGGCGAGCCCCCTCGAGGGCAAAGAACTCTTTTTCAAAAAACGCTTTCCGCCGACGTTCCGGCGAGTCCTGCCAAGGCCAAAGAACTTATTTATAAAAAAACGCATACTCCCATGCAATCTGCCCCCCAATCCCGGCAACAATAATCCTATCCCACCGAAAGGAGAAATTGTATGCCTGTAATCACACTCGATAGCGAAGGCCTGGGGCGCGTTATGAGCGGCGGCGACGCGCTGGTCGAATTTTTCGGCGCGAATTGCCCCGCCTGCCGCGCTGCGGATGAGATCATCCGGCGCTTTGCCGAGGAGTCGGGGACGTCCGTGTATAAGGTCAACGTCGCCGACGCGCCCGATGCCGTCGAACAGCTGCGCATTATGAGCGTCCCGACCTTCGTTATGTTCAGAGACGGCCGCGCAGTCGACCGCAAGGTCGGAACACAGTCCGTCCCCGCGCTCCGCGCTATGACGGACGCCGCCGTCACGCCCGCTCATTGATTTCTGTCAGCGTCCCCCCTTTTCGGGACGCTGATTTTTTTGTGTCGGCACCATGAATTCGCCGCGCGGTTGTTGACCGAACGCGCTTTATGTGATATAATTATAACGAAGAAATTAAGCCGACAACGCAGTAATATCGCACAAAATAAACAAAAAAGCGAGGATTAAGCAATGAGAATCATCAATGTCAAGAACTATCAGCAGCTCAGCCGCAAGGCGGCCAACATTATTTCCGCACAGGTCATACTCAAGCCTGACTGCGTGCTCGGACTCGCCACCGGCTCGTCGCCGGTCGGTACATACAAGCAGCTCATCGAGTGGTACAACAAGGGTGACATCGATTTCTCCGAAGTCACCACCGTCAACCTCGACGAGTACGTCGGCCTCTGCGAGAGCGACGAGCAGAGCTACCGCCGCTTCATGCAGGAGAACCTGTTCGACCACGTCAACATCAGGCGCGAGAACACCTTCGTGCCCGACGGACTTGCCGACGACCTCGCTGAGGAGTGCGCCGCTTATGACGCGCGCATCCGTCACCTCGGCGGAATCGACCTGCAGCTGCTCGGCATCGGCTTCGACGGCCACATTGGCTTCAACGAGCCGTCCGACGTCTTCGACAAGGCGACGCACGTAGTCGACCTGCATGAGTCGACCATCAAGGCAAACTCCCGCTTCTTTGCCTCCGAGGCAGACGTGCCGCGCCAGGCGATTTCGATGGGCATGGTCTCCATCATGCAGGCGCGCAAGATACTTCTCATCGCCAACGGCCAGGGCAAGAAGGAAATACTCGGCAAGGCGCTTTACGGTCCCGTCACGCCGCAGTTGCCCGCGTCGCTGCTCCAGCTGCACAACGATGTGACCGTCATATTCAGCGAGGAATAAACTGTAATGTACCGTATCGGAATTGATCTCGGCGGCACGAAAATGGCCGCCGCCGTGGTGGACGCGGAGCAGCGGATAGTGCTCAAGCGGTCGGTGCCGACACACGCCGAGCGTCCCGCCGACCGTATCGTCGCCGACATGGCCGACCTCTGCCTCAGCCTCTGCCGCGAGCAGGGAACACAGCTCTCAGACATCGACGAGATCGGTGTAGCCTCCCCCGGCATTATCGACAGTAAGAACGGTAAGATTCTGCACGCCTGCAACCTGCCGTTCGACCATTACCCCATCTGCGAGCGCCTCGGCGGGCTGTTGGGGTACCGCAATATCCGCGTCGAGAACGACGCCAACGCCGCCGCGTGGGGCGAGGCCATCGCCGGAGCCGCGCGCGGGACGCAGAACTCCATCATCGTCACGCTCGGAACGGGCGTCGGCGGCGGTTTTGTCATCGACAACAAGATTTATTCCGGCTTCAACTTTGCGGGGGGAGAGCTGGGGCACATGGTCATTCAGGTCGGCGGGCGACTGTGCGGCTGCGGCCGTCGCGGCTGCTGGGAGGCGTACAGTTCGGCAACCGCGCTTATCAACATGACCAACGAGAAGATTCTCATGTGCCGCAACTACGGCAAGCCCACCCGTTTGACCGACTGTCTCGACCCCGAGGGGCACGTCAGCGGTCGGACGGCGTTCGACGCCATGAAGCTCGGCGACGAGGAGGCGCGCGACGTGGTTAACGAGTACGTCATGTACCTCGCGAACGGCATTGCGAGCATAATCAACATATTCCAGCCCGAGGTGCTGAGCATCGGCGGCGGTATTTCAGGCGAGGGCGGGGCGCTGCTCGAGCTGGTCGAGCCGCTGGTGCGGCGTCAGCAGTACGGGCCGGGACTGGTTCCGCTGACGCGGCTGTGCATCGCGGAGCTGGGCAACAACGCCGGCATTATCGGCGCGGCAAATCTTTGAGACTGTGCCCGGAGGGCAGCTTTCATGAAGGTTACTTCTGACGAACGTAAAAAAATAACGCGGGCGTTGACCGGGGCGCTCGAGGGCGGCAAGTGTCTGTCGCGCGGCGACATTCTCGACGCGGCGATGAAAAGGTACGGCATGCGTCACGACCGCGCCGAGGAACTGAATGCCGACTCGGAGTACAACACGCTGCGCAGCTACATGGGCGTCACGCTGACCGAGCTTGTGCGCTCGGGCGATGTCGTGCGCTGCGGCGACGGGTATCGGCTTAGCGGCGAGGAATTGGTTGTGGTCGAGCGGCAGGACTGCAAGGCGCAGATGCTGCGGCTGCTCGGCGAGCGCGCCTGTACCAAGTCCGAGCTTTACACCGCTCTCGGCGAGCACTTCGGAACGGACAAAACCAAGTCCGTGACTGACGACAACGCGCTCAAGGGTATTGCGGGGCAGATACTGAGCCAGCTCGTGGACGACAACGTCGTGACCTACGAGGACGGGCGCTTCAAGCCCATGAAGATAGAGGATCCGTCGAGCTACCGCCGGGTTTACGCCAACGTGGCCGAGTTCAAGCGGGTGTACATAAACCGGCTGCACGAAAAAGGCGGGCGCTTTTTCGAGACGTTCTGCGCAAATCTTATCGAGAAGTATTTTCAGGTGACGGGGCGTCGCGTGCGTTCCTGCGACGTGACCGGCGGCAGCGAGGACGGCGGCATTGACATCGAAATGGAGACGCAGGACGATCTCGGGTTTGTCGAGCGCGTCATGCTCCAGGTCAAGTGCCGCGCTAACGTCCAGACCTCGGAGCGCGAGGTGCGCGAGTTCTTCGGTGCGATGAACGTCAACGGCGGCACGCGCGGGATTTTCCTCACGCTCGGCGCCTTCCACGCCTCCGCCCAGAAGCTGCTCGACTCCATCCCCAACTGCGTCGGTATCGACGGCGAGCGCATGTTCCACATCGCCCTCATTACCGACTACGGCATCACCCGCACTCCCACCGGTTTCACTTTTGATGAAATGATATTCGCATAATGGTCTCGGGGCGCTGCCCCGAACCCCGCCAAGAGGGCTTTTTGAAAAAAGCCCCCTTGGAACCCGCAAAAACTTTCGGAAAAGGGAAGGGAAAACGGGATAAAGCAAGCGAAAACCGATTGCTCTCTAGGCGCTGCCCCGAACCCCGCCAAGGGGGCTTTTTGAAAAAAGCTCTCTTGGAACCCGCAAAAACTTTCGGAAAAGGGCGGGGCAGAGTCTGTGGGACGCCGGAAAGTAAGGTTTTAGGCGTTTAAGTGCGGGCGGTGCGGAATCACGCTGTGGTTCAGCACCGCCCTGCTTCGCGTCCGGTGCCCGTTCGGAACGGTGAAACGTTTGTGAAGCGCGTCCGATGCCCGAAAAAGATACCCCGCCCCTTTTTCAAAAGTTTTCGCCCGCCTTTGGGGAGGCGGCACGGATCCAACGCCGTGCGGCGTTGGCCGCGCTCCGCAGAGCGCGGAATCCCCCTGCGTTGGCCGCCGTCCGCAGGCGGCGGAACACTCCCTGCGACTCCTCCAAACAAAAAAGCCCGCTAAGCGGGCTTTTTTGTTTGTTCGGATCAGACCACGATGTACATAACGATGACGAGGAGCGTGAAGACGACGGCGACGACAGCGGTCGCGAGGGACCACTTTTTGTCCTTGTCCTTGCCCTTCTGCTTGCCGAAGAAAGTCTCGGCGCCGCCGGCGATAGAACCGGAGAGGTTCTTGTCCTTGCCGGACTGCATCAGCACGGCTACCACCAAAAACAGGCTCATCACCAGCAAAATTATACCAATCACGATTTCGATAGGGTTCATTATATTGATCCTCCGTAGATTTTCTATTACAATAGCATCAGCGCAGGAGTAATTATACCATAGTTTGCGTTCAATTGCAATAGTAAAATGCAAAAAATACAAAAAAGTTGTCCGAGCGCTTGACATTGGGCGGGGATTATGCTATTATAGTGAGGTCGGGGACGTTTCCCGCCCCGAGAAATGCAACGGAATAGCATGGAGAGTTATCGAAGCGGTCATAACGAGGCGGTCTTGAAAATTTGCGAGCACAGCGGTCGCAAAAACATTGAAAAGCCTTGCAACACCTGACTTTTTCGGCACTCCGACAGCAGCACAAAAGCACATTTCTAAAAGAATTTCTAAAACAATTGAATATCTGATGATTTCTGTCGAAAGACAGTTTCATATATGGAGAGGTATCGAAGCGGTCATAACGAGGCGGTCTTGAAATCCGTTTGGGGGCAACCCCACAAGGGTTCGAATCCCTTCCTCTCCGCCATAAGCCCCGATTTTTCGGGGCTTTTTTCGACAATATAAGGAGGATTTCTGAAAATATGTTGCCCAACAATTTTTCGCAAATAGCTGAACGAATACAAAGGCAAAACAATCGATCATTAAAAGATTTGTTCAAAAACGATATTAGAGGTTCTTTCCTTATAGATATTAAATATCGGGTTTTTAATGTAATTGGAGAAAAGTTTTTTGAGTTGTATGATCTTCGCTGGTCTGATGAAAGAATGGTAACCGGAATTGGCCCAGAACCGGAATATGACATCTGTAAACATATCGTTGGAGTACATAAAGCAAATACGATTTTTCTCACCACGGAAGATAAATCAAGGATAGAGAAGGACGAAAATTACAAAAATAAACTCACAAAACAAGTTTCTGAACAAATTTTTCTTCGGGAGTATGGTAGTGCATACTTTAGACACAAGCCCATTATGGCGGGGGAACGATTCAACTACTACCCCGTTCCGTATGAGTTGTTTGTTTTGTGCATGAAAATGAATCATATGATTTATTTGAACGGAGCAAAAAACGAATCGGCTTTTTATTTTGCAAAAATCACAAACAAGGCATTGTCTGCATTATCGCTCCTTGAAGATAACTTCCTGGGAACAGCATATTTACCTTGCCGAACCGTACTTGAACTGTATGCAAAACTTCTTGTTATGCGTATTTATCCCGAACTGTTTGCCGAGGACGAAAAATTCTCTTATTTTGAAACACTTCAAACGTGCTGCAACCAAGTATTTCCCGATGAATTTAATAAATTGTTCGCAAACCGCAAAAATAAAAATGAACGCAACAAGGTTGAATATATGCATTATGGTTTTGTTGATAAAATTCCGAACTATCACGATATTGTAAAGCAAAAGCCATATACTTTCATGGGCGTTTTAAATTACCTTAAAGCAAACTGTGAAAATGAAACCCCCATTGCATTTGAGAAGATGGAACGTCTTCATAAAATGTGTCATGTATACGTGCATGGCGGTGTTGTTGAATCACGATATCCATTGCTTCATTATTTCGAGATATCTTTAATGTTAAGTAGCGTTATTCCATCTGTATATGAGATGTTTTGTGAAGATTATGCAGAGGAAAGAGATGTTTTCGGCATCAATGTTTTAGATAAAATTGAGGCAGATTCCATTTTACTTTGCGAACAATACGAAAAACGGAGTACCGAGAATTTTGAAATGAAAAACTGACATTCGTAATCATTATTCTAAACAATAAAAGACACAGCCCCACCTTCATGGCAGGGCTGTGCCTTTTCTTATTCCTTATTTGAGAACATCAGGATTGTATTCATATGCCAAGCGGATTTGTTGACGATCCCGAAGGCGATGTCGCTGACGAGGAAGTCAACGATGGCGGCTTGGGAGATGATATACTTGCCGCTGATGCGGACGGCGTCGATGTGCTTTTGCTGAATGTGGGACAGCACCATGCCTCGGCTGTAACCGATGATCTCTGCCGCGGTATCGATGTCAAGGGCGTCGGCTGTATACCGGAGTCGCTTCTCCACGTGCGCCCGGAACGCCTCCTTGCAGTCGTCCGCAAGGGTGATATAGCACTCGGCGATGGTGACGGTGTCCACGGGCTGGCGGTTCAGTAACACCGCCCGCTTCCGGGGCTTGGCATTGAAGATCCCCACGGGGATCTCCTCTCGCCTTGCCTTTCTTTGCTTCTGCAGGTAAATTTCTACGTCCTCCAGGCGAATGATATATCGGTGGGTTGCGGTCGGACGAATGCGACACGGAATGATGCCATTGTTCAGCATCCACGCCGCTTTCCTCTTACTGACATGGAGCATTTTATAGAGCTGCTCCAAGGATATTTCGCCCTCACCTGGCATATCAGCTCACCTCGCTTTCATCATCGGAAAGGAGCTTGCCGAGCTTCATCCCCGCCTCGCCCGTGGCGTTGACATCAAGGTGAGAATAAATATCTGCCGTAGTGAACATCAAATATCGTCACACTTTTTCATTTCCATTTGCTCCCCACGCGGCGATTTGCTCTGTGGAGGATTTTTTATCAATCAATTTGTAGTAGATATGAATCTCTCTGGGTGCCTTGCTGTACTTACCGGGGCACTCGT
>CAKRSS010000028.1 GCA_934401725.1 uncultured Eubacteriales bacterium | reverse complement strand
ATGGAGGCGGATTCCGCTCCCTTAAGCCATCCCACGGGAGTGGGGGAGTCCAGAGGGGGCGAACCGTAGGTTAGCCCCCGCTTGGGTGCGTTCTCTTTGGTACTTTTCTGCCGCATAGCAGAAAAGTACACTTCGAACACGTCGGAATTCGCCACGGCGAGCGCCTGCCAAGGCTAAAGAACTTTCTTAGCATACAGACATATGCCAATCCGCCTCACCCACATCCAGTAAACTATAATGAAAGGAATATATAAAATGAAACTTACCCGTCTGATTCTGTGTCTGCTCCTCGCCGGGCTCATGCTCGCTGGCTGCACCACGCCCGGCGCGGCGGACGACGCCACGACGCCCACCGACGCGGACACGACGCCCTCGGACGTCTCCGACACCTCTGCCCCCGCGGGCGGAACGGTGCTGTTCGATGAGAACGTGTCGTACACCGTCGTGCGCGCCGAGGATGTGCCCTCGTCTATGCGCGATATGACCGTCGAACTCAAAAATCGACTGTCCGAGCTGCTCGGCGCGACCGTCCGAATCGGCACCGACTGGCAGAAGCGCGGCACTGAGCCTGACCCCGAGGCGCGCGAAATACTCTTCGGCTACACCAACCGTCCCGAGACCGCCGAGGTTCTCGCCACGCTCGGCAGCGAGGACTACGCCATCCGCAAGGTCGGCAACAAGATCGTAATCGCCGCCTGCAACATCGAAAATCTCAAGCTCGCGGGCGAGTATTTCACCTCCGAGCTGCTTGAGACACAGAAGAAAGGAGACAGGACCGTCATTACCATGAAATCAGATTACACACACACCGCAGGCAAGACTGAGCTGTTCGGCGCGTCCAATCCGCTCGCGGGCTACCGCGTGGTCTACGCCGCGGGCGACAGCTACGCCGAAAACGCCGCCGGAACGCTTATCAAGGCCGTCAAAAAGCTGTGCGACGTCACGCTCGACGCCGTCACCGATGCCACCGCCGCGCAGGATTGCGAAATTCTCGTCGGCGAGAGCCGCCGCACCGAGACAAAACCGCTCGGGAGCATGTCCGGACTCGAATTCACCATCCGCGTCGAGGGCAAAAAGCTGGTCATCGGCGGCGGAACCGCCTCCGCAACCGCGCTCGCGGTCGACAGTTTTGTCGGGAGTTTCGCTTCGGGACTCTGCACGCCCGACGTCAGAATCGCGGCCGACTACCACCGCGACGAGAAGGGTACCGTCACGCTGAGCGACGGCGAAGATCCCGCGCTCGCCGAGGGCGCCGACCTGCGTATTATGTCCTTCAATATTCTCGCCGAGCTCTGGAACGACAAGCCGCCCATCGCCGGGCGCGACACCAAGCTCGCAACCATTCTCTACTGCTACCAACCCGACGTCGTCGGACTCCAGGAGGTGACGCCGGCGTGGTACAGCGCGCTCGATAAGCTCGTCGGCGGCACGTATGAGTTCGCGATACGAAACATTCCGGCCGGCGGCGCGGACTACTCGACGCTGATGTACAACACCGAGACGGTCGAGCTGCTCGAGAGCGGCTGCACCGTCTATTCGCTCGGCAACGACCCCAAGCTGCGCAACCTGACCTGGGGCCACTTCCGCCGCAAGGCCGACGGCGCGACGTTTATCGTCACAAGCACACACTGGGACCTCTCGTCCAACGCACACATGCAGAAAGTGCAGGCGGTCGAGAACGGCCAGCTGATAAACGAGCTTTACGCAAAGTATAACTGCCCCATTTTCTCCACCGGCGACTATAACGAGACCGAGCAGTCGGACGACTTCAAGGGCTTCCTCGCCGCAACCGGCATGCAGGATCCCAAGTATACGGCCGCTGTCATCAACCGCGCGGGCAAGAGCACGCACAAGCGCGGCTCCACCCCCGGCACCGACACCAAGCTGTGCATCGACCACATCGCCACGACCGGCGGCGTTGATGTCCGCTACTATAACACCCTCATCGCCCAGACCGCCCTCGACGTCTCCGACCACAGCCCCATCTACATCGACGTTAAACTCAAATAAACAAAGCGCCGCGTCTTTGACGCGGCGCTTTTGCGCTCGTGAAGCTTTATTTGGACCGGTGTGTGTTTTTTTGTGTATTTTTAAGGGAAAGGCAAAGCCCCAATACCTCCACCACCGCATTTTCCCCATTCCAACCAGAGAACGCCACCCAACATAAAACCCTTTTCCGGAAAGCTTTTTGCGGATTCTTAAGGAGCTTTTTCTCGAAAAAGCTCCTTAAGCGGGGTTTGGGGCAGCGCCCCAACACCTAAACAATCAAAAACTTCGCGCCGCCGAGGGAGGCGGGGGTGTCGGGGGTGCGGGCGTCGAGCGAGTTTTGCGCGGCGATAGCGTCGGCGTCGGCAAGATAGCGGCGCGCGACGCTCCAGAGCGTGTCCCCGGAGTCGGGGTAGCAAACCACGCACTCGCCTGCGCGCGGCTGAGCCGCAGCGCCGAAACGCGCGCGCTCCAGCATGGGAATACGCGTGTCAAGCCCGACAGAGAGCGCCACGCTTATCTCGCAGTCGACGGACACGCGTTCGCCGTCCATGCGCGGACGGCAGGACAGCACCGTGAGCTCGGCCCCGCCGCACAGCTCGCCGTCCGGAACGCCGCCGGGCAGGTCGGTCTCGTAGCGGAAGGGCTGCGACAGCTCAAGAGCACCGTACTGCTCGCCGTCGTGGTAAACAAGGTTGTAGTGCACCTCACCGCCAACGACGCAGCGCCCGCGCTCGCAGACTATGCTGTCAGAGTTCGCAGTGCCGACGGCGTCGATAATGCGGGCGTCGGGCGGCAGCTTGACCTCGGCAGCGTCGAAAACGCCGCTCTGACTGAAGTTGCCGTTGGCCACCTTGAGCGGCAACCAGACGCGGCGCTCGGTGAGCGAGGTCTCGGCGGGGGCGGAGGTCGAGTAAATGTCGCGCGTCGACGTAAAGCTCTCGCGGTGGCAGGCCTCGGCCTCGAGCGACATGGCCGCCTCGCACAGCAGCCGCCCGTCCCCGACGCTGACGTTGAGCGACTGGCACTTGCCGAACCCGCGGCACTCCCAGCCGGGCGAGACCTGCGGCGCTTCTAGCTCGTGGACGAAGGGCAGGCGGCGCGTTATGCACTCAACGCCCGGCTGACCGCCTTCGCGGCAGGTGATTATGCGCGTGACCAGCTCGCCGCGGCAGACGATGCACCCGCGCGCTGCCGACGCCTCGTTGACGAAGACCCATCCGTCCGCGCCGATGACGCGCAGCTCGCCCTCGCCCTGCTCGGGGATGATTTCGTCCTCAAGCGGGACGGACTCCTCCTCGGCGTGCACGGCGTCGCCGTACTCGGCCTCCTCGACCAGCCGACGCAGCTCGGCGGGGTTGACCTCGCCCTCAAGAATTTCGTCGGGGTGGCAGTCGGCGAGGCAGGTGACGGAGGCGGTCAGCCGCGTGCGCAGGCTGAGGCGTCGCGGAGCCGTGACGCGCCCCGTGACGCTGTCGGGACGGACTGTCGCGAGCAGGCAAGCGCCCGCGCTGAGGTCGGCCTCGGGGATGTCGTCGGGCGCGGCCTCGAAGGAGTAGGTTCCGGGCAGTGTGGCGGTGTAGAGCTGGCCGTCCTCGCCCGAGTAGAGAATGCCGTAATTTACGCTGCCGGAAAGCTCAATCCGGCCCGCGCCGATGTAGCGGGCAGGTGGCGTCAGCGTAGGCGTGACGCGCAGCAGGCGGTTGATGGCAGGCTGATAGTCGGGCAGTGTCAGCTCCTCTGATGCGTCCGCGCTGAGCTGACGCTGACATGCCGGCGTTCTGAAGGTACCGGGTGTGAATTCACCCTTGATATATTTTTCCATGATCTCTTCCTCCGGATATTATTTTCGGTAAATCATATGCGGGGGAAGGGGGGAATATTACGGGGGATGGGCGTATTGCATATGTCCCTGCGCTGTTAAGAAAAGTTCTTTGGCCCGAGGGGGCACTCGCCATAACCTCTGCGGGACGTTAGGAAGTGTACTTTTCTGCCGCAAGCAGAGAAAAAACAAGATAATTAATTATGCCCTCGGCATAGTCAAATTCAAGGCTTCTCCGCGTAATTCCGATGGTGCAATTGCGCAGTCAGATTTTTCGTCAGATGAAACAAAAATACGCAGGCTGTAGCTGAGCTACAGCCTGCGTATTTTTGTAAAATATGACGGAAAAATGCCCGGCAAGTGTGCCACTCGGGCATTGCGCGGTGATGCCTTAAATCAAATTATCCGCACACGGGCATATGCAATACGCTCACTTCCCCACGCCCGGCGGCCATCTCCGCCTCCCGGCCGTGACAGGTGAACAGCAGGCACTGCCCGCCCGCGCGACACCAACCGCCGAGTATGTCGAGGACGTGCCCCGCACGGCGGTCGTCGAGCTGCGTCAGCGACTCATCAAGCAGCAGCGGCGGGAGCTCATCGCGACACAACAGCCGCGTCAGCGCAAAACGCACCGCGAGGTAGACTGCGTCCCGCGTGCCGCCGCTGAGCAGCGATGCCGGGCGCGTCGCGCCGTCAAGCTGGGCGGACAGCGCAAAATCGTCCGAGATCCCGATCCGGTCGAGCCCGCCGTCCGTGAATACGGTCAGCAGCTTCTGCGCCTCGGCACGGAGCGCCGGGGTAAAGCCGCGCCGCAGCTGCCCGCTCGCCGAATTTATCGCCTCGAGAGCCAGCGTCATGGCGTCCGCCTTGTGCTCGAGACGGCCAAGCTCCGCCCGCGCGGCGTCCAGCTGCGCAGCGACGCGCGCCGGCGACTGCTCCTGCGCCTCGGCAAACGCTATGCGGCGCTCAAGCGCCGTCTGGTTGTCGTAGGCCTCGCGCAGAACCCGGGCGCATTCGTCGCGACGGCGGCGGTGCTCCTCGTCCCCGATGACCTCCGAGCGGTCAAGCCGCGCCGCCTTGCTCTGCAAAAACTGCCGATCGTAGCCGCCGAGGCTTTCGTTCAGCCGTTCGAGCGCCGCAGCGCGCGAGTCGATGTCGCGCATAAGCTCGCTTCTCTGCCCCGCAAACCGACGGCAATCCGCCGCCGCACGCCGCAGATCGGCGCAAACCGACGCGGACTCGTCGTGCACGGACGTTTTGACAGCCACGGCGGCCTCCGACACCGCATTTGAGTGCCCGGTGGCACTTCCCGACGCCACGCTTGAGTACCCGGTGGCGGCACTTCCACGCATTGTGCCCGGTTGAGCGGGTGCGGCGCTTCCCTGCCCCGCGCCCGGCTTAACGCCGGTCTCATTTTTCTTTTCCGCGTCAGCACCGGACTGCTCCGCCTCAAACGGGCGCAAAAGCTCCCGTGCGGCGGCAAGCTCGCCGTCGAGCGTCCGGCGGCAGTTTTTGCGCACGTCGTCGAGCGCGCGAGCCGCCGATTCGTGCGACGCACGCCCGCGGGACGCCGCCGCGCAGTCGTCAAAATACCGTCCGAGCCCCGCGACGCCGGGGTCGTCGTCCAGTCCAAGACCGGAAAGGTAGCTTGCCACCTCACGCCGCGCGCGCCCGACCGTCGAGAGCAGCGCCGCGCCGAGTATGAGACACAGCGCCCCTGCGCCCGCGACCGCCGCACCGGGCAGCGTCAGCTTGAGCATGAACAGCAGCGCAAGGCCTGTCGCAAGCGCGATGAAGCCGCCCGACAGCGCCAGCGTTCCCGTCGCGCGGCGGCGCGAAACCGACCGCATGCGGCGTGAATATTCCTCTGTAATGACGGCGCGGGTCTGCCCTGCCGCCTCCATTTTGTCGGCGCGGTCGGCGAGGTGTGCGTCGTAGGTCGGCAGGGCGGCGTGCTGCTCACACCGCAGTTCCGCCTGACGCAGCGCCGCATCGGCGGCGTTCAGCCGCTCGGCCGACTCGGAGAGCCTGTCCGCATAACCGTCGGGCGGCAGATACCCGCCCGGAAACGCCGACGCCTCGAGCCCGGCCAGCGTCTCCCGGCGCTCGGCAAGCGCACGCGTCTCCTCGTCGCGGCGCTCAAAGCGGCCGAGTACCAGCCACGCCTCGCTGCGCTCCCATATCTCGTCCAGCTTTGCCGACTCGGCGGCGGCGGCATCCGTCTTTTCCCGGCATTCGCCGAGCAGCGTCTCAAGCTCGACAACCGACCGCGCGTTGCTCTCGGCGCGCTCAAGCTGCTCGCCTAACCGCTCGCACTCGCATTTGAGGTCGTATATCCGACCTCCGCGGCCGGTTTTGTGTATCAGCTCGCGCCGTGCGTCCTCGAGGCGCTTGCAGACGCGCGGGACGCTGACGCCCTCGTCCGCCGAGCGCAGCATGTTCTCGATGCCGTTGCCCAGCTCGCCTGCGCCGAGCTCGGTGTTTTTGAGCTGCGCCACGGCGCAGGTACTGTTGAAATTCTGCACGGACAGCCCCAAAAACAGCTCGCCGGGGCACTGTCCGCGGTGGACAAGCTCGCCCGTTTCGTCATCGAATATGCGGACGGGCTTTTCGTTGTAGCTGTCGCCGCGCGCGGTGTGGGTTATAACGCCCTCGCGCTCGATACGCCAACGGCGGCCGTCCGAGGTGGTGAGCGTCATAATACCCGCCGCGCGGCCGCCCGCCCAGCTGGGGTAGCGCTCCTTGTCCGACGGCTCACTGCCGCCCGCGCGGCCGCCGAGGCCGTACAGCATGAAGCGTATGAAGGCCAGCACCGTCGACTTGCCCGACTCGTTGTCGCCTTCAATTATATTGAGTCCCGCGCCCGGCTCGAGCACTGTGTCGCGCAGGCCGCCGAACTCTGTTATCTGCAATTTCAAAAGTTTCATTCGTCCACCTCCACTGACGGCGCGTCGGGCAGTATCGCCCGGCCGTCTATCGCGGCGAGTCCGGCGCGCAGTGCGTCCGCGGCGACCGACCGCTCGGCCTCGCTCCCCTCGCGCAGACGCGGCAGCAGCTCGCGGTAGAGCGCGCCGCGCAGCGTCATGTCGCTCTCGAGATATTCCGCCTCAAAGACGGGCAGCGTCCTGTCGCGCAGCTCGAGGTATTCGAGCCCGTCGCCGCACGCGCGGGCGATTGCCTTGCAGGAAAACGCGACCGTCGGCGCGACCTCGCCGCGCAGTATGACGCGCAGCGACGTTTCGCGGCCGTAGCCCTTCTCACCGAGCATTGCGCGCAGGCGGGCGGCGACGTCGACGCCGGAATCGAGCCCGGTGACGTCGAGCTGCTCGACCATGTAGCGCTTATCGGCGACGCGGCGGCGCTCGACGGTGACGCGACGGTCGCGGTCGATTGTGACCATCAGCGCGCCGCCGAAGCCCGGCTCGTCGAAACTGCGTCCCATGGGACAGCCGCTGTAGGCGACGGTGGTCGTCCCCGCCGTTCCCGACAGCACCTCGGGCTCGCCCGGCACGTGGATATGACCGAGCGCGGCGTATGTAAAGCCGCGGTAGGCGATGTCGCGCGGGTTGAGCGGGCAGGTTTTGGACAGCGGGCTGCGCGTGTCGCCGTGCTGGCAGAGTATGTGAATTTTATCGCTGCCGAGCGCGGGGACACGCACCATCGGCGGGTTTTCCATAAACGGGCGGGTGAAGGCCGCGCCCCAGACGTCTACGCCGAGCTCGGGAAAGTCGAAGGAGGACGGCGTCTCCTCGCGGAAAACGCGGACGTTACCGGGCAGCTTGCCCGAGGCGTAGACGCTCTGCGGCGTATACGGGTCGTGGTTGCCGGGGCAGATGACGACGGGACAGCGCAGCCGCCCGAAGCCATCGCAGAGCACGCGGACAGTCTCCTTACTGACGAACCCGCCGTCGAACAGGTCTCCGGGGCAGAGCACGAGGTCGACATTTTCATCGGCTGCCGTCTGCATCATGCCGACGAACACCCTGCGCAGCTCCTCCCGCCGTTTTTCCGCCACGGACGGCGGCAGCGAGGAGAAGGGGCTATCGAGATGCAGGTCAGCGGTATGGAAGATTTTTAACATAGGTTTCTATCTCCGAAATGTTATGTTCTATTGCATATGAACGTATGCGGAATAAGTTCTGAGGCCTTGAAAGGGCACGCCACAACGTCCGCGGGACGAGATTTAACTGTACTTTTCTGCCGCGAGCAGAGAAAGAACAAGATAATTATGCCGAAGGCATAATTATCTTCAAAAGAGTCGCCCCAGAGAGGGCTAACCTACGGTTCGCCCCCTCTGGACTCCCCCACTCCCGTGGGGATGCGTGAGGGGTACGTGCTCACCCTTGCCGAAGTCAGCATCCGGCGGAAAGACGCCTTTTGGGAAGCTCACTGCGTCCGCGTTCATACTCGCCGGAAAGCTCACCGCAACTCACACTGGGCAGGCTAACCATTGACGCCCCGCCTCGGCGGCCCTCCGTGCATCCCGGTGGGAGCGTCTGCGGTACAAATGGTTGCTGGAATGAAAATTTTACAAGACCAACGAGCGGGACCGCCCGCCATCAACCAAGCTACTTTGCCAGCAGAAAATCGATTTAAGCTGAACCCCCAGACAACGTACAACCGGGGACAAAGCCGTGCGTCCGCAAAGGCGCGGTAGAGCGATTTTGACCGAGCCGCGCCGGTGCCGTGCGCCAATGAGGCGGATTCCGCTCCCCTAAGCCATCCCCACGGGAGTGGGGGGATCCCCAAGGGGGGCGAATCCGTAGGTTCGCCCCCGCTTGGGTGCGTTCTCTTTGGTACTTTTCTGCCGCATAGCAGAAAAGTACACTTCGAACACGTCGGAGGCCGGCCACGGCGAGAGCCCGCCAAGGCCAAAGAACTATTCTTAAAAAACGTTTTCCGCCGACGTTCGGCCACCAAAAACCCTTTTAATACATTATATCATAAACCTCCCCCCGTGGCAAGAGCCCCGCCGCCCTTCCACGCAAAAAAGCACAATTTCCCAATCGGTATAGGGTATATCGATATTGATAATACCGATATGCAATATTAGTACTTGAAACCCCGAAAGAAATGTGTTAAAATAGTGTCAGTAACAAGGAAGGAGGCTGACTATGCTCTCAAAAGCCACCATCGGCAGACTGCCGGGGTACCTCGAATACCTCAAAAGCCTGCCGCCGCGAACGGAATATATCTCGGCGACCTCCGTCGCACGCGGGCTCGGACTCGGCGAGGTTCAGGTGCGTAAGGATCTGTCCGCCGTGTGCGGGGGCGGCAAGCCCCGCGTCGGGTATAACGTCGGCGAGTTGTCCGCGGCGCTGCGCGCGGCGCTCGGCGAGAACTCCGAGTGCGAAGCGGTCATAGTAGGCGCGGGTAAGCTCGGCTCGGCGCTGCTCGGCTTCGGCGGCTTCGCCGATTACGGCATCACGCTCCGCCGCGCCTTCGACAACAACCCCGCCAAGCTGTCGGACGAAGTCCTGCCGCTCGACAGCCTCCCGTCCTATTGCTCGCTGCACCAGGTCGAAATCGGCATCATAACCACGCCGCCTGCCGCCGCGCAGGAGGTCGCCGACCTGCTCGTGCGCAGCGGAGTCCGCGCCATCTGGTGCTTCTCCGCCGTCCGGCTGAACGTGCCGGGGAACGTCACGGTTCAGTACGAAAACATGGCGCCGTCACTGGCGCATCTGCATCAGAAAGTCAAAATTACTCATTCAAACTGAGGAGGATTATATGGAAAACCAAGCAAGACCCGTCATTGACTGCGTCGAGGCACTGGAGGCGGCCATCTCCCGCGTCAGAGCAGCGCAGAAAAAGTTCGCGACCTACACCCAGGAGCAGGTCGACGCCATCTTCAAAGCGGCCGCCATCGCCGCAAACCAGGCGCGTATCCCGCTGGCCAAAATGGCCGTCGAGGAGACCGGCATGGGCGTTGTTGAGGACAAGGTAATCAAAAACAACTACGCCGCCGAGTACATCTACAACGCCTACCGCAACACCAAGACCTGCGGCGTCATCGAGGAGGACCGCGCATACGGTATTAAGAAGATTGCCGAGCCGCTCGGCGTCATCGCCGCCGTCATCCCCACCACAAACCCCACCTCGACCGCAATCTTCAAAACCCTCATCGCGCTCAAGACGCGCAACGCCATCATAATCAGCCCCCATCCGAGAGCAAAGAAGTCCACCATCGCCGCCGCCCGCCTTGTGCTTGAGGCCGCGGTTCGCGCGGGCGCTCCCGAGGGCATTATCGAATGGATCGACATCCCCTCTCTCGACATGACCAACCTCCTCATGAAGGAAGCCGACATCATCCTCGCCACCGGCGGCCCCGGCATGGTCAAGGCGGCCTATTCCTCCGGCAAGCCCGCGCTGGGCGTCGGCGCAGGCAACACGCCCGCCATCATCGACGACTCCGCCGACGTTGTGCTGGCCGTCAACTCCATTATCCACTCCAAAACCTTCGATAACGGCATGATCTGCGCCTCCGAGCAGTCCGTCATAGTGCTGGACGGCGTGTACGACGCAGTCAAGACCGAGTTTGCCGACCGTGGCTGCTACTTCCTCACCCCCGAGGAGACCGAGAAGGTCAGAAAAACCATTATTATCAACGGCGCGCTCAACGCAAAGATCGTCGGCCAGAAGGCCGCAAAGATCGCCGAGCTTGCCAACGTCCACGTGCCCGAGGGCACCAAGATACTTATAGGCGAGGTCGAGAGCGTCGAGCTCTCCGAGGAGTTCGCGCATGAGAAGCTGTCGCCCGTGCTCGCAATGTACCGCGCGCACGACATCGAGGACGCCTTCTCCAAGGCCGAGCACCTCATCGCCGACGGCGGCTACGGTCACACCTCCTCCATCTACCTCAACGTCGCCACCGAGCAGGCAAAGCTCGACGAGTTCGCCGCAAGAATGAAGACCTGCCGCATACTCGTCAACACCCCCTCCTCGCAGGGCGGTATCGGCGACCTCTACAACTTCAAGCTCGCCCCCTCGCTGACGCTGGGCTGCGGCTCCTGGGGCGGCAACAGCGTGTCCGAGAACGTCGGCGTAAAGCACCTCATCAACATCAAGACCGTGGCCGAAAGGAGAGAAAATATGCTGTGGTTCCGTGCGCCTGAAAAGGTTTACATCAAGAAGGGCTGCCTGCCCGTCGCGCTCGACGAGCTGAAGACGGTCATGGGCAAAAAGCGCGCCTTCATCGTCACCGACAGCTTCCTCTACCAGAACGGCTACACCAAGCCCATCACCGACAAGCTCGACGAAATGGGCATCGTCCACACCACCTTCTTCAACGTCGCTCCCGACCCCACGCTCGGCTGCGCAAAGCAGGGCACCGAGCAGATGAACTCCTTCAGACCCGACTGCATCATAGCTCTCGGCGGCGGCTCGGCCATGGACGCGGCCAAGATTATGTGGGTGATGTACGAGCACCCCGAGGTCGACTTTATGGACATGGCCATGCGCTTCATCGACATACGCAAGCGCGTCTACACCTTCCCCAAGATGGGTGAGAAGGCCTACTTCATCGCCATCCCGACGTCGGCAGGTACCGGCTCCGAGGTCACGCCCTTCGCCGTCATCACAGACGAGCACAGCGGCATCAAGTACCCGCTCGCCGACTACCAGCTGCTGCCCAACATGGCCATCATCGACACCGATTTCCACATGAGCGCACCGCGCGGACTCACCGCCGCCTCCGGTATCGACGCCGTGACCCACGCACTCGAGGCCTACGCCTCCGTCATGGCCACCGACTACACCGACGGTCTTGCAAAGCAGGCGCTCCAGACCATATTCACCTACCTGCCCCGCGCCTATGACAACGGTCAGACCGACGTCGAGGCCCGCGAGAAGATGGCCAACGCCGCCACCATGGCCGGTATGGCGTTCGCAAACGCCTTCCTCGGCGTCTGCCACTCCATGGCGCACAAGCTCGGCGCGTTCCACCACCTGCCGCACGGTATCGCAAACGCGCTCATGATTGAGCAGGTTCTGCGCTTCAACGCGGCCGAGGCGCCCGTCAAGATGGGCACCTTCTCGCAGTACGACCACCCGCACACGCTGGCGCGCTACGCTGAGATCGCCGACACGCTCGGCCTCGGCGGCAACGACGACACCGAGAAACTCGAAAACCTCATCAAGGCAGTGAACGAGCTCAAGGCGCGCGTCGGCATCAAGGCCACCATCCGCGACTACAACATCGACGAGGCCGACTTCCTCGCCCGCCTCGACGAAATGACCGAGCAGGCGTTCGACGACCAGTGCACCGGCGCTAACCCGCGCTACCCGCTCATGAGCGAGATACGCCAGATGTACCTCAACGCCTACTACGGCACATCCACCTTCGCCGAGCCCGCCATGCCCACCGCCGAGACTCTTCCCGTCGAGGAGAATTCCCGCGACTTCAAGCAGGCATACCGCAAGGCACACAGCACAATAAGCAAAGCATAAGGAGGTAACACAATGAAGCTCGACAGAATTATCGCAGTCAGAAACAACAAGACCGTCTATCGCGATGGCGACCTCTGCATGAAGGTGTTCGACGCCACCTATTCCAAAGCAGACGTCCTCAACGAGGCACTCAATCAGGCCCGCGTTGAGACGACCGGCCTCAACGTCCCCAAAATCCGCGAGGTCACTGTCATCGACGGCAAGTGGACCATCGTCACCGATTACATCAAGGGCAAAACCCTCGCCCAGATCATGGCCGAGGATCCCGAGAACAAGGATAAGTACATCGCACGTCTGGTTGACATCCAGCTCGAGGTGCAGTCCAAGACCTGCCCCGGCCTTACCTCTCTGCGCGACAAGATGAACCGCAAAATCTCGGCCACCGACTTCGACGCCACCACCCGCTACGACCTGCACACCCGTCTTGACGCCATGCCGCGCCACACCAAGCTGTGCCACGGCGACTTCAACCCCTCCAACATCATAATCACCGACGCAGACGAGGCCTATATCCTTGACTGGTCGCACGCAACGCTCGGCAACGCGTCGGCAGACGCAGCCCGCACCTACCTGCTCTTCTGGCTCGCCGGCGACATCGAAGGCGCAGAGAAGTATCTCGACACCTTCTGCCGCAAGTCCGACACCGCAAAGCAATACGTTCAGAAATGGATGCCCATCGTGGCCGCCTCTCAGTCGGTCAAGGGCAATGAAAAAGAGCGCGAGTTCCTCCACGGCTGGGTGAACGTCGTCGACTATCAGTAAAGGAGATTTGAAATGAAGGTTACAGTTTGCATCGGTTCTTCCTGCCACATCAAGGGCTCCCGTCAGGTAGTCGAGGAGCTTCAGTATCTCATCAACGACAACGGACTCGGCGATAAGGTCGAGCTGGGCGGCACCTTCTGCATGGGTCGCTGCCAGGAGGGCGTCTGCGTCACCGTGGACGACGCCTTCTTCTCCGTCTCCCCCGACACGGTGAAAGAATTCTTTGAAAAGGAAATCAAGGCCCAGGTATGATATTCGTTGAGGTTTGTGTCGGCAGCTCCTGCCACCTCAAGGGCGCGCCCGAAATTGTCGAGCAGCTGCAGCGCCGCATCGCAGAGGAAAAGCTCGAGGATGACATCATCCTCTCGGGCAGCTTCTGCACCGGCCGCTGCAACCGCGTCGGCGTGACCATCACCGTCGGAGACGACGTCTACACCGGCATCACGCCCGAAACCTTCTCCGATTTCTGGCGCGACACCATAATTCCCGCACTCGAGAAATCAAAGGAGGCTTGAATATGGTCAGCTGTCTCACGCTCAAAAAGTCCAACTGCAAAAACTGCTACAAATGCATACGCCACTGCCCGGTGAAGTCCATTCGCTTCTCGGGCAACCAGGCGCATATTATCGAGGATGAATGTATTCTCTGCGGCCAGTGCTTTGTCGTCTGCCCGCAGAACGCCAAGCAGATCGTCGACGAGACCGAGAAGGTCAAGGTGCTCATTCAGTCGGGAGCCCCCGTCTATGTCAGCCTTGCGCCCTCGTTCATCGCCAACTATCAGGGCGTCGGCATACGCGGCATGCGCAAGGCGCTCCGGGCGCTCGGCTTTGCCGACGTCGAGGAGACCGCCATCGGCGCTACCATAGTCAAGACCGAGTACGAAAAAATGCTCGCCGACGGCACGCGCGACGTCGTCATCTCCTCCTGCTGCAACTCGATAAATCTGCTTATCGAGAAATACTTCCCCTCCCTGCTGCCCTCTCTCGCCGACATACTCTCGCCCATGCAGGCGCACTGCTCCGAGATACGGCGGCGCGTTCCCAACGCAAAGACGGTGTTTATCGGCCCCTGCGTTTCCAAAAAGGAGGAGGCGCAGCGCTATGACGGCATCGTCGACGCCGTGCTCACCTTCGAGGAGCTGACCAACTGGCTCCAGGCCGAGCGCATCCCGCTCGAGCACGACATGGACGCCGACGAGGCCAGCCGCGCGCGTTTCTTCCCCACCACCGGCGGCATACTCAAGACCATGGCGCAGAACACGCCCGGCTACACCTATATGGCACTTGACGGCGTCGAGAACTGCCTCGCTGCGCTGCGCGAGGTGCAGAACGGCGGCATTCACAAGTGCTTTATCGAGATGTCGGCCTGCATAGGCAGCTGCGCGGGCGGCCCCGTCATGGAGAAATACCACCGCGCGCCGGTGCTTGACTACATGGCCGTCGCCAACTACGCCGGAGTGCGCGACTTCGAGGTCGAACAGCCCGACAGCCTCGCGCTCAAAAAGTCGTTTGCGCCCATCGAGGTGCACACGCAGAAGCCGTCCGAATCGGAGATTGTCGAGATTCTGCGCAAGATGGGCAAAACCCGCCCCGAGGACGAGCTCAACTGCGGCTCCTGCGGCTACAACACCTGCCGCGAGAAGGCCGTCGCCATATACAACGGCAAGGCCGAAATCTCCATGTGCCTGCCCTACCTCAAGGACAAGGCCGAGAGCTTCTCCGACTGCATCGTCAATAACACGCCCAACGGCCTCGTCGTCGTCAACGACGCGCTCGAGGTGCAGCAGATAAACGAGGCCGCGCGCAAGATAATGAACATCCGCCGCGCCTCCGACGTGCTCGGCGACCAGCTCATCCGCATACTCGACCCCACGCCGTTTCTGAAGGTGCTTGAGACCAAGCGCGGCATACGCGACTCGCGTACATATCTCGCCGAGTACGGCAAGTACGTCGAGCAGACCATAGTCTATGACGCGACCTACCACATGCTCGTCTGCATCATGCGCGACGTGACCGACGAGGAAAACGAGCGCGAGAAGAAGGAGAGCATCAGCCGTCAGACGGTTGAGATCGCCGACAAGGTGGTCGACAAGCAGATGCGCATAGTCCAGGAGATAGCCTCCCTGCTCGGTGAGACCGCCGCCGAGACCAAAATCGCACTGACCAAGCTGAAGGAGAGTATAACCGATGAATGATCTGTGTGCCGACATCGGCTGCAAAAGCATCAACCACTACGGTGAGCAGCTGTGCGGCGACCATGTCGACATCGTCGGGCAGAGCGAGGGCTCGACCGTCATAGTTCTGGCGGACGGGCTCGGAAGCGGCGTCAAGGCGAGCATTCTCTCAACGCTGACCTCAAAAATCATCTCCACCATGATGGCCGAGGGGCTGACACTCAACGACTGCGTCGAGACCATCGCGCAGACGCTGCCCATCTGCTCCGTCCGCGGTGTCGCCTACTCCACCTTCACCATAATGCACATAGTCGACAACCGCGAAATCGAGCTGATACAGTACGACAACCCGCTGACCATCGTCATACGCGGAGGGCAGAATTACGACTACCCCAAAACCGAGATGACCATCGGCGGCAAGAAGATATATCAGTCGGTCATAAAGCTGGAGGAGGACGACGTCTTTATCGCCATGAGCGACGGCTGTCCTCACGCCGGCATCGGCACCGCCTACAACTTCGGTTGGAAGCGCGAGGACATAATCGGCTATATGGAGGCCGTCTGCGCGGGCGGGTACGCCGCGAAAACGCTCTCCACCATGCTCATCGACGAGGTCAACCGCCTCTACGGTGAGCGTCCCGGCGACGACGCGACCGCCTGCGTGGTCAAAATTCGCCGCCGCGTGCCCATGAACCTGCTGTTCGGCCCGCCCCGCGACCGCGACGACTGCAACCGCATGATGTCACTGTTCTTCTCGAAGGAGGGCAAGCACATCGTCTGCGGCGGCACGACGTCGTCGATTGCGGCAAAGTATCTCGGCAAGCCGGTCAAGGCGAGCCTCAGCTTTGTGCGCAGCGACGTCCCGCCGACCGCCGAGATTGAGGGCGTAGACCTCGTCACAGAGGGCGTTATCACCATAAACAAGGTGGTCGAGTACGCTCACGACGCGCTCGGCGACAACACGCTCTACGAAAAGTGGAGCTACGGTCAGGACGGCGCGTCGCTCATCTGCCGCATGCTGTTTGAGGAGGCGACCGACATCAATTTCTTCGTCGGCCGCGCCGTCAACCCCGCACACCAGAACCCCGACCTGCCAATAAACTTCAATATTAAAATGAATCTCGTCGAGGATCTGTCGGCGTGTCTCAAAAAAATGGGCAAGCGCATAAAGGTCAGTTATTTCTGAGGTAGAAACATGAGAAAGTTTGATACAAAGGTACAATATCTTAAATACAAGGTACTGCGTGAGGTCGCGCGCGAGGCCTGGGCTGACCGCCTCGCCACCACCGCCATCGACATACCCAAAACCATAGTCCCCGGCAAGGTTCCCACCATGCGCTGCTGCGTTTACAAGGAGCGCGCCATACTTGCCGAGCGCGTCAAGATTGCCATGGGCGGCGATGCGGAAAATCCCAACGTCATAGAGGTCATCGACATAGCCTGCGACGAGTGCCCCATGGGCGGTTACGAGGTCACAAACGCCTGCCGCGGCTGTCTTGCACACCGCTGCGAGGACGTCTGCCGCTTCGGCGCGCTCACCTTCGACTCGGCGCACGTGGCGCACATAGACAAGTCCAAGTGCCGCGAGTGCGGCGCATGCTCGCGCGTCTGCCCTTACAGCGCCATTCACCATTACAGCCGTCCCTGCGAGACGGCCTGCAAGGTCAAGGCCATCTCGATGGGCGACGAAAAGCAGGCCTGCATCGACAACAGCAAGTGCATCTCCTGCGGCGCCTGCGTCTATCAGTGCCCCTTCGGCGCAATCACCGACAAGTCCTACATACTCGACGTCATAAAGCTGCTCAAGGGCAGCCACGACGGACAGGATTACAAGGTCTACGCCATTGTAGCACCGTCGATTTCGAGTCAGTTCACCTACGCAAAGCTCGGTCAGGTCGTGACCGGACTGCGCGAGCTCGGTTTCCACACGGTGGTCGAGGCGGCGCTCGGTGCCGACATGGTCGCGCAGGCGGAGTCGCGCGAGCTCGCCGAGAAGGGCTTCCTCACCAGCTCCTGCTGTCCCGCCTTCGTCGACTATATCGAGAAGAACTTCCCCGACCTGCGCCCCTTCGTCTCGCACAATCTCTCGCCCATGGCGACGATTGCAAAGTACATCAAGGAGCACGAGGAGGGCTGCAAGACCGTCTTCATCGGCCCCTGCACGGCCAAGAAAATGGAGGTGCAGAAGGACGAGGTGCGCCAGTACGTCGACGCCGCCATGACGTTTGAGGAGCTTCAGGCGCTCTTCGACAGCCGCGACATCGACATCACCACGCTCGATGAGGGCGTGCTCGACAACGCCTCCTATTTCGGACGCATATTCGCCCGCAGCGGCGGTCTCACCGACGCGGTGGCCGAGGGACTGCGCGAGCAGGGACTTGATTTTCTGCTCAAGCCCTGCGCCTGCGACGGCATCGAGCAGTGCAAAATCGCTCTGCTCCAGAAGAGCAAGGGTCGCCTCGACGCCAACTTCATCGAGGGCATGGCCTGTGTCGGCGGTTGCATCGGCGGTGCCGGCTGCCTGACCCACGGCGAGAAAAACAAAGCCGAGGTCGACAAATACGGCAAGGAAGCGCTCGAAAAGACAATCGCGGACGCGGTTTCGATGCTGAAGTGATACAAAACGCAAAATACCCGACCATCCGGTCGGGTATTTTGCGTTTTTATCAGCCCGTTATCTCGTGAAACTCGCCGAAGCCGGTCTCTCCGTCGCCGCCGGACTGCAAAGCGTCGCCGGACGGCGTGGTTTCGCCGCCGGTGCTGTCTGTCGTCCCGGTGGGGGACTCCGCGGTGGTTTCCACAGGACCGGCAGGTTTTGCGGGTTCCGCGGTCGTCACGGGGGGCTCGGCAGGTTTGGTGTCAGCCTTGGTGTCCGAACCAGTGGCTGCGTCGGTGTCAGTGCCGGTATCCATCCCCGGAGTTGTCTCTGAAGCTGTCCCGGAAGGCACTGCCGTGGCAGTTTCCGGGGTTGTCTCTGAATTCGTCTCCGAAGGAGTTCCGGAGGGCGTCCGGAGGGACGTCTCGCCCGGCTGCGCGGCGGAATCGTCTTTGGTCGTCTGCACCGTGCTCTCGCGCAGGACGGGGTCGGCGGATGTTCCGTCCCCGTCGCCGTCGACCGCGCAGGAGGTCATAACCAGCAGCGCGGCGACGACGCCGATTATAATCTTACCAGCGGAACTCATCACCGTTACCCGACGGCTTTTCGCTCAGACCGCCGCTCGTCATGATAACATCGCGCGTATCAAACGCGACCGCCGTTATCGTCGGCTTTTCGTAAGCCTCCTTGCCGTCTCTGCCCGGCATGTTTTTGTTGTTAATCATTGCGACACGACCCCGCTTTCAGATACTGTTATTGTGCGCGCGCCGGCGTAGACCTTAGCGCCGATCCGGTTGACGACGTAGGGGTTGACGTTAAACACGACCTCCGTGCCGCCGGGAACGCCGCTTATGGATATGGCGAACAGGTACTTGCCCTCGTTGGCCGTGACCGCCGTAATCGTCTTACCGTCGGGAGTTGTGCCGTTGAGCGACTTGTAGACCGTATTTGTGCTGCTTGTCCAGCTCTTGTGCCCGACGGCCTCCACATCGAAGCCGACTGACCTGTACTTGGTCAGCGAGTCCACCTCAGCCGCGAAACGTATACGGTAGGTGTCCGCGGAGGTGAGGCCCTCGGTCCCGGTCGTCTGGTAGCCGCGGAGGACGACGTCCTCAAGCCCTTCAAACGCGATGCCGGAGGCCTCGGCGTATATCTGGGCGGTGGACGGATGCCCGGCGTCGCCCGTCCACGAGTGTATGGTCAGCCCCTCGACGGGCTTGTCCGAATCGGTTTTGTCGTCATAGAACATTCCGAGCGCAGCCTCAGCGATGGCGGGCGTACCGTAAATTGTGACGTTCTTGAGCGCCGTGCAACCGTAGAGAGCGTAAAACTCCAAATCGCTGTCGCCGATTTTGGTCACTGTCTCGGGAATTATGACCGTCTCGACCGTCGTATTGTCCATGAATGCGCCGTAGCAATACGTCTTTTTGCCGACCTTCTCGCTGTAACCCGTGATTGCGGTCACGGTGTACTCGACGCCGTCAATCTCGTAGCTCGGCGCGATGTTGACATCGGCCGCGCTGCCCGTATACTCGGTGATGGTCAGCTCGCTGCCGGACGTCGTGTAGGTGAAATCGGACAGCGGCGTGTATTCGGAGGCCGCCGAGATGTTCACGCCGCCCGAAACCACCGTCGCGGGTATGGAAACGGAGCCGTTTTTAAGAACGACCTCGCACCCGACTGCGGAAAGACCGCTTGCCGCGTCTTGCTTCACCTTAAATGACATTCTGAAAATGTCGCCGTTTATGTCGGTGCTGTCGGCGAACGCGGCAACGCCGTTTTTCTCGGCCATGCTCCAGTCCGCGAGCGCCGTTTTCTCGAACAGCCACTCGGCCCCGGTAAGCTCAAGGCAGCTTTCGTCCCACTCGGGGAGAATCATGATGGACTTTATGCTGTCGCAGCCCGCGATTGAGACCGTGACGGTCACGCTCTGCCCCGGCGCGGCGTTGACAGTGTCAACCGACACTGTCGCCGCCTCCGCGGACGTCGCCTGCGCGCCGACACTACGGCAACATAGCCCGCGCTTCCGGCGGAGCGGGGGCTGAAAACGGTTGCATGCGATTAAAAAAGTCCAAACCGGGACAGCTTTTTCCCTCCGCCACAAGTGTGGCGGGAAAAAGAGATATTGTGAACCACATTTTGCGGCGTCGCACGGCTGAACCGTCTTCCCACACTCCCGGCCGCAAAATAATCAATTTTGCTTCGCAAAATTGAGAGAGTTTGGCATCATGCTTTTCAGCGAAAAAGTGGGTGCAGGGACAAGTCCCTGCACCCACTTTTTGGCGGAGAAGGAGAGATTTGAACTCTCGCTCCGGTTACCCGGACTACACCCTTAGCAGGGGCGCCTCTTCGGCCACTTGAGTACTTCTCCGTACCCGCGCCGATTGCCGTTATCTCGGTCGGCGCGGTTAATATTATAATATAAAATTACCCCGATGTCAATACCTTTTTCAAAATACTGTTCAAAATTTCATTTCTCCTCTTTCCCATCCGTGCGGGCGCGGCGGAAAACGAACAGTTTCGATATAAAATAGTTCGAAACCACCACAGCGACCTGCGTGACAACCCAGGCGATCATCTCGTTGTTCTTTGCAAGCGTGATGCCGAACAGTCCGTCGAGGAAGGAAAGCGACAGCGCACCCATGGCGAGCAGCATGAGGTAGTTGATCAGATAGTCGAGGCCGAGCGTGACGAGGCGTCCGCCCGCGAAAGTGCAGAGCTGACGCGCCACGTCGCGTCCCTCGTTGCGCTCGTCGTGGAACACCCACTTTTTATTCGTGAAAAAAGCGAACAGCACGGCGCACAGCCAGGACACGACCTTAGCCACCGAATAGAGCGCGAAATAGCGTCCCGAGGCGGTATCGGTGATGTCGAAAATGCGCTGGCCGCCCCAAAGGATGCCGAAATTCGACAACATGGCCACCACCGTCGTCAGAACACCGAAGAGAAGATAGCGTCCGATTTCAGCGGCAAGGCCATACTTTTTACTGCTTTCCACCATGTCAGTCGAGCTTATACGTCGTGCCCTGCGGGGTATCGACGAGCGTCACGCCCTCGGCGGCCAGCTCGGCGCGGATACGGTCGGCCTCGGCGTAGTTTTTGGCCTTCTTGGCGGCGGCGCGGGCAGAGATGCGCTCCAGAATGGAGGCTGCGCGCGGGTCGTCGGCGGCGGGGGCGGACTCGGATTTCTCGCGCAGCCGCTCCCCTGCGGCGATGAGGTCAAGCGAGAGGACTCGGTCAAAGTCTTCGATAAGCGCCAGCTTGGTGGCAGCGCCGGTGTCGGCCTTGAGGACGTCGTACAGTGCGGTCACGGCAAGCGAGGTGTTGAGGTCGTTGTCGAGCGCGGCAGTGAAGCCGGACTTCAGCCTCCCGAACGCCTCGGCGTCGACCTGCTCGCCCTCGGCGGGACGCAGCGCCGCGACGCGCGCGACCAGCTTGGAATACGCCGTTGCGGCGTTATCGAGGTTTTCGTATGTGAAGACCAGCGACTTGCGGTAGTGCGATTGCAGGCAGAAAAAGCGGTAGGCCAGTGGGTCGTAACCCTTGCTCTCGAGCAGCGAGACGGTCAGAAACTCGCCCTTGGACTTGCTCATTTTGCCCGAGCCGGTGTTGAGGTGGTAGACATGGAACCACACGTTGCACCACTTATGCCCGAGGTAGGCCTCGCTCTGCGCGATTTCGTTTGTATGGTGAGGGAAAGCGTTATCGATACCACCGCAGTGTATATCGAGGTACTCGCCCAGGTATTTCATGCTTATGCAGGAGCACTCGATGTGCCAGCCGGGATAACCGACGCCCCACGGGCTGTCCCATTTGAGCTCCTGATCGTCGAACTTGGACTTGGTGAACCACAGTGCGAAGTCCGCCGGGTTGCGCTTGCTCGTGTCCTCCGTCACGCCCTCACGGACGCCGACCTCGAGGTCGTCCTCGTTGAAGTCGTGGAAGACGTGGTACTGCTTAAGCTTTGAGATGTCGAAATAGACGTTTCCGCCAGAGAGATAGGCGTAGCCCTTGTCGATGAGAGACTGCGTCACGCGGATGAAGTCCTCGATGCAGCCGGTCGCGGGCTGGACGACCTCGGGGGTGCGGATGTTGAGCTTTTTGCAGTCGTCGAAGAAAGCGTCGGTGTAGAACTTGGCTATCTCCATGACGGTCTTGTGCTCGCGGCGCGCGCCCTTGAGCATTTTATCCTCGCCGGTGTCGGCGTCGGAGGTAAGATGGCCGACGTCGGTGATGTTCATGACGCGCCTGACGTCAAGCCCGGTGTAGCGCAGGTACTTGTCGAGCACGTCCTCCATGATATAGGTGCGGAGGTTGCCTATGTGGGCGTAGTGATAGACGGTCGGGCCGCAGGTGTACATCTTGATCTTGCCGGGCTCGACGGGAACGAGAGTTTCCTTTGTTCTCGTGAGAGAATTGTAAATCTGCATATTGTTTCAGCCTTTCGACAGCCGGCGGGCACTGCTGCTCCGCCGGCTGTTCTGATTTAGTCGTCAGTTTTCCTCGGTGTCGGCGACCTCGACGGTGGGGTCGACGGGGTGCTCGTAAATGTCGACGAAGTCCTCGCCTGCCATGTCGCAGCAGTCGCAGCAATCGCAGATGTCTCTCTTCCCGGCGCGCTTGGCCTTGCGGGTGCAGCAGGTTATACTGAGTATGCGCGCGGCGCGACGCCAGGTCTTGACGATAAAGCCGATGCCCGGCAGCGTGATTGTGTACTCAAACTTGCCCTCGCGGGTCTCGGACGGAGTCTTGGTGACGCTGTAAAGCAGGCCGCCGAAGCCCCAGGTCTTGCGCTTTTTGTTGCAGGTGAAGGCAACGGGCGTGAGCAGCACCGCCGAGACGATACCGGCGATCTTGAGCGCGGTATGCTTCTTCTTGGGCGGAGCAGGTGCGAAAAATCTTTCGATGAACATGATTTTTTCCTCCTTATTGTATATGGTGATGTGTTCAGAATCCGAAAACGGGATCAATGACGCCGCGTATGGCTGTGGCGACGCATTCTATGTCGCCGCCGTTGTCAACGATCACGGCGACATTGTCGTCGAGCGAGTTCAGTACGTGAAAATAGTTTTTCCTGACATCCGCGAGGGTATCCCTGCGCTCGTATATCTCGGTGGTGGCGCGGTTCGCGCCGATACGGCCGAGGCAGACGTCCACATCGGTGTCAAGGAAAACGCAGAGGTCGGGGTGGCGTATCTCGGGGCAGTCGACGTTCATTCGGCGCACCCACTCGAAGTCGGTGAGCGTCCCCTGATAGGCCAGCGACGAATAGTAGTAGCGGTCGCAGAGGACGTCGTAGCCGTCGGCGAGCATTTTTTCGATGCCCGAGACGGGGCTCTGGTTGTGATGAATGCGGTCAAGGACGAACAGCGCGGCCATTTCGCCCGGTGTGCGCCGTGTCTCGCCCGAGAGCGCGTCGCGAAGCAGGCCGCCGCTGACCGACTCTGTCGGCTCGCGCGTCAGAAAGACGCGTCTGCCCCGCCCGCGCAGGTAGTCGGCGAGCAGGTTCAGCTGTGTGGTCTTGCCCGAGCCGTCGAGGCCCTCGATTACTATAAACTTTCCGCTCATATCTCGGGAATTTCAATCTTTATCTCGCGTCCGGTGTGCGCGGACTCGACGATGCCCGAAATGATGGCCTGATTTATGAGAATCTGCGAGGTGGGCACGGGTGCCGTTCCGCCGTTCACCACGGCGTCAAGGAAGGAGCCGACCTTGCGCTCGACGCGGCCGAGTCCCTTGAGCTGGAGCACGGGTATCTCGTATTCGACCTGCTCGCCCGCAACCTCGGTATAAATCTTCATGGGGCCGCCGACACTGCCGTTCCAACACTCGGTGGAGGGGATGCGCAGGCCGCCCTTGGTGCCGAGCACTATGGTGTCGCCCGCGGTGTCCATATTCATGGCCCAGGAAATGCGGAAGTCGAGCACGATGTCGCCCTCGAGACGAATGAATGCCGCCGAAAAGTCGTCAACGCCGAACTCCTGCGCGTACTCGGGATGAGTCGCGTAGTAGGCCGGGTTCTGGCCGAAGAAGGCGGATGTATAGCCCGAAATTGTCAGCGGGCGGGGGTAGCCCAGCGCGTTGAGAATCATATCGAGCGAGTAGCAGCCGATGTCGCCGACCGCGCCCACACCCGCCGTGTCGTTGCGTATGAAGGTGTCGCCGCGGCTGACGGGGATGCCGTGACGGCGTCCGCCGCCGGTCTGGATGTAGTATATCTTGCCCAGCACGCCCGAACGGAATATCTTGCCTATCATCTGCATGTTGGGGTCAAAGCGGGGCTGGAAGCCGATTGAAAGTATCTTGCCCGTGCGCTTCTCGACGCGGCACAGCTCGACGGCCTCGTCAAGAGTGACCGTCATGGGCTTCTCGAGCAGCACGTGCAGCCCGTGCTCCATGGCGTACATGGCCGGGACGGCGTGCTGGCGGTTGTATGTGCAGATGGAAACGGCGTCAAGCTCGCACTCGGCTATCATCTGCTTGTAGTCGGTGTAGGTGCGGACGCCCTCGAGGCCGTACTTTTCGAAGAAGGCCGCCGCCTTGCCGGGGATGAGGTCGGCTCCCGCGACGATTTCGACCTCCGGGAACTGGAGGTAGGCCTTTATGTGCGAGTTTGCAATGCCGCCCGTGCCGATAAAGCCGATGCGGATTTTGCGTCCCCACGTGCCGAGTCTGAAGCCTCCCTCTCCGGGAGCATCCTTGAACAGGTCAAGGATTTTTGCATCGTTTTCCATGATTGACTTCCTTTCGGAGCTAACAATATTTTATCAGTATGATTATACCCCATCCTGCGGTTTTTGTCAAGTGTAAATGCGGACAGCGGGAAATGTGCCTGACCCCTTGACATATTGCCGCGTATACTGTATAATATAATCAATCGTTTACTTTTATCTGTAAATCGAAAAAAATCCCGAAAGGAGACAGAATTTGAAGACTGAATACCAGGCTCCGAAAATCACTGTCATCTCCGTTGAAGCAGTAGATGTTATAGCCTATTCGAACGAGGGCGAGTGGGATATTATTAAACCGCAGGGGGGGTTCTAAGCATGAAAAAGAAGATTTTAATCGTTGCCATCGCGGCAGTTGTAATTCTGCTGGCGCTCGGACTTACAGTCAGTGCCACCGAGGGCAGCGCGACAGGCGAGCCCGCCGTGCGGGTTTACGCCTGCAACCTCATCATGGGCAACCAGGTCTACATTGAGTATGCAGTCGAGGTCATCGGCGCGGATAACGCCCCGCTCACCGACGTCGGCCTGCTCATCTGGCGCGAGGGCACGACCACCCGCACACCCGAGACTGCCGACGCCGACATAAAGTCGCTGCGCAAGGAGACTATCGCCGGTGTCGAGTGCTACGTCGCCGAGTACACAGAGCTTTCCGCCAAGCAGATGACAGACATAGTCACGGCGCAGCCCTACGTCACCGTTGACGGCCAGACATATTACGGCTCGAGCATGGATTACAGCATCTGCACCTACGCCGAGCGCAAGCTGGGACTTGTCGACGGCGTCGCGGGCACGACGGACCAGAAGCTGGTCGCCACCCTGCGCGACATGCTGCACTACGGCGCGAGCGCACAGCTTTTCTTCAACTACAAAACCGACAAGCTCGCCACCTACATACTCGAGGGGCGCGTAAACGTTACATATAATTATAGTGTAACCGACGACGTGGCCGTCGACAACCCCAACCCCGTCTCGTATGAGGCGGCGTCGGGCAAGATCAGGCTGCTGCCGCTCACGGCCAAGGGCTACACCTTCATGGGCTGGTGCGTCGACACTGCCGAGGGATGGAAGGCAATCACCGAGGTGGACACCGCAACGGCAGGCGATATCACGCTGATTGCGACGTGGCAAGCCGACAGATATTCTATCACATACAAAAACACCATGGGCGTCTGGAACCAAAACGAAGACACCTACACCGTACTGGACTGGATAAATCTCCAGCCGCTCACGAAGTACGATTACACCTTCAACGGCTGGCGATATGACAACGCTTACGGCGAATTCGTCGGCGAGGACGGCATCCCCGCCGGCACCACGGGCAACATCACCCTGTATGCCGACTGGACGCTGAAGCCCGATTTTGAAAACCTGCTCTACGTTGTGGACGATGAATACAACCTCCCGAACGGTCAGAAGTTCTGTATGCTCACGGGCGTGCTGGACAGCACCGTGACCAAGGTCGAGATTTCGCCCCTGTTCAACCACATAAAAGAGGGCGCGCTGAAAGACTGCCACTGGCTCACCGAGCTGACCGTGCCCTACCTTGGCTCTGATTACACAACGAGCAACTACACGAACGTCGGCTATCTGTTCGGCTATGCGAGCAACGCCGAGGCAGCGGGCGCCATCCCGACGAGCCTGAGAAAGCTGACCGTGACCGGCGGTGCGGTCGGCGATTATGCCTTTGCAAATCTGAAAAACGTTGCGGAAATCGTGCTCACCCCCGAGGTTACCTCAATCGGGCACAAAGCATTTTCAAACTGCGCAAACCTTGAAGACCTCACAATGCCTTTGCTTTATGTAAATCATAGCACAAGAAGGGCTGCAGACGAACACGGATATGTTATCACTCAAGCAGAATATTACGATTTACCCGGTTG
>CAKRSS010000027.1 GCA_934401725.1 uncultured Eubacteriales bacterium | reverse complement strand
GCTTGACTCCATCCCGTTCGGCAAGCAGAAGGACATTGACATAATCATGCGCGATTACAGAGCCACGCGTGAGCAGGCCGAGCACCTGTTCAGCCAGATGTGGACGTATACCTACGGACTGTGCGCGCTGTGCGCCTCGGAGGTGTGCTCGTTTACCGAGGAGGAAATCGCCCGGCGGCTTGGCGAGGTGTTCGCGGGAATGGTGTATATCCTTCAGTCTGACAAGAGCAATGGGGCGTCGGTGATTCCGGCGCAGCGTGGCAGCGAGGACAGCGACGCTATTCAGCGCCAGCACCCGAACCTCGGAAATAAGAGATGAAATCTGTTTTTCCCCTTAAGCCATCACCGCGCAACGCCAAAGTGGCGCGGCAAAGCCTCAAAAATGCAAACGCAACTGCCGGTTGACACATTTTACAGCTGACTTTATTGTCTGCAACCGCCGATAGGTGTAGTATAATGCCAATCAGGCGGAATGACCAACTTAAGGCATTACCGCACAATGCCCGAGTGGCACACTTGCCGGGCATTTTTTCGTCATATTTCACAAAAATTCTTAGCTGTAGCGCTGCTACAGCCTTCGCATTTTTGGTTCATCTGACGAAAAATCTGACTGCGCAATTGCACCATCGGAATTACGCGATGAAGCCTTAAGCGTCACCGCCGCGCAGTACACGACGGCGCGGTGGAGTCTGAAATTTATTATCTCGCCGTAAAACGGCCGGAGGACTTTATATTATGATATTGGCAGACAAAATTACGCTTCTTAGAAAGAAGGCCGGGTGGTCACAGGAGGAGCTTGCGGAGCAGCTGGGCGTCAGCCGCCAGTCCGTGTCCAAGTGGGAGGGCGCGCAGTCGATTCCCGACATGGACAAGATACTTCAGATGAGCCGCATATTCGGCGTCACCACAGACTACCTTCTGAAAGATGAGCTTGAGGAAACGCCGTGGTCGGTTTCCGACGAGACCGACTCGGAACTTCGCCGCGTCACCATGGACATGGCGTCGGATTACATTGAGCGCTCCCGCAAAAACGCGCTGCGCATGGCGATAGCGACTTTTCTCTGCATTCTGTCGCCGATAACGCTGATTTTGCTCGCCGGTGTGAGCGACATGGCGGGCTCGGGACTCAGTGAGAACGCTGCGGCCGGTATCGGAGTTGGCGTACTGCTCGTACTTGTGGCGATTGCGGTCGCTATGTTCATAAGCTGCGGAGCGCGTATGCGCGACTTCGATTTTCTTGAAAAAGAGCCGTTTGAGACCGAATACGGCGTCGACGGCATGACAAAGGAGCGCAAAGCTGCATTTTCCGATACATACACGCGGCTCAACATTATCGGCACGGTTGCCTGCATTCTTTCGGTTATCCCGCTGATAGTCGTCGGCTGCATCGGCGCGTCGGACATTGCGCTCATCGGTTGCACGGGGCTGCTTATGTTTGTTATAGGTCTCGGGTGCATCGCGTTTGTTTACGGCGGCGTGCGCATGGGAGCCTTTAACCGCCTGCTTGAGGAGGGAGACTATACGCGCCGCAACAAGGAAAAGAGCAGTGTCAAGAGCGCATGCAGCCTCGTTTACTGGCTTGTGGTGACGGCAGCCTACCTCTTTATGATACTGACCCCGTGGGGACAGAGCCATATGCCGAACAGCTGGATAATATGGGTTATTGCCGGCGTGCTTTACGGTGCGTTTATGGCGATAGTCGGCATTATCGAACAGTCAAACAAACATTGATATGAGTGATATTTCATTGTATTTTCTCGAGCGCGGCGAGGGAGAGCCGTTGATACTTCTCCACGGAAACGGGGAGTCACACGATTATTTCTCATCGCAGATCGAATATTTTTCACGATTTTTTACCGTAATAGCGCCTGATACGCGCGGGCACGGACAGTCCCCGCGCGGCATGGCGCCGTTCACGATACGCCAGTTTGCGGACGATTTGCATGACTTTATGGAGGAACGGGGAATAGCGCGTGCGCATATCCTCGGGTTTTCCGACGGCGGCAACATCGCGCTTTGCTTTGCGCTGAAGTACCCGGACATGGTCGGGCGGCTGGTGCTCAACGGAGCTAACCTCGCGCCGTCGGGCGTCAAGGCGAGCGTGCAGCTGCCGATTGAGATTGGTTATTGTGTCGCAAGGCTGTTTGCAAAACACAGCGCCGGGGCGCGAGCCAATGCCGAAGTACTCGGGCTCATGGTCAACGACCCGAACCTCGACGCCGCCGAGCTTTCGCGCATAACCGCGCCGACGCTGATCATCGTCGGTGATCGCGACATGATAAAACCGGCGCATTCAAAGCTCATCGCCGACTCGATTCCAGACGCGCGCCTGTGCATTCTTCACGGCGACCATTTTGTGGCCGCGCGAAATCCGGAGGAGTTCAACCGTGAGGTCGGGCGCTTTCTCGGATGTGCGGTGGATGAATAAGTTTTTTGGAGCACACGATTATGAACGATATATTCGAAACCGAACGTCTTACGCTGCGCCCGTGGGCCGAGTCTGACGCCGCGGAGCTCTACACGTTGGCGTGCGACCAAGACGTGGGTCCTGTGGCGGGGTGGAACCCTCACCGCGACATCGACGACAGCCGCGCCGTGATACGCGATGTGCTGTCAAAGCCGGGAACGTACGCAATGATTCTGCGGCAGACCGGCGAGATTGTCGGGAGTTTCGGTGTGTTTGAAACCGACGTCGAGAACGCTGAGCCGGGAGAGCCCGAGTTGGGCTTTTGGGTCGGCAAGACATACTGGGGGTGTGGGTTCGCACCGGAGGTCATGCGCTTCTTTGTCGACCGCATTTTCGAGACGACCGACGCCGGGCGCGTGTGGTGCTCGTATTTTGAGGGCAACGAAAAGTCGCGCCGCGCACAGGAGAAGGCCGGTTTTGAATATCATCATACCGAGTACGACGTGTTCTGGAAGATAACAAACGAGCGTAAAAACGTAATCTATAACTGCATCATGCGTGAAAAGTGGCAGGCAGCACGCTAAAAAACACAATCAAATTTAAGGAGAATACCATGGATATTAAGCAGATTTTATCGAAATGTGATCACACATTGCTCGCACAGACCGCCACATGGGAGCAGATACGCGCCATATGCGACGATGGTATAAAGTACGGCACGGCGTCCGTCTGCATACCGCCTTGCTACGTGGCGCGAGCGCATGAGTACGTCGGAGGCCGGGTGAAGATATGCACGGTCATAGGCTTTCCAAACGGCTACAACACGACTGAGGTCAAGGTGTTCGAAACAAAGCAGGCCATCTCTGACGGTGCGGACGAGATAGACATGGTCATAAACATAGGCGCTCTGCGCGACGGTCGAGACGACTACGTGCTTGACGAAATCCGCCGTATCAAGGCGGCCTGCGGAGAGCATGTGCTCAAGGTCATCATCGAGACCTGCCTTTTGAGCGAGGATGAAAAGTTGCGCATGTGCCGTATCGTCACGGAATCCGGCGCGGACTACATCAAGACCTCCACCGGCTTCTCAACGGGCGGCGCGACGCGCGAGGATGTCGCGCTGATGGTGGCGAACGTCGGCGAGGGTGTTAAGGTCAAGGCGGCGGGGGGCATTGCAGATCTTAACGACGCGGAGGATTTCATCCGTCTCGGCGCTTCGCGCCTCGGCACCAGCCGTGTGGTCAAGGCGGTCAAGGCATTGCAGTGACTGCTGCCGCGCGCCGTTCGCGCAGTGTGGACTGATCGGACAAATAATCGCTGACAGGGGGGATCCTGCCTATGTTGGCTATTTATATGACATTTCGGCCGTGCCCATGGGCGCGGCCGAAGTTTTATACGCGCCCGTGGGCGCGTTTTTTGATTTGTGATGTCATTACGCACGATTGGCAATAAATAACTGCAAAAAAAGTTCAAAAAAATTTACAAACCCCTTGCAATGGGGGACGATATGATATATAATAATATAAAAGTGGTGCAAAGTGGGGTAAAGTGTACTGATAGTGCCACTGAAATTACGCAGTAAAGCTTTAAAATTGCAGAAGGGGCGGTGTGAGAGATGCTCGGCGGTGAATTTAAGCACGTTGTTGACGCTAAAAACCGAATATTTATCCCCGCGGCGTTCCGTGCGGAGCTCGGCTGCACCTTTGTGGTGACGCGCAGTCTGCGTGGTAACTTCCTTTGCTTCTATTCACGCGCCTCGTGGGATGCTTATGTGGCACCGCTCAAGACCGCGCCGCGCAGTACCTCGGAGGACATTCTGCGCTTCCTTTACCGCACCGCCGCCGAGGTGACCCCGGATGCGCAGGGGAGAATTCTTCTGCCGCAGGTTCTGGTCGACTACGCCGGAATATCCAAGCAGGCGTACGTCGTCGGTGTCGGCGACTACGGCGAGATATGGTCGGAGTCGGCTTACCTTGAGAAAACGAGCGAGGAAGACGTTCTTGACATTCGTCGGAAACTCGAGAAGCTGGGGTTGTGAGTATGGAACATATTGAGTTTTCACATAAGCCGGTCATGTTCGACGAGTGTATGCAGGCGCTGAACATAAAGCCGGACGGAATATATGTCGACGGCACTGCCGGCGGCGGGGGACATTCAAGCGGCATCGCGTCGCGCCTGACGACGGGGCGGCTTATCGCCATCGACCAGGACGCCGCCGCGATACAGGCAGCGGGCGAGCGACTCGCCGCGTACGGTGACCGCGTGACGCTTGTCCGTGACAATTTCCGCAACGTGTCGGGCGTGCTTGACTCGCTCGGAATAGATCACATAGACGGAATTTTACTCGATTTAGGGGTATCTTCTTATCAGCTTGATACCGCAGAACGCGGTTTTTCCTACAACGCGGACGCACCTCTTGATATGAAGATGGATCAGCGCCGCGCGCTCAGCGCCTACAACGTTGTAAACGAATACAGCGCCGACAGGCTCCGTAAGATACTGTATGATTACGGCGAGGAGCGCTTCGCGCCGCGCATCGCCGCGGCGATAGTCGCACAGCGGCAGAAAGCACCCATCGAGACGACGGGGCAGCTGGTTGACATTATCAAGGGCGCGATACCTGCGTCGGCTCGCGAGGGCGGGCACCATCCGGCAAAGCGCAGCTTTCAGGCCATCCGGATTGAGGTGAACGGTGAGCTGGACGTCATAGAACCGGCACTCCGCGCTGCAGTCGCAAGACTCAATCGCGGCGGCCGCGCCGCTGTAATCACGTTTCATTCGCTTGAGGACAGGATTGTCAAGCAGACGTTTGCGTCGCTGGCTTCCGGGTGCACCTGCCCGAAGGATTTCCCGGTGTGCGTCTGCGGTAAAAAGCCGGTCGTGAAGAATGTGAGCGGCAAACCGATACAACCCGGCGAGGCAGAGCTCGCCGAAAATCCGCGCTCCCGCAGTGCGAAGCTTAGGGTGGCGGAAAAATTATGATTTTGGGAGGGCATAGGTCGTGGACAGTCCGAAAAGCTATCAGGGCACACCGTATCTGTGCCGCCATACATACTATACCGAACTTAACGAAAAGCGCAAACTTGAGCGGCATATGAAAAAGACCGCCGAGGAGGTAATGGCCATAGCGACCGCCCAAGCAGTCTCCGAGCGTGCGAAAGTCGCGGCGGATGCCCAAGCCGTCGCCGAGTGCGCAAAAACCAAGACGACCGCCGAGCAGCCTGCCGCGAAATCTGCGCCAACCTCCACGGCGTTCGCACAAGCTAATGCGACGCCTGAGCAACCCCCATGGTACGCCGGTATACGCGCGCGCCTGCGCGACAATAAGCGCATTGATGCGGCTATAAGCCGCGTGGTGGCGTGGCTCGAGATAGATGACAAGTCCTGCCGTGTCGAACGCAAGGCAAAGCGTCTTCCGGTTGGCGTTATGGCGGCCATGCTGTGCCTGGCGCTGTCGCTGATGCTGATAGTCGCAGGGGCGGTCATATCGTCAAAGGCCAACATGGAGCTGTATGACGCGGAGAACCGGCTCGCATCGCTCAAGTCGACCGAGGCAGAGCTTTCGCGCCGTCTTGAACTAAAGAATGATCTCAGATATATTGAAGAGGAAGCGCGCGGTCGGCTGGGGATGATAGACCGCGAGCATGCGTCAGTCCTTACTGTTGACGACAAGAGGGAGGATAAAGTCGAAATTTATCGTCCGGGCGGCGGACGTACTGCTATATCGGCGCTGCTCAACGCGCTCGGCTTTTTCGGCGAATAAACCTCACACTCGCGGAATATGTATGTATATAGCTAACGATATTACTGAATAGTGAGCACGTCCCGCACCGGCGGGGCAGGGAGGTTATCTTGACACCCAATTCCATATCCACCGGGGCGGTTCGCCGTTCCACAATACTCGGGATTCTGGTTGCGCTGTTGCTGGTGATATTGCTGGTTCGCATATTGCTTATACAGACGGTGGATTTTGACAGGTATCAGAGCAAGGTGCTGGATCAGCTCACCACCGAATCCGTCATAAACGCAGACCGCGGAAACATCACAGACTCGAACGGCGTCCTTCTGGCCACCAATATTACGACATATCGAATTTTCATCTCTCCAAAGGGAATAGCGGCGTTTGATAAGCATGAGGGGCTCGAGTCGGGCACTACCGCTGCGAACATTGCACGAGGCCTCTCGGAGATACTCGGCAAGGAATATGGCGTTGAGTACGACGACGTGATAAAGCACGCCGGTTATACGCGCTACCTCGACCGCACCATTGCCCGTAATGTTGACGAGGACACCACCGAGAAGGTTCGCCGCTTTATTGAACAGAACAAATACAACGATCAGATATACGCCGAGGCCACAAGTACGCGTTACTACCCGCAGGGCAGTCTCGCGGCGCAGGTCATCGGATTCACGAGCAGTGACGGCACGGGGCTTTACGGCCTCGAGTTCCAGTACAACGAACAGCTCGCCGGAATTGCAGGAAAATACATAACCGCCCGCGACTCCAACGGAAAAGAGCTTCCCTACGAGTACGAAAGCTACGTCGCGGCGCAGAACGGCTTAAACGTTACAACAACGCTCAACAGCTACGTCCAGTCGGTGCTTGAAAAGCAGCTTCAGACGACGCTTACCGAGTCCGGCGCGCAGAACCGCGTGTGCGGAATTGTCATGAACGTCAAGACGGGAGCCATACTCGCGATGGGCGTCGCGCCGTCCTTCGACCTCAATTCGCCGTGGACGCTAAACACACAGTCGCTTGAAAAACTCAACGCCTCGGGCTATGCGGAGGACAGCACCGAGTATACGACGCTCAAGCGTGAGCTGCTGCTCGAAACGTGGTCGAACAAGGCCATAACCGAGATTTATATGCCCGGCTCCACCTTCAAGATTATCACGGTTTCGATGGCGCTTGAAGAAAAGCTGGTCAATATGACAGAGCGCTTCTTCTGCTCCGGCGCGTATTCAGTCGCCGGGCGCACGATACACTGCCACAAAACGACCGGTCACGGCAGTCTTGACCTTGCGGGAGGACTTCAGCAGTCCTGCAACCCGGTCATGATGATGCTCGGCGGGCGAATCGGTACGCAGCGCTTTTACAATTATGTCAAGCAGTACGGATACCTCGAGAAGACGGGGATTGACCTCCCCGGCGAGGGAACAAGTATATTTTATAAAGAGGACCGCTTCCGCGAGATAGACCTTGCGGTGTCGTCCTTCGGTCAGAACTTTAAGATTTCTCCCATCCAGCACATAACCGCTATCGCGGCGGTGGCAAACGGCGGAAATCTGGTCGAACCCTACCTTGTCGAGAAAATTTCCGACGAGAACGGCAAGACCGTGTACGAGCACGGCACGGTCGTGCGGCGGCAGGTCGTGAACTCCGATATATGCCGGACGCTGTCCGACATACTCGAGAAGGGTGTTTCCGGAAACGGAGGCGCGAAGAATGCTTACGTTGCCGGTTACCGCGTGGCCGCTAAAACGGGTACCTCCGAGAAGATAGGCGACGACAAGAGCAAGCGTATCGGCTCCTGCGTGGCGTACGCGCCTGCGGACGATCCGCAGTACGCCGTCATAATCATCGTTGACGAGCCGACTATTGGCTCGCTCTACGGAAGCACCGTGGCTGCGCCCTATGTCGGACGCGTCATGGAGGAGATACTGCCCTATCTTGGCGTCGAGGCGGTGTATACTGACGAGGAGCTCAAGAATATGGCTGTCAGTGTTCCTAACCTGTGCTATTGGAGCACGGCACTGGCGCGCAAGTATGCCGAGAGCCTTGATCTCAACGTCGAAATCCGCGGCGACGGCGACTACATTCTGCGTCAGTCTCCGGCGGCGGGTTCCAAGGTCGAGCAGAACAACGGTAAGATTATTCTTTACACAACCAAAGATGCCCCGCAGAAGACAATCAGCGTTCCGAACGTGGTCGGTCGTACCGCCGCAGCGGCGAACAGCATGATAATCAACGCAGGACTGAATATAAAAATAGAAGGAACCCGAAACTATCTCAGCGGAACCGGCGCGGTGGTTGTATCACAGTCGCCGGCGGCCGGAGAGGTGGCGGAGGAGGGAAGCGTCGTGACAGTGACTTTCCGCTATGTAGGAGACACAGAGGAGTGACGTGTCGCCTCGGAAGTTGAAACAAATACTTCAAGGAGGCGGCTATGAAGCTCGGAGAGCTGTGCCAGATCGCGGGCATTGACTGCCCGCGGCCGCTTTTCTCGTCCGAGATAAGCGGAGTTACATCGGATTCCAGGCAGGTGAAGGAGGGAAGTCTCTTCGTCTGCATTAAGGGACTCCGTTATGACGGACATTTATTTATCCGCCGGGCGCTGTGTGCGGGCGCCGCGGCGATTGTTGCTGAGGAGGACGCACAATGGCTTGCCGGAGACGACGCAAAGGACGTCTCTGCAAGAATTATAACCGTACCGAAAACGAGACAGTCGCTTGCCTGCCTGCTTGACGCTTGGTACGGTTCCCCCTCAAAAAAGATGAAATATATCGCAGTCACCGGAACGAACGGAAAGACCTCGGTGAGTTGCGTTCTGAAGAAAATATTCGAGTCGGCGCTGTACCGGTGCGGGCTGATCGGGACGGTGAGCTGTATGTCCGGTGACAAACGTCTTGTCGCTCCCAACCGCGACGCGCTGGCGAACATGACCACCCCAGATCCCGAACAGCTTTACGAAATGCTCGGCCGCATGGCTTGCGACGGGGTGGAATATGTTTTTATTGAGGCGACCTCTCATGCGCTGGCGCTCGACAAACTGGCGCCGCTTAAGTTTGAGGCGGGGATATTCACGAATCTTACCCCCGAGCACCTCGACTTTCACGGCGACATGGAGGCCTATCTTGAGGCTAAATGCAAGCTGTTTTCCGCCTGCCGCGTGGCTATCATAAACCGCGACAGCGAATACTATAATGAAATTGTCGCGCATTGTCGCGGGAAGGTAGTCACCTGCTCGGCTGCGGGGCACAGCGCGGACTACCGCGCCAAGGGCATCGTTGATGACGGCGTTCTCGGTATCGGCTATACGCTCTGCACTGCGCGGGCGGTCATGAAAATAAAGAGTCAGCTGCCGGGACGGTTCAGCGTTATGAACACACTGGAGGCTGCGGCCTGCGCAGCGGAGCTCGGCGTGCGCCCCGCTGTGATTGCGGGGGCGATAGCCTCCGTCAGCGGTATTGAGGGGCGGCTGGAGCGCGTGAAATTAGGATACGACGCCGATTTTTCGGTCTTTATCGATTACGCCCACACGCCCGACGCGCTTGAAAACCTGCTTGCCGCCGTCCGCGGCTTTTGCCACCGCGGACAGAGAATAACGGTTCTGTTCGGCTGCGGCGGCGACCGGGATCACAGCAAGCGCCCCGTGATGGGCGAGATTGCGACGCGGCTGGCCGACACGGCGATTATAACGTCGGACAACAGTCGCAGCGAAGAGCCGATGGATATAATTGCCGACATACTGTCAGGCGTCGGCAAGCGAAAAAATTACTGCGTCATCCCCGACCGACGCGAGGCGATAATGCGTGCCGTGTGCGGTGCTTCGGCCGGAGATATAATAATTCTTGCAGGAAAAGGCCATGAGGCCTATGAGATAAACCGCGAGGGGCGGACACCCTTCTGCGAGCGCCGGATAGTCGCCGAAGCCATGGAGCGCCGACGCGGCAAATACCCGGGTGACGAGCGCGAGAGCCGCGCCACCGGCGTAACGGACACAGACACGACAAACACAGACACGACGGATAAGCACAACGGAGGAAGAAAATGATTATCAGATTTGGAACCGGAGACATGACGATTTCCGGTATTGCCGATATAATCGGTGGTGAGGTTATAGGACGCGGTGACGTGCGCGTCGGCGGCGTTTGCACCGACTCACGCGAGGCGCGCGAGGGAATACTGTTCACGGCGCTGCCCGGCGAGCGCACCGACGGTCACAACTACATTTATACAGCTGCCGCAGCGGGCTGCGACTGCTTTCTTGTCAGCCGCCGGGAGGCGGTTCCCGAGGGGGTCGGAGCCGTGCTTGTCGACAACACGGAGGCCGCGCTCATGCGGCTTGCGGCTTACTGCCGCGGACTTGTCAACTGCCGCTGCGTCGGTGTGACGGGCAGTGTCGGCAAGACGACGACGAAGGAATATATATCGTCTGTCCTGTCTCAGAAATACCGCGTGCACAAGACGCGCGGCAATTTCAACAGCACAATAGGTATGCCGCTGAGCGTTATGGAAATGCCAGGCAGCACAGAGGTGTCCGTCTTTGAGATGGCAATGAGCGGCTTCGGCGAGATACACGCGATGTCCGAGTGCGCGCGCCCGGATATTGCGGTCATAACGACAATAGGCTCGTCGCACATGGAGGCGCTCGGCTCGCGCGAGAACATCCGCTGCGCCAAGCTTGAAATTCTCGACGGTCTGTGCGACGGCGGAACTTTCATAATAAACGGCGACGACGAAATGCTTCGTGACGTGAAATTCGAGCGCGGCAAGACGGTCAGCGTAGGTATCGACAATCCCGATGCCGACTATTGCGCCGAACAAGTGAATTTTGACATTAACTGCGGATATTTCAATGTTCGCACGCCGCATGGCAGTCTTTGTGACATAAAAATTCCCGCTGTTGGGAAGCATAATGTGTATGCGGCGCTGTTCGCAGTCGCCGTCGGCGACATGCTCGGAGTCAACAGCCACGGCATACGCGAAGGGCTTTGGAGCTACGCGGGGCTGGGGCTTCGTCAGAACATATACGGGCTCGGAAATATCACGGTGATAGAGGACTGCTACAATGCAAGTCCCGAGTCGATGAGAGCGGCGCTCGACGTGCTCAGCATGCTTCGTGAGCCGGGCGGCCGCGCTGTTGCGGTGCTTGGGGACATGCGCGAGCTGGGCGTAAATACCGAGGTCTTCCATCGTGAGATAGGCGAGGAGGTCGTCCGTCACGGAGTGGATCTGCTGTTCACGATAGGCGGGCTGGCGCGGTACATTGCTGCGGGCGCACTTGAGGCGGGCATGGAGGAGCAGTCGGTGTTTGTCAACCTCGATGAGGAGACATACACCGCCACTGCATGGGAGCTTTGCCGCGAGTTGAAGCCGGGTGACGTCCTGCTGGTCAAAGCCAGCCGTGCTATCCGGGCGGAGCGCATAATTCAGCGTCTGCGCGAAATTTACCGTTGAGTCTGACAGAGAGGCAGAATACCAATGAATACGAAAATGCTTACAGAATTCATAATAGTTGCGCTGGCGGTGTTCGGCGTGACAGTCCTTGCGGAGCGCATACTCATTCCGATACTGCGCAGTCACAAGGTAGGGCAGAGAATACTCGAGATAGGCCCGCGCTGGCACATGAACAAGTCCGGAACGCCGACCATGGGCGGTATCTGCTTCATACTTGCGATACTCATAGTGCTCGCGGGCGTGGCGGTTTACACTGCGTTCATGGGGGATACAGCCGAGCTCATCCCGCTCGCGCTGACGCTCTGCCTCGGTGTTTTCAACGGCATCATCGGCTTTGTCGACGACTACTGCAAGCTGGTCAAAAAGAAAAACGAGGGGCTCAAGGCCTATCAGAAGTTCTTTCTCCAGCTGATTGCGGCCGGAGCCTACATTTATATAATGTCCTCGACCGGACATATCAACACCATGCTGCACATCCCGTTTACGGACGTTTCGTTTGAGCTCGGAGTCGGCTACTATCCGTTGGCGATACTTGTCATCACGGGCATTGTCAACAGCGTCAACCTGACCGACGGTATTGACGGGCTGGCAAGCAGTGTTGTGTTTGTAATAAGCTGCTTTTTCGCGGCGATTGCCTTCAGAATGGAATTTGAGGCGCTGTCGCTGGCGTCGGCCGCGCTTATCGGCGGGACGCTTGGCTTCCTCGTATACAATTTTCACCCGGCGCGCGTCTTTATGGGCGACACGGGTTCGCTGTTCCTCGGCGGAATGATTGTCGGAATGGCGTTCATGATTGACGAGCCGCTGATAATCTTCATCGCGGCGCTGGTCTGCGTTATAGAGACGCTGTCCGTCATGCTTCAGGTCAGCTACTTTAAACTGACGCACGGCAAGCGGCTGTTCAAAATGGCTCCGATCCATCACCACTTCGAGAAGTGCGGGTGGGGCGAGGTCAAAATTATGGTCGTGTTTTCACTGGTAACGCTCGTATGCTGCGTTGCGGCCTGGTTCGGACTGTTCTGATTTTTGATTTGGGAGGCGGTTCTCATGCCTGAACAAAATAAAAGCGGCATAAAAAGCGCCGCTGGACGACTGTTTGAGCGCCTGCGGCGGCAGAGACTCTCCAACCCGACCGCCCCCGGCGACGAGGTGGCGGACGGACGACGCATTATGGTTCGCGGCGGGGTTGATATATGGTTTCTCCTGATTGTGCTGGCGCTTATCTGCTTCGGCGCGGTCATGTCGTTCAGCGCGAGCGCTGTCTACGCGCAGAACAAATACGGCGACAGTACATATTTCCTTTGGAGATACATACTTTTTGCCTGCATCGCAATACTCGGCACGCTGCCGTTCGTGCTTTTTGCACGGCCGTGGTTCTGGCGGCTGTTCGGCGTGTGCGCGTACGGCGGCTCGGTGGTGCTGTTGCTGCTGGTGCTCGTCATAGGACGCGAGGGCGGCGGCGCGCAGCGCTGGATAGACCTTGGATTTATGACGATTCAGCCGTCCGAGGTCGCAAAAATGGCCGTGGTGCTGACCATGGCGCTTTACATGAGCAAACACGAAGCGCAGATAAAGAGCGACGTCACGCGCGAGAGCTTCCGCTACGGTGTGATGGGGCCTGCAATGATATTCGGCTTCATCTGTATGCTCGTGGCGCTCGAGAAGCACATTTCCGGACTCATGATAATCGGTATGATAGGAATATCGATTATGTTCATGGGCGGGACGCGGCTCAAATATATCTTCCTCATTATCGGCGCGATCGGTCTTGCCGGTGTGATGCTGATACTTGTCTCCGACTACGCGCAGGACCGCGTCACGACGTGGCTGTTTCTTGAAAAGGCCAACCCGCTCGGTTCCGCGTGGCAGACGTGGCAGGGACTCTACGCCATCGGCTCCGGCGGACTGTTCGGCAAGGGACTCGGCAACAGTATGCAGAAGTTCGGCTACGTTTCCGAGCCGCAGAACGACTTTGTGTTCACTATAATCTGCGAGGAGCTCGGATTTTTCGGCGCGCTGCTGGTCGTGTCGCTGTTCGGACTGCTGGTGTGGAGAGGCTTCCATATCGCGGCCAAAGCGCCTGACCGTTTCAGCTCGCTCGCGGTCTACGGACTGACCTTCAAAGTTGCGCTTCAGACGATATTGAATATCGCGGTCGTTACCAACTCCATGCCGAATACGGGTATTTCGCTGCCGTTCTTCAGCTCGGGCGGTACGTCGCTTGCGGTTCAGATATTTGAGATGGGAATTATACTTTCCATTTCGCGTTACAGCATACAGAAAAGATAAAGGGGCATTTGCAATGAGAGTTGTTATGACAGGCGGCGGAACCGGGGGACACGTCAACCCGGCGCTGGCAATAGCGGATACGATACGGCAGAACGAGCCGGAATCCGAGATAATATTCGTGGGCACGAGCCACGGCAAGGAGACCGAGCTTGTCCCACGCGCCGGATACGAGCTGAGGTTCGTCGAGATACAGGGAATCTCGCGCTCGCTGTCGCCGAAGAATATAAAGACTGCGTGGTACATACTTACTGCGCCGCACAAGGCCGAAAAGCTGATACGCGAATTCGCCCCCGATGTTGTCGTCGGCACGGGCGGATATGCCTGCTGGCCGACGCTGAAGGCGGCTGCCAAGCTGGGGATACCGACCGCAGTTCACGAGTCGAACGCACTGCCGGGACTTGCCGTCCGCAAGCTGCAGGGGCAGGTCGACAGAATACTCATCAACTTCGAGCAGACACGCGAAAATCTGACGGCTCCGGACGAAAAAATAATCCGCGTCGGCAATCCGTTGCGTGGGGGATTTGGCGCTGTCACATCACAGCGGGCCAAAGACAAGCTCGGGATTAATGGATATAAGTATATTGTGATATGCTTTGGTGGCAGTCTTGGCGCGGCGACGCTTAACCGCAACGGATTGCGCTTTATGCAGCAATACGCCGCGAAACACCCCGAGGTGCTGTACGTGCACGCCGCCGGTGTGCGCTTTTACGACGAAATGAAGGACGCATACGATGCATTGGGTCTCACTGAGACGCCGAACATCTGCCTTTGTGACTATATTCACGACATGCACCTGTGGATGTCGGCGGCGGACGTGGTCATATCGCGTTCGGGTGCTATGACGGTGTCCGAGCTTGCACTGATGGGCAAATCGTGCATACTCATCCCGTCGCCGAACGTCGCGGATGATCACCAATACAAAAACGCGAAGGTGTTTGGCGATGCCAATGCTGCAATTGTGATACGAGACAGTGAGCTTGACGACCCCAGCCGGTACACAAGCGAAATAGTTTCGCTGCTTGAGAATCCGGCAAAACGCGCCGAGCTCTCTGCGAATATCGTGGTGTTCGCCGATCGCGACGCCAACCGCCGTATATACGAAGAGCTCCGGACGCTTGTTCGCGAGAAGAAGCAGGGCAGTGTATGAACGGTCAGCAGAGCGCCCGGCCCGGTGGCCACAGCCGCGCGAGCCGCGTGATACTGGCGGTGATGATTGCCGCCGTTATCCTATTGGTCGTGTGGGCAATAAGCGCTGTCGCGGGCGCGCTGGCGGTCGTCAAGAGCGTCGGTATAGTGGACACCGCGGGCAACAGCCCCTACTCCGAGGCGCAGGTCAGCGAGGCCGCGGGGGTGTCGGTTGGCATGCGCAAGAATGATTTCGATACAGCCGAGGCGGAGGCGGCAGTGCTCGAAAAGCTGCCGTTTGTAAGCCGTGTGGAGGTGCGCAAGCGCGCCGGAGGCAAGGTTGAGATAACGCTCACCTGCCAGACGCCAAAGTACGCCGCGACCATTGCGGGTGAGCAGTATCTGCTGTCTGAGGATATGCGGGTGCTCGGCATCGGCGCTTCCGGTGAGGGAATACTGCCGCTTGAGTTGCCGCGCGTCCGCCGCGCAATAGCCGGGCAGACGGTGAGCTTTTTTGAAGACTCAGGATACATAGGCGAAACGCTCGGGACACTTTACGCCTCGCCGCTCGCCGACCGGCTCGACTCGGTTGACCTCTCCGACCGATATTCCGTCCGCCTGCTTTACGGCGACCGCTTCACCGTGCGCCTCGGTGATACGTCGGATATGGAGAGCAAGTTGGAAACCGCCGCGCGTCTCATCTCGGACGCATCGCTTGCGGATTCCCCACAGGCAACGATAGATGTGTCAGATTTGCGCCACCCGACGGTTCGGAGAACCGGAGAGTGACGCCCTAAATAAGTAAATGGCCGCACCGAAAGGCTTTCGGTGCGGCTTTTGTGATGTGGTTTTGAGACTTGACTTGCGCAAAACGTCGATAATACAACATTTAGTGGTGCAAAACAGGGCCTGCAACAATAAATTGTGGCAAAACCATGTTGCAAATCAAAAAAAACGCCTCTTAAAACGCCATGATTTAAAGAAAAGAGACAAGTTATCTGAAATTATTAAAAAGATATTGCAAAATTGTGAAAAATATATTATTATTATAAGTAACAAAAACGACTGCGCAAAACGCGGCGGACAAAATACAGTTGTAAAAAGCAGGAGGATTTTCAGATGACATTTGAACATGACGATACCCTTGAAAGCAGTGTGAATATTAAGGTCATCGGCGTCGGCGGCGGTGGAAACAACGCCGTTAACCGCATGATTTCGACCAATATCCGCGGCGTTCAGTTCGTATCTATCAATACAGACAGACAGGCGCTCAGACGCTCTGATGCACCGAACCAGTTGGTTATCGGCGAGAAAATCACAAAGGGCTTCGGCGCAGGCGCGAATCCCGCAATCGGCGCAAGAGCCGCGGAGGAGTCAATTGATGAAATAAAGGCCATGCTTACGGGCGCCGATATGGTTTTTGTGACATCAGGTATGGGCGGCGGCACGGGTACCGGTGCGGCTCCCATCGTCGCAAAGATTGCCAAGGAGATGGACATTCTGACCGTCGGCATCGTGACCAAGCCCTTCGCGTTCGAAGGCAAGAAAAGAATGGATCAGGCAGAGGAAGGCATTGCCGAGCTGAGTCAGTACGTCGACTCGCTGGTCGTCATTCCTAACGAGCGCCTCAAGCAGGTCTCCGAGACCCGCATCACGCTCACCAACGCATTCGAGATTGCCGACGACGTTCTGCGCCGCGGCGTTCAGAGCATTTCCGAACTCATAAACGTTCCCGAATATATCAACCTTGACTTTGCTGACGTGACCTCTGTCATGAGCAACGCCGGTTACGCTCACATGGGCGTCGGCAGCGCTTCTGGCAAGGACAAGGCTGAGCTTGCCGCAAAGGCCGCGATTTCCAGCCCGCTGCTCGAGACCTCCATCAAGGGCGCGCGCGGAATTCTTATCAGCATTTCCGGTTCTCCTGACATCGGTCTTGAGGACGTGGATCTCGCCTGCAACATGGTCTACAACGAGGCTCATCCCGATGCAAACGTCATCTGGGGGTGCGCGCTCGATCCCGAGCTTGAGGACGAAATGCGCATAACCATCATTGCTACCGGCTTTGAGAAGAAGCCTGAGGACGATGGCAACGGTACAAAGCGTCCCGCGTTCGGCGCAGTTCCCGCAGCTGCAAAGCCTGCGGCTTCCGCTCCTTCCGCTCCGGCAACTGCTCCTGCGGCTCCGGTTGCTCCCGCAGCACCCGCCGTTCCTACAGCTCCCGCCGCCCCCGCTAACCACGCACAGGCCGTTCAGGCTCCCGCGCGTGCGGCCGAGCAGGCGCCCAAAGCGGAGTCGGCTGAGGACAAGAAAAAGAGCATCGTCGATTCCTTTGCAGAGCAGGTCGGCGGTAACGGCTCGATTTCGGACAGCGACTTCGACGAGATTATGAGCATACTCCGCAAGTCGAGAAACCGTAACAACGGCCAGAGATAACAGCATTCCGGGCTCCGCCCTGTAACCGTGCCGAGGTGTGAGGGAGGAGCCCGGTTTTAGGCATCACTGCGCGACACACGGATGGCGCGGTGAAGTCTTTATACGTTTTGCCGGACATTTGCCGCGCGGTGACGCTGCGACGATAGGAGGCGTACGTCCCGAAACACCTTGAGCCCGATAAACTCAAGGTGTTTTTTACAACAGGGAACAGAAAAGTTGCTGAAAATGGCTGAAAATCAGCAATAAACGGTCGCATTGCGCGGCGGCGGTTGAATATGCACGACTGGCGTGATATAATGCAACCGTAATAATATATAAGGAGCATTTTCACATGCAGGATATTCTTCAGGACATAAAGAGTCCGACAGTCAAAAACATCATTCTTGACACCGACACCTATAATGAGATCGACGACCAGTTCGCGCTGGCCTACGCCATGCTGTCGCCGGAGCGCGTCAAACTGCTCAGCGTCAACGCCGCACCCTTCCTCAATTCGCGCTCAACCAGCGCCGCTGACGGAATGATGAAGAGCTACAACGAGATTCAGCGAATCATGCACCTGGTCGACCCGAACGCAAACATTCCTTATTATAAGGGCTCCGAGAGCTTCCTTGCCGACAAGAAAACGCCGGTCGAGAGCGAGGCGGCGGAGAACATTATAAACACCGTTATGAACTCTGATGAGCGCATTTATATCGTTGCAATCGGCGCGATCACAAACGTCGCGTCCGCAATAATCAAGTGTCCGGAGATAGCCAAGAAGGCGGTCGTCATCTGGCTCGGAGGTCACGCATTGACATATAAGGACACAAAAGAGTTCAATCTTTATCAGGATGTGATGTCTGCGCAGGTTGTTTTTGACTCCGGGGTGCCGCTCATTCAGATACCGTGCGCCGGTATGTGCACAGAGTTTGTAACGACCATACCCGAGCTCGAGTACTACCTGCGCGGCAAGAACGAGCTGTGCGATTATCTGGTTGACATCGTGCGTTCGTACACCAAAAAGCCCTACGGCTGGTCCAAGGTCGTGTGGGACGTGACTGCTGTGGCGGTGCTTGTGCGCCCCGAGGCCTTCCGTTATTCGATAATCCCGCGCCCCTATGTCACTATGGAAGGGCGCTATGCCTTCAACACCGAGCGTGAGCAGTACATATATGTAAACAAGCTGTCCCGCGACCCGGTGTATGCCGATTTGTTTACCAAACTGTCAAATAAATAAATTCAAGGAGAACAACCATGTCACACAAAGTTAGATTTACCGGTCTGGACGACAGACTTTCGCGCGGCGTGAGCTATGTCGCACCGCAGTTGGGGATTGAGATTGGCTGTTGCTGCTGTGGCGGCGGCACTGAGGTGCGCGTCAGACGTGGCGACCGCCTTGCTATCGAGCGCGACGGCGACGCAATAGTTATCACATATATTCGCGAGCATCAGTTGTTCCGTATGCTCTCCTACCTGCCGGAGATTCTTGACGGCTGCGAGGCGGTCGTTGAGACACCCAATCTCAGCATGCTGTGCTACATGGCGGATATGTCGCGCAACGCGGTTTACAATATGCCGACGGCCAAGAGAATGCTGCGCTACATGGCGCTCATGGGCTACGACAGCCTGATGCTCTACACCGAGGACACGTTTGAGCTGCCCGGCTACCCCTACTTCGGACACATGCGCGGACGCTTCTCGCACGACGAGCTCAAGGAGATTGACGACTACGCCTACGACCTCGGCATCGAGGTCATCCCTTGCGTCCAGACGCTGGCACATCTGACTACCGCTCTTCGTTGGCCCGGCTTCCCGTTCCAGGACACCGGCGATATACTTATGGTGGGCGACGAGCGCACATACGCCTTTATCGATGCCATCATGAAGACCTGCGCCGAGTGCTTCCGTTCACGCAGAATCAACATCGGCATGGACGAGGCGCACATGCTCGGTCGCGGCAACTATCTGCTGAAGAACGGATACCGTCCTTCTTCGGATGTCATGCTGGAGCACCTTGACCGCGTCGTCAAAATATGCACTGACAACGGCTTCCATCCCATGATCTGGAGCGACATGTTCTTCCGCATGGCCTTCAACGGCGCTTACCGCGTCCGTGAGGGCGAGATTGCGCAGGAGATAATCGACAAGGTTCCCGAGAACCTCACGCTCATTTATTGGGACTACTATTCGCTCGACTCTGGCATTTTCTCGCATATGCTTGATTGCCATCTCAAATTCCACAATCCCGTCGCGTTTGCGGGCGGCGCCTGGAAGTGGTCGGGCTTTGCTCCGCACAACACCTTCTCGGTCGCGTCGACTGCAATGCAGCTTGATGTCTGTGCCGACCGCGGAGTAGACAACGTCATCGTCACCTCGTGGGGCGACAACGGCGGCGAGGCGGCGCAGTTCTCGGCGCTGGCGTCGCTGCTGTATTTTGCGGAGCGTGCCTATGCGCCGTCGGTCAATGACGAAAAGCTGGAGAAGAGAGGTATGATGTCGCTCGGTATCGGCTACAAGGCGCTGCTGACGCTCGACGCCCCCAACGAAATGCCCGGCGTGACGGTTGAGATCGGCCATCCGGTCAACCCCTGCCGCTATCTTACCTTTAACGACCCGCTTGAGGGACTTCTTGACGTCCAGATGGACCCTGAAAAGACGCCCGCCGGTTTTGCGGCTGCGGCGCGTCGGCTGGAGCAGTACGTCGACGACCCCAACTTCGGATACATGTTCGACACGCTGGCAAAGCTGTGCGTCTTCCTTGCTGACAAGTGTGACGTCAGCATCAGAGCGAGACGCTACTACCTCGACGGCGACCGCGCCGCGCTTGCCGACATGGCTGACAACAAAATTCCCGCCATGGTCAGCGAGCTCGACGACTTTATCAAGGCCTTCCGTCATCAGTGGTACCTCGAGAACAAGACCTTCGGCTTCTCGACGCAGGAGCTCCGCCTCGGCGGTCTGCGTGAGCGGCTCAACTCCACAGCAATGCGCCTTTCCGACTATGTGAACGGCAAGATCGACCGCATTGAGGAGCTGGAGCAGCCCGTGCTGTCCTTTGACGGCAAGACGTACGACGGTACAAAGCTGCCCTACATCAGCTGCATGCTTTGGAACCGCAACGTAACCCCCGGATTGCTCTGAGCCGCTGGGTAACACGATAAATATGGGAAAAATGAAGTTTTATCACGCCGTCCCCGGATTTGTAGTCCGGGGGCAGGCGTGGCGCGTGAGCGTTGCCTGCGCAGACCGCGATGTTTGCGGCGAAGTCAGTCTCCTGCTTCGTGCAGGTGAGCGTGACACGCGCGTCTGTATGACGCGCGGCGCAGCTTATGAAGCGAACGACCGTGTACTTTCGGTTTATTCTGTGGATGTCCCGGCTGAGATATTCGAATCCGCCGACGAGGTGAGCTATCACTTCGAGTGTGGTGACGCTGTGAGCGAGGACTATCGTGTCGGGGTCGCGTCGGTTGGCGTAATGCCGCCGCTGTGCGTGACCGAGTTTTTTGCGCGCCCCAAGGGCGCGGGGCTGACGCTGTTTATTGAGGTCATGAACCCCTCGGCCGCGCCTGTCGACCTGTACGACTACAAATTCATGGCCTACAACGGCGCGTCGCCGTCAGTGGGGGACTACGTCTGCTCACTGTACCTCGCTGAGACGCCGGGTGTCGAGACGCTTGCCTCCGGCGAGGTTGCGGCTATATGGCCGCTGCTGCCACAGCACCATAAGTCCGGAGACCCCAAGTGGCTCTGCCGTGAGGGCTTTGTTGAGGCCGCGATGGCAGACTTTCCGAAGCCCGCGTTCGATCTTGCGAACACGGACTTCCGTCTGATTCCCGTAGAGGCGAGCCGCCTCGACGAGGCGAGCGGCGCGTATGTGGCGCTCGAGAGAATGAACCGTCTGCCGGTCAAGAACGAGACGACGACACTGATTGTCGCACCGCGCGAGGCTCAGCCCGAAAACGGACTTGAGATGGCGGTCTTTAGCATGGTGTACAACCTGACCGACGACGGCAACCGCGATACGCCGGTCAGATATTCGTCGCTCTGGACTATCGATGTGCGCCGCCCTGCAAGCGGAATCAGTATAAACCACAAGGCGCTCATGACCCCCGGTATTCTCGACCGCGGGCAGGCAGTTCCGGTTATCAGCCGCGCGTGCCCGGCGATTGTGCCGCTTGACGCTGACGTGACTGTCAATGCGGCGGGCGCTTTTACCTCCCTGAATTTTGTTGTTGACGGCAGCCTTGTCGCTGACGCATATATCGAACTCAAGCTCGCCGACGGCAAGCTGCGCCGCTATGATGCGCACGAGTCGGACGGGGCGTGGTCTGCCATGCTGCCCGAGCGCGACATTTTCGCGCTCAACCGACTGTGCTACACCATAAATATCTACGACGGTGTTCGGTGGACTGTGCTTGGCAGCCGTTCCGAGCCGCTGACAACCCGCCTGCGCGACCGTCGCGGGCCGTTCATAACGCGTGCGTTTCCTGAGAGCGGTTACGGCTATGACGATACGAGAACACCCACACTCGCCGTCTGCTTCGGCGACGCATCGGGGGTGAACCTTTCGGCATCAGTGTTCTGCGTCGACCGCAAGAATGTGACCGAGCAGGCGCATTGGGAGTCTGATCGCGTGAGCTACACGCCGACGCGTCCGCTGCGCTACGGCGCGCACAGCTACGAGATTATGCTGTGCGATAAGGAAGGGAACAAAACCTACCGCAAAATAGAGTTTTCGATATGCCGCCCGGACGAGCTGCAGCTGTATCACGGCGAGGTTCATGCGCACACGGCGTTCTCGGACGGCATCGCAACGCCGGATGAGGCCATGGCGTATGCGCGCGACGTCGGCGGCGTTGATTTCTTCGCGCTGACCGAGCACTCGCACTATATAACTGACGAGCTGTACCACCGTCAGATAGACATTGCCGACAAGTACAATGAGCCGGGGCGCTTTGCCGCGCTTTACGGCTTCGAGATGACGTGGAACAACACCTGCGCGCTGTGGGGGCACATGAACGTGCTTGGCACCGACTGGATGGAAGGCGACATTCACAACAATGGCATACACGAGCTATACGGGCTTTTGCGCCGCGACCGTTTGGCGGTGGCAATGTTCAACCACCCCAATCTTGCGTGGGGCAACTTCCACGACTTTGACGATTACTCACCTGATGCCGACCGCGCCGTGTGTCTTTCCGAGATAAAGGGCGCGGGATATGACCGCGAGTATGCCAATCTTCTGTCGTTCGGCTGGCACGCCTCGCCCGCATTCAACGAGGACAACCACGGTTACAACTGGACGACCGCTACGCCGTCCACCACGTACGTGCTTGCACCGGCGCTGACACGCGACAATATCATGGACGCATTCCGTCGTCGCCGTACCTACTCGACCGGCGACACGACCATGAAGGTGCGCTTCAAAATCAACGGCGAATGGATGGGCTCACGCATCACAGCCAAAGAAAAACTGCGCGTTGAGGCGGACATTTTCACGGAATGTGAGGCCGGAATCGGCAATATTGCACTCGTTGGTGAGGACAATATCGTTGTGGCGTCCGTCAACGCCGGCGCGCTCCAGTCGTACAGACTGCGCTTGACTGTGCCGTGCGAATATGACTATTACTACCTCAAAATAACCGCTCCCGGCAGGTACACGGTTACGTCGCCTGTCTGGATTGAGAACGAGTCGCCGCTGAAGCTCGATCGGCTCGAGCACCGCCGCGGAGGGGACGATTACCGGCCTCACGTCGTGACGGCAAAGCTGAAAAACAGCTCTGACGGCTGTATGCGCGACGTTAAGGTCGACTTTTACCTCACGCCAGTGTCCGGCTTTGACACCGAGCACACGGTTCCGTACCGCACCGTCAAGCTGCCCGTGCTCCCCGCGGGAGCTACGGCGAGCGTCAGCTGCGAGCTGCCGGATGTTGCCGGAATGCGGCGTGCATCTGTCATTGCGCGTGGGACAGCCGGTCGCAGCAGGTATGTAGAGACGGATTGCGTCACGTTGTCGCCGCTCGCAATAAGCGAGATACTGGCTGCGAGCAGCGAGACTGTCGACCGCGCGGGCAATGTTATCGACAACCCGTTCAAGTATTTTCAGATTTATAACATGTCCGGTCGCGACATCTGCCTCGACGGCTACGCCGCCCGCCTGTGGGTAACGACGGGTAAGCAGCCGCAGGAGGTCAACATTCTGCGCTTCTCCGGGCAGACAATCAAAGCTGGCGGTGTGTTGACCGTTTGGGTTCGTCCCGCCGGGGCCGTGCTTGAGTCTGAGGATTTTGACCGCCGCTACGGCGCGATGCTTCGCGAGGGTGAGGACCTGCTCGTGACCGAGATTCCCGTGCTCGACAACTCGGGAAACGCGCGTCGGCTTGACATTACGTTCGACAAGGAAATGCTCGTGCGCTGCGAGTACGATTTCAAGCAGTTTCCAGGCACCGATCTGCATACGGATCGCGCCATCACATTCTCGACCGACCCGACGCTGACGGGCAAGCAGAAAATGCTTGCGTGCAACGCTGTGCCGTCTCCGGGAGCGTATCACGGAGAATAATTCCGGGAATAATTTTCGGACAGAGAATTCCATATTGATTCGGAAGGTAAAACATTATGAAGAAAATGCTGATAGTTGACGGCAACAGTATCATAAACCGGGCTTTTTACGGCATACGTCCGCTGACTACCTCGTACGGATTGCATACCAATGCCATCTTCGGCATGATAAATATACTGCTAAAGCACCTCGACGCGCTGCATCCCGACTATTGCGCGATTGCATTCGACCTCAAGGCGCCTACCTTCCGTCACAAGATGTACGCCGACTATAAGGCAGGGCGCCGCGCCATGCCCGAGGAGCTGGCGATGCAGTTTGAGCCTGCGCGCGAATGCGCGAAGGCGCTTGGCTTCACACTTTTAAGCCTCGAGGGCTACGAGGCAGACGACATACTCGGCACACTGTCGGCCGAGGCGGACAAAGAGGGAATAGAGTCTTATGTCGTTACGGGCGACCGCGACTCGCTCCAGCTTATCGGTGAGCGGACGACGGTTTTGCTCGAGACGAACAAGGGCACGGTCAGGTTTGACCGCCCCCACTTCATCGAGGAGTACGGCGTGACGCCGGAGCAGTTTGTCGACGTTAAGGCGCTTATGGGAGACTCGTCGGACAACATTCCCGGAGTGCCGGGGATTGGCGAGAAGACGGCGCTGAAGTACATCTCGCAGTTCGGCACGCTCGACGCGCTGTACGACGGGCTTGAGAGCGCCGGATTTACGGCGTCGATGCACTCCAAGCTGAGCGCGGGGCGCGATTCAGCCTTCATGTCGCGCAAGCTCGCGACGATATGCCGCAAGGTTCCGGACATGCCGGAGCCATCGTCGCTTGGGAACGGTCAGCTTGACCGCCATGCGGCGCGTGAGCTATTCACACGGTTGGAGTTTTCGGGATTTATCAAGCGTTTCGGCCTTGAGAATGAGGTTGGTGTGGACGGTGCGCCTGAGACGGACGCGCAGGCGGAGGTCAGCGTCACCGAGCTTGACGGCGCGGCGCTTCTTGAACTCAAATGCGGGAAAATCGCGCTTGACGTGCAGGGCGAGGACATAATGCTGTGCGACGGCGAGCGGGTTTACTGCTACGTCGGCAATCCGGAAGACCTCGGCAAATTTCTTGATGTGCATCAGATTATATGTCACGATTGCAAAAATATCTACAAAAAAATCGATGAAATTGGCGTTTTGTGGCGTGCGTGCGCGGTTGACACCATGCTCGCTGCCTACGTCGTGAACTCTGGTGACAGCAGCTTTGATTTGCCGCGACTCGTCATGGAGCACCTCGGTAAGGTTATGGACGAGAGGATTTCGGCGGTTAGCTACGTGATGGAGCTCGAGCCGGTTCTTGTCGAGAAGGTGCGCGAGAGCGGACAGGAGAAACTGCTCTACGACATCGAAATGCCGCTTGCCGCGGTGCTGTGCAATATGGAGCAGGTCGGCTTCAAGGTTGACTGCGCCGGTATCGAAAGGTACGGCGAGAAGCTGTCGCAGGTCGCGCACGAGCTGGAGGAGCGCATTTTCTACCATGCAGGCGGCGAGTTCAATATCAACTCGCCAAAGCAGCTCGGCGAGGTTCTGTTTGTCCGCCTCGGACTGCCGGTCGACAAAAAGACCAAGACAGGATTTTCAACCGGCGCGGAGATACTCAATAAGCTGCGCCCGTACCACCCGATAATCGAGGACATCCTCGACTATCGCCAGGTCACCAAGCTGAAGAGCACCTACGTTGACGGTCTGCTCAAGGTTGCCGACAGCACGGCTCACGTGCACACCAATTTCAAGCAGACCGGCACCGCGACCGGGCGGCTTTCGTCGACGGATCCGAATCTTCAGAACATCCCCGTCCGCACCGAGCTCGGGCGCGAGCTGAGGCGGTTCTTTGTGCCGCGCGACGAGCGTTACGTGCTCATCGACGCTGACTATTCGCAGATTGAGCTCCGCCTGCTCGCCGCCATTTCGGGCGACGAGAATATGATAAGCGCGTTTCTGTCCGGCGCTGACATTCACACAAGCACCGCCGCCACCGTTTTCGGCGTTACGCCCGATGAGGTGACGCCCGAACTCCGCAAGCGCGCAAAGGCGGTCAATTTCGGCATTATGTACGGCATCGGTGAGTATTCGCTGTCGCAGGACCTCGGGATTTCGGTCGCGCAGGCCAAGCGCTACATCGGTGACTACCTCGCGAGCTACCCGGCCATTGACGCATACCTCAAGCAGACCATCCGCCGCGCCTATGAGGACGGCTACGTCACCACGATATTCGGGCGGCGACGCTATATTACAGAACTGGCGTCGTCGAAGCATCAACTTCGCGCGTTTGGCGAGCGTGTCGCAATGAACAGTCCCATTCAGGGCTCCGCGGCCGATATAATAAAGATTGCAATGATAAACGTCGAGAAGCGCCTGCGTGAATCGGGTATCGACGCGAAGCTTATATTGCAGGTTCACGACGAGCTGATTATTGAGGCATCGCGCGAGTGCGCCGACGAGGCGCGCACCATCCTCCGCGAGG